>JANXXJ010000317.1 GCA_025350665.1 Gemmatimonadota bacterium | reverse complement strand
CGGTGCACCGCCAACCCGGAGACCCCGTAGAGGAGCGACCCGTCACACGCCGGGCCGGTTCGAGTCCCAGTCGCGCAGGGCGTCACGGGATCCGGTACCTCGGCTAGATCCCCAGCGACCAGGTCGGCCCGCTTGAGAATGATACGTTGGCGATCTGGGCGGCCGGCGCCCGCTGGAGCACCGGAAGGAACGCCTTGGTCAGCCCGACCACGGCCAGAAAATTGATCTCGATCAGCCAGCGATACTCGGCCAGGTTCAGTTCCTCGAACCGGCCGATGAGGGCGACGCCGGCATTGTTGACCAGGATGGTGACGCGATCATGGCTGGCGAGGACGCTCTCCGGAAATCCGGAGACAGCCGCGGCGTCGGCCACGTCGAACAGATGGCTTGACACCCGGACCCCGAAAGACCGGGCCGAGTCCACCGTCTGCTCGAGGCCTGGTTCATCGCGGTCGGCCAGCGCCAGGTGACAGCCCCGGGATGCCAGGGTCAGCGCCGTGGCCCGGCCGATGCCGGAGGCCGCCCCGGTAACCACCGCGACGCCGTGCGTGAGTTCGAGTCTCATGACTGAGAGTACTGGGACAAAACCTCCCTGCCAAGGCAAGGCTGCGTCGGAGGGGACGGCTACGGCCTGCGAGCCGCTCAGGCGCCTGCCCACTCCGCCACCAGCCGACCGACGCTCGCGAGCGTCTTGTTCCGAACGCCCGCCTCCGCCTCCGATCCGGTGAGATACACCGCCACCAGGACCGGTCCCCGCCCCGGCGGCCACACGATCGCCACGTCATTGGTCGACCCGTGCCCGCCCATCCCGGTCTTGTCCCCCACCCGCCACCCTGTCGGCAACCCCGCCCGGATCTTGGCGCCACCGGTGGTGTTGGCCACGAGCCAGCCGATCAGAATCTCCCGCGAACCCACCACCAGTGTCTTCCCGAACAGCAGATTCCGGAGGTTGCCCACCATGGCCGCTGGCGAGGTCGTGTCGCGCGCGTCCCGCGCCTCGGCCGTGTTGAGCTCCGGCTCGTTCCGGTCGAGGCGGGTCACCCGGTCACCGATCGAACGGCAGAACGCCGTCAGACCGGCCGGACCGCCGACGGTTGCAAGCAGAAGATTTGCCGCGGTGTTGTCGCTGTACTCGACCGCCGCCTCGGCCAGAGCCAGGACGGTCATGCCGCCGTCCTTCACGTGCTCCCTGGTTACCGGTGCGTACTCGAGTAGATCCCCCTGGCTGTACGGCACGACCCGCGAGAGCTGCTCCTTCCCTCCGTCCACCCGCGAGAGCACCTGCGCCGCGAGCAGCCACTTGAACGTGCTGGCCATCGGGAACCGTTCCTCGGCCCGGTAGACGAGGTCCCGCCCGGTCACCATGTCATGCATCGCCACGCCCAGCCGGCCGCCGGCCTGCCGCTCGATGGCCGCGAGGCGTTTTCGGAGAGCGGCGTTCCGGGGCCTCGGCTTCGACCAGCCGAGCCCGGCCAGGCCGGCCGCGATCAGATCACGTCGCCGCATCGAACGCCTGCGCCTTTCTCACGCCCGACTCGCGAACGTGAATACCCGCCACGGATGCGGCGTGCCCGGTCGTATGGTTTCGAGGGCGGTCCCACCGGTAAACTCGGCCGTGACCGCGGCCCAGAACGGGAGCGCACCGGCATTGCCCTCGGACACCCTCACCGTCCAGCGCCCCGGAAGTTGCTGCCACAGCAGCATCGCAACGTCCCGCCCCACGCCCGAACGCCGGTGGCGCCGCATCACGAAGAACTCCGCGACATCAAACTCGTCCGGCTGCTCCGGCGCCAGCACGCCTCGCGTCACCAGGGCAAACCCCGCCACCTGGGCTCCGGCCCGGATCAGAAACGGGAACCGTCGCCCGGGTTCCGACCAGTAGAGCGGAAGATGCCGGTACCCGAACCGTCCATCGGGACCCAGCGTGATGTCGGGAAACGCGGCGCTCAGGTCGTGGATGTAGAGTTCCAGCAGATTCGCCAGAACCGGGGCGTCTGCCTCGGCGGCCGGGCCGAGAGAAACCCCTCGCTGATCCGTCCCGGCGCGTTCGAGTCTCATAGTAGGAGAGTACCGAGACCGGCCCATCGCTGCCAGGTCGGACGCCGGCGTCGTTACCTTGAAGCACAACCTTCCCCGGGAAGATTCGCATGGTCACCAAGGTCAATCTGACCGACAAGTTTGGCTGTTTCTCGGATTACTGGAGTCCCCGGATCGTGGCCGACCTGAACGACAGCCACGTCCTGCTCGCCAAGGTGCAGTGTGAGTTTGTCTGGCACCAGCACGCCGGCGAGGATGAATTGTTCATCGTCATCAAAGGCCGGCTCACCATCGAACTTCGGGACGGAGAGGTGACACTGGGCCCCGGTGAGATGGTTGTGATCCCCAGGGGCGTCGAGCACCGGCCGGTGGCGCGCGAAGAAGTCCACATGATGCTGATCGAACCGAAGGTGACGAAACACACCGGGGACGTGGAGAGCGCGCGTACCGTTCACAACTACGCCAGGATCTGACCGATTGCGACCGGCCTACCGTCTGGCCCTGCTGCTCGCCATCGGATGCCGAACGCACCAGGATGGACCGGCCGAAGTCGCCATGGTGAGGGACAGCAGCGGCGTCGCCATCGTGGACAACCGGGGTACCGACCGCCCCCTGAACTGGCGATTCGCCCGTGTTGCAATCATTGCGGCGACCGACAGCGGCGCGGACTTCACCCAGCTCACCGATAACACCGTCACGTCGGACACGCTGGGCCACGTGTTCGTCCTCGACTCGTGGTTCGGCCAACGGGTCCAGGTGCTGGACACGACCGGCCGCGTGATCCGCCACCTCACTCGATCCGGCCAGGGCCCAGGTGAAATTGGGCGGGCGGTCTCGATCGCCGCCAGCGGCGACGGCGTCTTGAGCATCCTCGACTTTGCAAAAACCGCGATGGTCCGGGTTCGCTGGGACGGGACCGTGCTGCCCCAGCTCTCCATGGCAGGCTTCGATCTGTTTGGCGGCGGAAGGTCAACGGGCGACACCGTGGTGGTCCACACCGTCGACCTCCGAACCCCGACGACGGTTGAACGGCTCCAGTATCGAACCGCAACGGACACCGCAACGCTGGTTCGCCAGGCCCCCCAGCGGCTCCCGACCCTCCACTTCTGCCAGTCAGCCATTGACGGCCTCACTCCCATGCTGGCCCCAGAACTCCGCTGGACCAGCCGCGGCGCCACCACAGCCGAGAGTCACACCACCGAGTACCGCATTGATCGGTTTCTGCGAAGTCGACTCGAGGTGAGCGTCAGGCGTTCGGTCGCCGCAGTCACCGGCAACCAGGCGGCCGTGAATCGCTTCTTTCCGGACGGCAAAATCATCGGAACCCGGGACTGCGTGGTTCGGCCCGACGAGTTGGTCGCGAAACGCGGAGTCGCGAGCGCGGTGCAGCCAATCCGTCGCCTGGCCATCGACCCGGACGGGCGCCTCTGGGCTGAGCGTAACACGTTCCCCGATGAGCCGGGCCGGACCGATGTCTTCGACGCCACCGGACGGTACCTCGGCACGCTGAACGGTTTCGGCGCCCCGCTCGGCTTTCCGGCCCGAGGACTGTTCATTTTCGCCCTCCCGGATTCGACCACCGACATCCCTCACCTCGGAATTTTCCGCCGTAGCCCGAGGGGTGAGTGAGTCGGCTCGAATGGTTCTGGATCGGCATGGCCGCCGCGAGCCCGGCTTTGGCAACCGCCCAGCAACTCGAGGTCAAGAACCGGGTCTGCCAGCACCTCGCCCCGCCCTCGCTGCAGTCAGTCGTGAACCGCAAGACGCTCGACCGGGACCTTCGCGCCGCCTTCCCCGACAGCGCCATCGGACAGGCGTTGGTGTCCGTGATCTACCAGCCCGACGGCACCCCGCTTACGGTCCGCGCGCTCGACACTTCTCTCGACTCGGCCGCTACCGCCAGACTGCTCGGCCTCGTGGCCGCCAACCTCAAGGATCAATCGGACGGCCGCCTCCCCGGCACCCGGCTCCTGATCACGTTGGGCCAGCCCCTGGGGCTCGAGGTCGAGGCCGCGACGTACTGCCCGCCGGTCTCCACCGCCGCGCCGCGGGAACGGCTGGCACCGATCACGATCACGAGCACCCAGCCGACTCCCGGCCGGCTCCGGGCGCCTAACCTCCGGTTGATCATCGCCGCCGACGGCTCGGTCGAGAGCGTGGAGCTCGACTCCAGCACCGGACTGGCCGAAATGGACGAGGAGATCAAGCGCCACACCAAGGCCAAGACGTTCCGTCCCGCAATCCTCGACGGGCTCGCCATCCGAGTCCTCGAACTCGAGCACTGGCGGTAGATTGCCGGCTGCAGCGGACTCCACTCCCCACCGATGCCAGGACTGGAAGCTCTCGTGACAGGGCAGGCCCGTACTGCTACGCTCGCATTGATGACACTCCTCGCGGTCCCGCCCGCGGCGGCGCAGGCGGTTCCCGCCAGCCCGAGGCCCCCCGCGACCGGCGGCGGCGACATCCGTGGCCGCGTGGTGGACGCCGCCACCAAGGCGCCCATCGCGTCCGCCAGCGTGAACGTCACTACCCTCGCGGCTCCGGCGTCCGTAGGCCGCGCCTCAACCGGCGCCGACGGCGGCTTCCGCGTCGGGCCCCTCAAGCCGGGACGCTATCGGGTCCGCATCTTCACGATCGGCTATACCCCGCGGGACCTTCCGCCGGTCGACATCAAGGCCTCGGCACCGCAGGTGGACGTCGGCACCGTGACACTCACAGCCGCGCCCCTCGAATTGCAGTCGCTCGTGGTCACGGGGCAGAAGCCCGACGTGCTCCTCGCCCCGGATCGCACCACCTACGTCGTCCGCGACATGCCGACCACCCGCGGCGGCAACGTCCTCGACGTGCTGCGCAACGTGCCGTCCGTGGACGTGGACATCGACAACGTCGTGAGCCTGCGCGGCAATTCCGGCGTCGTCGTGCAGATCAACGGCCGGCCCAGCCCGATGAAGCCGGCCCAGCTCGGCAATTTCCTGGCCCAGCTCCCCGCCAACATGGTCGACAAGGTGGAAGTGGTCCCCAACCCGTCGGCCCGCGAAGATCCGGACGGCGTGGCCGGCATCATCAATATCGTCCTCAAGCGCACGGCGGACGCGGGGACCAGCGGCGGACTCACGATCGGCGGCGGAACCACCGGCCACGCGGACATCGGCGGCACCCTCGGCTACCAGCGCGGTCCGCTGTCCCTGTACGGGAGCTATGGCTTCCTCCGGGACAACCGCCCGCGGACCGACGCGATCTCCCGCGAGAATCGCTACCTCGACCCGGTGACCTATCTGGAAGAGTCCGGATTCCGCTCCCAGATCCCGGTGGCGCACACCTTCACCGGCACCGGCGGCTATCGCCTCGGCACCCACGACGAACTCTCCGCCGACCTGATGTACAGCACCCGCAACGAGGCCGAGTTCTACAACATCCAGTACCGCTACCTCGACGCCGCCCGCGATCTCTCGAACCTGAGCGACCGCCAGAGCCAGGGGATCAACCACGAGTTCAACTTCGAGTCGACCCTCGGCTACAAGCACGCCTTCACCGCCAAGGCCCACAAGCTGTCGGGCGAACTCCGCCTCGTCCGGGCGGAAGAAGGCGGGCCGTACAGCATCGCCGCCCGCACCCTGGCCCTCGACGGAGCGCCGGTGGGCGCGCCGGCTCGGGAGACTCAGACCGGATGGGAACACCCCGGTGACAACTCGCTCAAGGTGGACTATGTCCGCCCTCTGACGAGCCACTTGCGGCTGGAGACGGGCTACAAGGGATCGCTGCGGAATATCCACACCACGCTGGAGACCGAGGTCTTCGACTCGGCCCGGGCGCGGTACCTGCCCGACTCGGCCCGGATCAACGACTTCACCTACCACCAGCAGGTCCACGCCGCTTACGCCATGCTCGGCGCGAAGCCCGGCAAGTGGCTCCTGCAAGCCGGCCTCCGCGCCGAGCTGGCCACGACGCAGTTTCATCTGAAGGCGAGCGGTGCCACCTATGACAACCCGTACAACAGTCTATTTCCGAGCGCCCTGGTCGCCTACGACTTCGACGACGCGCACCAGATCAAGCTGAGTTACTCGACCCGGATCCGCCGCCCTGACGATGCCGACGTGCTCGACCCGACGCCGCACTACCTCGACCCGCTGAACCTCTCGCGCGGGAACCCGTACCTCAAGCCCGAGTACATCCGCGCGCTCGAGTTGGGGTTCAAGCGGACGGCGGAGCGCCTGACGGTCCAGGTCACCCCGTTCTACCGCCACACCCTGAACGCCGTCCGAACCCTCAGGACCATCGACAGCACGGGCGTCACGACCCGGACGTTTGCCAACGTCGCCACCACCGACGCCTACGGCGCCGACGCCACCGTCTCGCTGAGCGGGCGCCTGAGCGGGTTCGCCGGCGCGAGCGCCTTCCGGCAGATCAGCAACGCGGCCAACCTGGCGCCGGGACTCTCGGCCCGAACCTACGGCTGGACCGCCCGGACCAACGTGTCGTTCCACGTCTCGAGTGCCCTCGATCTGCAGACCCTGCTGTTCTATCAGTCACCCCTGACGGTCGAGCAGGGCCGCATCGCCAGCCGGACCCGGCTCAGCCTGGCCGCCCGGCAGAAACTCATGAACGACCGGCTCGGTCTGACCCTGCGTTTGGTCGACCCGTTCAACACCTCGCGCGAGACCTCCACCACGATCGATCCCCAGTTCTACCAGGTGTCGGACCGGCGGCGCGCCATCCGCGGGCTGCTGCTCAGCGCCAGCTGGACGTTCGGCCGGGGATCAAAAGAGCACGATCGCGAACCGAACGACCCCGACGGTGGCAACGGGTCCTAGGCGCTCCGCCCTTCCCGCGATATAGTACGGCATGCCGCCCGCCAAACTCCGGAAGAAGAAGGCCGCTAAACCGGTCGAGCCCCGGGGCCTCTCCGCCCGCCAGGTCGGCGCCGGCAGCCCCCCGGCCGCCGTCCGCACCCTGGCGGAGTCGATCGAGGCCGACGGCGGCGCCGTCATCGGGAGCTTCCGCGACCCCCTCGGCGGACACTGGCAGGTGATCGCGAGCCTCCCCCTGGAGAAGGTCTCGCCGACACCCTACCAGCGCGACCTCTCCGAAACCCACGTGGCCCGCCTGGCCGACGCCATCCGCCGGCTCGACCGCTTCGTCGACCCCATCGTGGCCGTCCGGACCGGCGACGGACAATACTGGACCCCCAACGGCAATCACCGCCTGGCC
Source organism: Gemmatimonadota bacterium (assembly GCA_025350665.1). Classification (GTDB taxonomy): domain Bacteria; phylum Gemmatimonadota; class Gemmatimonadetes; order Gemmatimonadales; family GWC2-71-9; genus SHZU01. The sequence continues at coordinate 6,834 of JANXXJ010000317.1, read as the reverse complement.
GCCATGCGGGCCCTCGGCGCCTCCGCCATCGTGGCCCTGGTGATCCCTGAGGAGCGGATTGCCCACCGGATCCTGGTCCTCAACACCGAAAAGGCCCACAACGTCCGGGAACGCTCTCTCGAAGTAATCCGGCTGGCCGAGGCGTTGGCCGAACTCGACGACCGGCCGGAACGCGAATTCGAGACCGAGTTCGAAGAGCCGGCGCTCATCACCCTGGGCGCCTGCTACCAGAAGAACGGCCGCTTCTCCGGCGGCCAGTACCACCCCGTCCTCAAGCGTACCGAGAAGTTTTCCGCCGCCAGACTCTCCCGCGCGCTCGCCGAACGCCGGGACCGCGCCGACGGACTCCTCGAACTCGACCGCCTGGTCTCCGAGGTCGTCGCCGCCCTCAAGGCCGGGGGCATGGAAAGTCCCTATCTCAAGGCGTTCGTCGTCGCTCGGATCAACCCGATCCGGTTCATGCGCGGCGCCAAGGCCGATCCGGACGAGATCATCGAACAGATGACCGCCAACGCCAGGAAGTTCGACACCACGAAGATCAAACCGAATCAGATCGCCGCCGCCGGCGGCCCGCCCGACGAATAACGGCCACCACGACTCCCCGCATTCGAGCGCTCATTGACCGCTTCCGACCGCCGCAACGTCACCCTGGCGATCCTCGTCGCTGCGTTAGGCTATTTCGTCGACGTCTACGACCTGCTGCTGTTCAGCATCCTCCGGGTCAAGAGCCTGACCGACCTCGGCGTCCCCCAGGCCGACATCCTCTCCACCGGCGTCCATCTGATCAACATGCAGATGACCGGCCTCCTGATCGGCGGGATCTTCTGGGGGGTCCTGGCCGATAACCTGGGCCGGCGGGCCGTGCTGTTCGGCTCGATCCTCCTCTACTCGATCGGCAATATCGCCAACGGGATGGTGCAGACGGTCGACCAGTACGCCTGGCTTCGTTTCCTCACCGGCATCGGCCTGGCTGGCGAACTCGGCGCCGGGATCACCCTCGTGGCCGAGATCATGTCGCGAGAGGGCCGAGGCTACGGCACGACCATTGTCGCGAGCCTGGGATTGCTGGGCGCCGTCATGGCCGGACTGGTGGGAGACCTCTTTCCCTGGCGGGTCGCTTTCTTCATTGGCGGCGGACTCGGCCTCTCGCTCCTGGCCCTCCGGGTCGGCGTCCGCGAATCGTCGATGTTCCAGGCGATCAAGCATCAGAAAGTAAGCAAGGGGAATTTCTTCCTGCTCTTCTCCAGCGGAAAACGGGCCATCCGCTATCTCTCCGTCGTGCTGATCGGAATCCCAACCTGGTTCACGATGGGGATCCTGATCACGTTCTCACCCGAAATCGGGAAGGCGATCGGCCTGGCGACCCCGCCAAGCCCCGGACGGGCCGTGATGTTTGCCTACATCGGCGCCGCGGTCGGCGACGTGATCAGCGGCGTACTGTCACAGCTCATGAAGAGCCGCAAGAAGGCCCTCGCGCTCTTCCTGACGCTCTGCGCCGCCGGAATCGCCAACTACTTCATCATGGGGCCGACCTCGCTCCCCATGTTCTACCTCTCCTGCTTCCTGCTCGGCATGTTGGGGGGCTATTGGGCGGTGTTCGTCACCGTCGCCTCGGAACAGTTCGGCACCAATCTCCGCGCCACCGTCGCGTCGACCGCACCCAATTTCGTTCGCGGCGCCGTCGTGCCGCTCACCCTCGCGTTCCAGGGGCTCAAATCGAGCCTGGGCGTTCCCGGCAGCGCCGTGGCCGTCGGGTCGGCCGCCTTGGCGATCGCCTACCTGTCATTGGCCGGCCTGGACGAGACCTACGGCAAAGACCTCGATTACGTCGAGACCTGAGGAAGGATCACGATCCATGATCTTCAAGAGCCCCTGTCCGCCGCTCGACTACCAGAAGCAATCGATCCCGGCGCTCCTGCTCGCCACACTCGATGCGGTTCCGGAACGGGTGGCTCTGATCGATGCCGCCACCGACCGCCACGTCACGGCCGGCACGGTGGCCGACCACGCCCGGCGAATCGCCAGCGCCCTGGTCCAGCGCGGCTTCAAGCCTGGCGACGTCTTCGGGGTCGTTGCGCCCAACATTGTGGAGTACGCCGAAGTCCTGATCGGCATCTGGCTGGCCGGCGGAATCGCCACGACGATCAACCCGCTCGCCACCGCCGACGAGCTCGCCAGCCAGTTCGGCGAGGCCAAAGCCCGGTTCGCGGTCACGGTAACCCCGCTGCTCGAGAAGGTGCTGGACGGCGCCCGCAGAGCGGGCGTGGCGGAGGTGTTCTCGCTGGGTGGCGGTGCCGGCGCAACGGACTATCCGGCCCTTCTTGCGGCTCCGGTCACGCCGTTCACCGTCGCCGTGGACCCGCTCCGTGACCTGGCCGCGCTCCCCTGGTCGAGCGGCACCAGCGGGAAGCCCAAAGCAGTGATGCTGACCCACGACAACCTCGTGTCCCAGCTCCACCAGTTTCTGTCGATCCAGGCCGGCCTCGAGGGCACCCTGATCGCCGTGTTGCCGTTCTTCCACATTTACGGCCTGGTCCTGATCCTGCTGGCGGCCCTCTGGCGCGGCTCACCCCTCGTGGTCATTGCCCGATTCGAGATCGAATCGTTCCTCGCCGCCCTTGAGAAATACCACGTCGTCATGGCCCCGCTCGTCCCGCCGATCGTGGTCGCCCTGGCCAAGCACCCATCGGTCGCCAAGTACGACCTCTCCAGGCTCCAGTGGATTATGTCGGGCGCGGCTCCACTCGGTGGCGACGTCGAGGTGGCGGTGGCCAACCGGCTCCATTGCCGGGTGATCCAGGGCTACGGCATGACCGAGGTGTCGGGCGCCTCCCACCTTCACTCGCTCGACGCCGAAGAAGGCCGTCATGGTTCGGTCGGCTTTCTCGCCCCCGACATGGAAGCCCGCGTCGTCGACCCCGAAACCGGCCGCGACCTGGGCGTGGGCGATCGGGGCGAACTCTGGCTCCGCGGCCCCAACGTGACCCGGGGTTACCTCAATCGGCCCGAAGCCACGGCCGCCACTGTCGACGCCGACCACTGGCTCCACACCGGCGACATCGCCTTCATCGACGGCGACGGATTCTGGCACATCGTCGATCGCCTGAAAGAACTGATCAAGTACAAGGGCCACCAGGTGGCCCCGGCCGATCTCGAAGCCGTCCTGCTCGCCAACCCCGCCATCGCCGACGCGGCCGTGATCCCGAGCCCGGACGAGGAAGCCGGCGAAGTGCCGAAGGCCTTCATCGTCGCCAAGACCCCGATGTCAGCCGACGACGTAATGAATTACGTTGCGGCCCGGGTCTCGCCGACCGATCGGGTCCGCCTGGTGGAATTCGTGGACACGATCCCGAAATCCCCGTCGGGCAAGATCCTCCGCCGAATCCTGGTGGAACGGGAAAGGCTGGCGGTGGCCGCCAAACAGGAGAAATCGTGACGTTCCGCTCGCTCTGTCTTGCCTCCGTGGCCTCACTGGCGGCCAGTACCGCGCAGGCCCAGAACCGGCCCCCGGCCGGTCCGGACTCCGCCACCCGACGGGCCCTGGCGCTGTCGTACCTGAGGGTCGAACTCGCCAACCGCGACCGGCCGATCGCCGCCGAACGGCTCGGCCCCCTGAACCAGGCGTTCGACCGCACCACCCTGGCCTTCTTCGGAGGGAAGTACCCCAGCGTCGTCGCGAGCCTCGACTCGGTGGCCGCCGCGATCGAAACCGACACCACCATCGCCGCCTCTCACCGGACCGAAGCGGCCCGCATTCTCGATCACCCGGCGGGCACCCTCCGTACCGTCACCATGCCGGACGATGCCTCGTTCCCGTACCGGCTCTACGCCCCGGCCAAAGCGGGACCGAACCCGCCGATCGTGGTCGCCCTCCACGGCGCTGGCACCAACGAGGCCGCGTTCATGGGGGCCTACGGCGCCGGCAAGCTCCGCCTCCTCGCCGACAAACTGGGCTTCGTGCTGGTAACGCCGTTCACCAACGGGATCATGGTCTCCGCCGATCGGTTCGACCGCCTCCTCGATGACGCGGCCGGGGCCACGAAGTTCGACCGCGCCCGCCTCTACCTCATGGGCCACTCGTTAGGCGCCATGACGGCGTTCAAGCTTGCCCAGGAACGACCGGCCGCCATCAAGGCCGTCGTCTGCCTGGCGGGCGCCTCTCCCGTCTCGGCCACCAGGGACAACGCAGTGGCGCTGCCGCGGACCCTGGTGATCGGAGCCGAGCTCGATCTGCTGGTGCCGCCGGCCCGGCTCAAGCCGGCCGTGGACCAGGCGCACGCCATCGGCTGGAAAGTGGAGTACCGCGAACTCGCCGGCCAAGGGCACACGCTGATGGTCGGCGCCGCCCTCGATCAGGCGATGGACTTCTTCTTCAAACCCTGAACCGGACCACGATCATGGCATCGCTCGACTGGGCCTATCTCCGCCCTGGCTGAATTACCTGCCAACGCACGCAAGGGTTCCTTGCGCAGACCAAAGCGGCGGTCACCACCACCGTGAACGCCAAGAAGGACACGATTCCCGGCCCGAAGGCACTCGGCGTCCTCGACGGGATCGACCAGCTCTACGTGATGAAAGGGAAGAAGCTGATCCACCTCGACCTCAGGGCCGCGAAGCCCGGTCGGGAAGAACTCGAATCCCTGCTGATCGGTCCCAGCGGAAACCTCCGGGCGCCAACCGCCCGGAAAGGCCGCACCCTGCTGGTGGGATTCAGCGAAGAGATGTACGCGAAGGTCCTGAAGTAATCAGGGCGCCACGCCGAGCAGTTTGGCGGTCGTGATCAGCTGGCCGGCGTGGCGCGCCGCATGTTCCCCCGCGTGAAAGAAACATCCGATGGCCGTGGTCGGGAGCTGCGCCCGCCCGATCGCCCGCGCCTCGGTAAGCCTGGCTTCCGGATAAGCCGCCATCTCATTGATGACTCCCTGCACCGCGGTCCAGAACCGAAGCGCCAGGGCCGCCGCGTCCCCCTCGGGCGCTCCCTCCATCGACTCGACCGCCAGCCACTCCCGCTCCGCCGGACTCAGAACCCGGCCGGCCGCGTAGCTGGTCAGACGCTCGGTGGCCCCGCTCAGGTGTTTCAGGTGGAAGCCGAGCGACGCCGCGGACCCCGGTCGGCGCCACAGGTCCTCGTGGGAGATCCTCGCCGCCACCCGGTCCACATCCTCTACGGCCTGCAGCAGGGCATGCGCCGCCGGTTGCAGCAGCGCCGGAACATGCGCCACGGGACCCCGCAACCAGACCTCTGGCTGTGTCATGCCGGTACCTCTCCTCGAAGAATGGAAACCAGCCGGGCATTGTCGATGTTGCCGCCCGACACGATGGCTACCACTTTGGTCCCCCGCACCCGGCCCGACCGCGCCGCCGCCAGAGCCAAACCTCCCGCACCCTCCGCCACAACCCGGGCTCGCTCCGCCAGGAGCCGGACCGCCTCGGCCGTCTCCGCGAGGCTCACTCGTACTCCACCGGCGAGCACCTCCCGCGCGATTGGCCACATCTCCGGCAAGACTGATTTGCCACCGGCACCGTCAATGAACGTCGGATGATACTCCACCGCCGTCGGCGTCCCGGCCTCGAACGACGTGGCAAACGGCGCCGCACTCTCGGGCTCGACCGCAACCGTCCGGGCCTTGGGCGCTACCGCCCGAAGCGCCGCAGCGATCCCGCAGGAGAGCCCCCCACCGCCATAGGGCACTAGCACCAGGTCCACGTCCGGCAGGTCCTCAGCGATCTCGAGTCCGATGCTGCCGTTCCCCGCGATCACCGCCGGATCGGAGACCGGGTGGACGAAGAACCCGTCCAGGCCCTCATAACGTCGCTCCATCAGCACCCGCCACCACCGGTCAAACGGCACCTTGATCACGGAAGCGCCAAGCCGCTCAATGGCGGCCACCTTCGTGGCGGGTGCGTGATCCGGCGCAATCACCGTGCACGGCACCCCCAACGCCCGCGCGCACCACGCTACGCCTTGCGCCATGTTCCCCGCACTCGCCGTGAAGACACCGCGCGCGAGGGCCTCCGGCGGAGCCAGCGCCAGCGCGCTCCGCGCCCCCCGAATCTTGAACGACCCGATCGGCTGCAGCGTCTCCAGCTTGAGCCAGATCTCGGTCGGCCCCTCCTGCCATCGGATCAGCGGCGTCCGGACCGCGAAGCCCTCGATCCGCTTTCGGGCCGCTTGAAGTTCCGGGAGTGACGGTGCGACCACGGTCAGGGCTTCGCGGGTTTGGGGGCCGCGTCGTCGTCCAGCGGGATCGTCACATCCTCGCCGAACACGTACTTCCCGAACCACTTCCAGTTGTGCCACACGGCGGCCAGCTGCTCCTTCGGTTTGCTGATCCCATGGCCGAATCCACGGTACACGATCATCTCGGTGGGTACCCCCTGATCGATCAGCCCCTGGTTCAGCTCATAGGCGTTCTGGATCGGGACCCGGAGATCGAACTGCCCGTGCTGAATCAGCGTCGGGGTCCGCGCCTGCTTGATCGTCGTCATCGCCGATGTCTTCTGGTAGATCGCCATGTCGTCCCACGGCGTGGCCTTGAGATACTGTCGGGTAAAGGGCGCGATGTCGGTGGTGACATAGTACGTCACCCAATTGGAAATGCCGGCGCCCACCGAAATCGCCTTGAACCGCGTGGTGTTGGTCGTCAGGAAGGCGGAGATGTAACCACCCTGGCTCCAGCCCATCGCGCCCATGCGCGTTGTATCGACGATCCCCTGCTTGATCAGGTTGTCGACGCCGCTCATCACGTCCCACATGTCGCCGACACCAAGATTCCGGACGTTGAGACTCCGGAATTTTTCGCCGTAGCCGGCCGAGCCGCGATAGTTGGGCCG
>JANXXJ010000256.1 GCA_025350665.1 Gemmatimonadota bacterium | reverse complement strand
AATCCATTCTTCCTGGCCGCGATCCATGCCGGCCTGGGCGACAAGGACCGCGCGTTTGAATCGCTGGAGCGGGCGGCCCGCGATCGCACGATGTTGATCGCGGGGCTCAAAGACTGGCCCGAGTTCGACTCGCTCCACTCCGACCCGCGGTTCGCGGCATTGGGGCGGCGGCTCGGCTTGCCCGGCTCGCGGTGATGGGCGGTGATCTTGGGGCCCCAGGACGCTCACGATGGGGCTAACGGCCCTTTCTACTTTGATGACCGCGGCGCGCGATACCGGACTCCGGGCAAATCCTTGAAGTCGGCATCCTGGGTCCAGAGGACGGCATCGCGAACCCGCGCCGTCGCATAGATGAGGCTATCCGCCAAGGGAAGTTTGTGCTCAGCACCCAGGCGGGCCGCATACAACGCCAGCGCCGAGTCCACGGCAATGACCTCTCCCTGGTGGAGCACGGCCGCTGCCTGCAGGGCCGCATCCTCGTCGCGCTGCTGCAGCACGCGACGAAAGACTTCGTATATGACGATCGCGGGAACCAGCAGTTCATCCACCGCCTCGATCGCCGGAGCGAAATGGCTGGCGTTCGGGCCATTGGCCAGATACTCCAGCCAAGCCGACGAGTCGACGACGTTCACACCCGATCCCGGTCACGCGGTACGGTCGTGTCGATTCCCTTCAGGAAGCCCCGCATCGATTTCATTGGCTTGACCGGGATGAACTCGACCCGGTCTCCGTATTGGAGCGCCTGCACGTGTTGGCCCGGTCGCAGTCCCAGCGCCTCACGAATTTGCTGGGGGATCACAACCTGGTATTTGGGTGACACTTTGACGACGGTCATGAATCGGGCCGGTTAAACGGTAGTCCAATCTATCGGCATATCGTACTACGGTCAAGCGACCCATCCGGCAACGCGTCCAGCCGTGTTAGGCACACCTGGAATCCCGAGCCGCGTGAAGTCGATGTTGAGCGTCGGCCGCTGCCTCGGAACGGGGCATCGCCACCCAGTCGCTATTGTAGGCTTCCTGCCGTAGTCTTCGAGAGCCGAACCGTCGACTCCCAGACCCCCGGACCACCATGACCGACCCAGCGGCCCGCCTCGCGACGGCCCTCGCCGACCGCTACCGGATCGAGCGCGAACTCGGCCAGGGCGGCATGGCCACGGTGTACCTGGCCGAGGACCTGAAGCACAAGCGGAAGGTGGCGCTCAAAGTCCTGAAGCCCGAACTCGCCGCGGTCCTCGGCGCCGAGCGGTTCGTCCAGGAAATCACCACCACGGCGGCCCTGCAGCATCCCCATATCCTGGCCCTGTTCGACAGCGGCACGGCGGACGGCTTCCTCTTCTACGTGATGCCGTTCATCGACGGCGAAACCCTCCGCGCCCGGCTCGACCGCGAAACCCAGCTCGGCGTGGACGACGCGGTCCGGACCGCCCGCGAAGTCCTCGACGCGCTGGAATACGCCCACCGGCAGGGGATCGTCCACCGCGACATCAAGCCCGAGAACATCCTGCTCCACGGCGGCCACGCGATGGTGGCGGACTTCGGGATCGCGCTGGCGGTGAGTGCCGCGGCGGGCGGGCGGATGACCGAGACAGGGCTCTCGCTCGGCACGCCGCACTACATGAGCCCCGAGCAGGCCACCGCGGAGAAGCTGATCACGGCCCGCTCCGACGTCTACTCGGTCGGCAGCGTGCTCTACGAAATGCTGGCGGGCCAGCCCCCGCACCTCGGCGGCTCGGCCCAGCAGATCATCATGAAGATCATCGCCGAGCCGGTCCCGCTGGTGACGGCGCTCCGGAGGTCGGTGGCGCCTAACGTGGCGGCCGCGGTGGCCCGGTCGCTCGAGAAAATGCCGGCCGACCGGTTCGAGTCCGCCCGGGCATTCAGCGAGGCGCTGGCCAATCCGGCGTTCACTCACGGCTCGGTCGATCACCGTGAAGCCACCTCGGCCCGGCGCTCGTCGTGGGCCGGATGGGCCACGGCCGCGGTCGCAACGGGCGTCGCGGTGGTGGCGCTGTGGGGCTCTACCCGGCGCTCGGCAACGGCCGAGGCCCCCAACGTTCGGGTGCTGATCGATTTTCCCGAGGGCCGAGCCCCGATCTTCCAGCCGGGCGGCGCCTTCGCCCTCTCGCCGGACGGGACGCGGCTGGCCTACATGGGAGGCGGCCGGCGGGTCGGCCAAAGCGATGTCTGGCGGCTCTGGATCCGGCCGCTCGACCGGCTCGCGGCGGACTCCGTCCCCGGCAGCGAAGGCGCCCATTCGCCGGTGTGGTCCCCGACGGGTGACTCCCTGGCGTTCATCGTGCGAGGCGAGCTGCGGGTGTACTCCACGCTGCCGGGTGGCGGGGTGACCACGGTCCTCCGCGAGCCGACGCTCTCATACGGCAGTTCGTGGACGACCGCAGGCGGAATTCTGGTCGCGACCGCCTCAGGATTGACCCGGATCGACCCGTCCAGCGGCGGAGTCACGCTCCTGCTCCGGAAATCCGACCCTGCGTCGGGCTGGAGTTGGCCATACTGGGTCGCGGGCGGCCGCGCGGCGACCTTCACCATCCGGAACCAGCGTCTAAGTGCACCCCGGGTCGTACTGGTCCATCTCGGGGAGCCCTCGCGGGTCGATACGCTCACCGAGGGCTTCAACGGCCGCTTGCTGCCAACCGGTGAACTCCTCTGGGCCGACGGCGCCGGTACCGTCTACACCGCGCCGGTGGACCTCGACCGGGGCCGGTTGCGGGGTGGCCGGGCCCAACTGGTCGCCGGAGTCCTCGTGGAGCCGGGCCTCGAGTTGCGGCTGGCGGCGTCGGATCGGGGGGCGATCGTCTACGCCCCCGACTCGGTGGCGCGGGCCGGGAGCCGCATCGTCGTGGTCGATCGAAGAACAGGCGAGCGAACCGTGCTTCCGGCGCCGCCGGAGACCCGGCCGTTGCCCGACCTGCATTTGTCGCCCGATGGCGCCCGCCTCGCCTCGTCCGGCGTTCGAGGAATCAACTCGGACATCTGGATCTACACGTTCGCGACCACGCAGCTGGACCCGTTCACGGTCGGTGGGATCAACTCGTACCCGGCCTGGAGCCCCGACGGAAGCCGGTTAGCCTACTGCGTCGAGAATCCCACCCAGTCGGCGACGAGTATCGCCCAGGACCGGAACGTCGTCTGGCGTCCGCTCGACCGACTCCGTCCCGCTGAGCGGATCGCCGGAGTCGTCCCGTGTCCTCGGTCCTGGACCGACGACGGGAAGACCGTGGTGCTGGACGGCGGCTGGACGCTCACGCCGCCCGACACGATTCCGCAGCGCGTCCCCGGCGGAGCGGACGGCGAGTTCGCCACGGCGGTGTCTCCCGACGGTCGATGGCTGGCCTACGCCGTCACCCGGGACGGAACGACCGACGTCTGGGTCCGGGGGTTCCGGACCGGCAGCGGTCCCTGGCAGGTCTCGCACGGTGGCGGCTTCGATCCGGTCTGGAACCGCGACGGGCGGAGTCTCTTCTTTCGGACCGACTCGACCATCATGGTGGCGAAGGCCGCAGTGGCCGGGGAGGCCTTCCAGCCCGGTCCGCCGGAGCGAGTTGCCGCGGTCCGCTCATCGGTGAGCGCGATCGAGGCGCAGTCGTTCGACGTCTTCCCCGACGGGCAGCGCCTGGTCGTCTTCGAGTCGGGGACCGGGGCCAGCGTCGAGCACCTGATCCTCGAGACGAACATCGCCAGACGAGCCCGGAAGGCGCCGTGAGCCCAATGAGCCCAATCAGCGAACGGCTCGCCGCAGCCCTCGCCGACCGATACCGGATCGAGCGGGAACTAGGCCAGGGCGGCATGGCCACCGTCTATCTGGCCGAAGACCTGAAGCACCACCGCAAGGTCGCCGTCAAGGTACTCCGGCCCGAACTGGCCGCCGTGATCGGGGCCGAGCGGTTTCTCGCGGAGATCAGTACCACCGCCAGTCTCCAGCACCCGCACATCCTCCCGCTGTTCGACAGCGGCACCGCCGCGGATGGACCGGGTGGCCGGGAGTTCCTGTATTACGCGATGCCCTACGTCGAGGGCGAGTCCCTCCGCGACCGGCTCACCCGCGAAACCCAGCTCCCGATCGCCGACGCCGTCCGGATCGCCGCCGAAGTCGCCTCGGCCCTCGACTACGCCCACCGCCGCGGGGTGATCCACCGCGACATCAAGCCGGAGAACATCCTGCTCCACGAGGGGCAGGCACTGGTGGCGGATTTCGGGATCGCCCTGGCGGTGAGTGTCGCGGGCGGAACCCGGATGACCGAGACCGGCATGTCGCTCGGCACCCCCCACTACATGAGCCCCGAGCAGGCGATGGGGGAGCGGACGCTCGACGCGCGCACCGACTTGTACGCGCTCGGCTGCGTGTGTTACGAAATGCTGTTGGGCGAGCCGCCCTTCACCGGGCCCACGGCGCAGGCAATCGTGGCGAAGGTGATGACGGAAAAGCCCGCCTCCATCGTGGCCCGGCGAGATCGGGTACCGGCGGCGGTCGAAGAGGCGGTGCTCACCGCGCTCGAGAAGCTGCCGGCGGATCGGTTCGCGACCGCCGCCGCGTTCGCGGCGTGCTTGACGGACGGCCCGACGGGTGTGCGCCATGGACCGGAACCTCGCGGCGCGGCGTCGGAGTCTGGGTCACGTCGGGCGTCGTCGCGGCTCTCGCGGATCGGCGGCCTCGTCCTCGCCGCGACGGCCGGGGTGATCGGTACCATCGCCCTGTTCCGCGCGGTTCGCGGTCCGGTCACGGCCAGCGAGACGGTGCAGTTCTCGGTCACCGGCCCCCCGGGCGTTGCGGCGTCAGTGTACCGCTCGGCCGTCTCGCCCGATGGACGGCAGATCGTGTTCGCGGGCCGGCGGGGTGACGTTCGGCAGTTGTACCTCCGAAGCTTGGCCCGGATGGACGCGCAACCCATTCCGGGAACGACCGGGGGCGCCGAACCGTTCTTCTCTCCCGATGGCGCGTGGCTCGGCTTCGTTGTGGGCGATACGGTCCGCAAGCTCCGGATGGATGGCGGCGCTCCGGTCACGGTGGCGATCGCCCAGACGGCCGGGGGCGGAATCACCTGGACCGGGGACGGGTGGATCGTGCTCTACGCCGATGACAAGGGACCGGGCCTGTCGAAAGTCCGAGCCGAAGGTGGTCAGGTCGAGCCGCTCACGAAGCCCGATTCGGGTTGGGTCCATGCCTGGCCGGCCTGGGTGGCGGAGGGAAACTTGATCCTCTTCAGCGCCTTCACGGAGGACAAGACCCAGCTCCGGATCGGGGTCCTCCATCTCGATACCGGCCGCTGGGAGCTGGTCGCCGATGGCGTTCGGCCGCAGTCGGCACCCGGCCGGCTGGTCTACGCGGCGGCCGACCACTCCCTCCAGTCAGTTCCATTCGACTTCCGCCGCGGGCGGCCGACCGGCTCGGCCGAGGCGCTGGGTCAGAGCACGCCCGTCGGGGGCAAGGTCGACGCCGGGTACACTCTGTCGAGCAGCGGTACCCTCGCCGTCAGCCAGGAGACCCCATGGGGAAACCGGTTGATGCTGATCACGCCCGGCGGTGGGGCCGAGGTCATCCCGCCCCCGGCAAGCGGCGTCACGAGCTTCGGCTCGCCGCGGTTCTCCCCGGACGGCCGTCACCTCGCGGTGAGCGTACACATGGGGGAGGCGGCCTCCGTGTACACATTCGACCTGGCCCGCCGGACCTGGATTCGGGTGACCGAGGGACCGGAGTCGTACCAGGTAGAATGGACCGACGCGAGTGACTCGGTCGTCTACTCCATCGGCGAGAACGGCATTGCGGTCCGCGCGGCGGACGGAAGCGGTCGGGAGACGCAGATCCACAGCCGGCTCCACGGCATGCTGGAGGGCAAATTCATTCTCCGCGGGTCTCTGCTGCTCACGACGCTCGGTGGCCAGGCGGGGCGGGGCGAAATCGTGGCGCGGCGGCTCGGAACCGGCGAAGCAGGAAAGCCCTGGCTCCGGACGCCGTACGATGAGACCGACCCCGCGCTCTCACCGGACGGCCGCTGGCTGGCGTACACCTCGAACGAGACCGGACGCTCCGATGTGTATCTCGGCAGCTTTCCGGACGCGGGCGGCAAGGTGGTGGTCTCGGACAGCGGCGGCGCGGAACCGGTGTGGCGCCGAGATGGGCGGGTGCTGTACTACCGGCGGCCGAACGGGGACATCGTCGCCGCGTCGGTCGAAGGCGGGTCCAGTCCCCGCATCACCGGGCGGACCGTCATCAAACTCCCTCAGGGGCCGTTCGAGCCAGGTGGAAACGGCCCCGGATACAGCGTGGACCCCGAGGGGCGCCGGTTCGTGGTGCGCCAAACCATCGGAACCCCGACGCCTCCGTCACTCACGGTCACGCTGCACGCGATACCGGGTTCGTGATCAACGCTGATCCGGTGCCGGAGCGGCCATCAGGCTTCGAACCCGCGGCATCACCTCGCGGCCGTAGAGCTCGATACTCCGCATCATCGCCTCGTAAGGCAGCGTCCCCGCACTGTACTTGAAGTCGAACCGCGCCAGCCCAAGCGCGCTGGCCGTGGCCGCGATCTTCCGAGCCACCGTCTCCGGCGACCCCACGTACAGCGACCCCGCCTCCACCTCCCGCTCGAACTCCGCCCGGCTGGTGCGTGGCCACCCGCGCTCCGACCCGATCCGATTCCGCATCACCTCGTAGTGCG
>JANXXJ010000213.1 GCA_025350665.1 Gemmatimonadota bacterium | reverse complement strand
CGGCGCCGTTCACCTTGACCTGGAGCTGATAGTCCGACGGCCAAGTCCCGAAGCTCGAATCCGGTCGCACGTCCACCAGCGCAAACGGCTTGGGCGCCACCCGGTCGCCGCGGTAGACCAGGGTGACACTCCGCGCCGCGTCCAGGGAGTAATAGGGCGCCGTGCTCTGCGCATAGGTCGCCGCAAAGCAGCTCGCCGCGCACCGCCCCAGGTCCTGCTTGGCGTCGAGATACGGCAGGACACTCATCTTCGGCGCTCCCGCCGGGAGCACCACCGGGACGATCACGCTCCCCTGGTCCGTCGACTGCGGGCCGGTGGCCGTGAACGTCAGGCTCCCGGTCCCTTCGTTCAGCGTGGCGTAGGTCGCGGTCACGTTCAGGAACGCGTTCCCCGCGATCGTCGCCGACGTGGTCGAGAGGCTCGAACAGGTGACATTGCTCGCCCCCACGCACGTAAACGTGAAGGTCTGCGACGACGTGCCCTCGTTCAGCACCTTGAACACCTGGGTATTCCCCGGCGTGTGAATGGTCCGGTTCGGCGTCGTCGTCCCATCCGGCGACACCGCCACCCCAAACGTTTGCGCCGCGGCCGGCGCAGCAGCCACCGCCAGAATTGAGCCGATGAGGAACGGAAGGCCAGCAGCACAAGCAACACGGCGCAGCAACATGGGAGACCCCGGGAAGAAGACTGGGGTGCTTCCAAGGCAGACCGCGCGCCACCTCCGGCAATCCGCTAACTCACCGACGGGTCATCAGATGCGAATCTCAGTCCCCCCGCCCGCGCTGCGAATCCGCGCGACACGGTGAGAATCCGTGCGACAACATGAGAATGGGGTTGGATGGGGCCAGGAGAGGGGCGATGGGTAGCTGGGCTACTCGCCGTCGGCCCGAGGCGACGGAGCTTAGCTCGGCAGCGGCCTCAGCGCATCCTCCAGCGAACCACGCGCCGTCCTTCTTCCCGCTGAAACTCTCTTCCCGGCCGGCCACGCTCGCCCCAACGGCGGTTACCGTCGTCTAATGAACCGGCAAACTACTGCAATCCTCGGTTCCCCGTCTGCCACTAGGCGTTTCGCGCCTTCAACCGTCGGTTCCGGCACTTCGGGAGGCGGATCCGACAAGGTCGAGGACACGCCGGAGGGCGGTTATTCTGCCCGGCCGTTGGGCACGGCCCCTTCACGGTTCCTCCGGCTCCGGATCGGGATCGAGGGATCCGCCGGGGGCAAGGACTGGCAGGAGTTGGAGGATGGGCTCAAGCCCACGACGCGCGAATTCGGCCTTCGACAGCATCGCGAACCCGCGGATCAAGCGCCATGGTCGCCAGGCGTTCCGTCAGAGTGGATCGAGAGACAATCCCCAGCTTGAGGAGGGCGCGACAGAACTCCAGGTCCTTGTCTCGGCCGGCGACGGCCTTCGACAGCCACAGGTCGTGCGGTTCCAGACACCACGCCGTCACCCCATTCGTGCCCGGTGACTCGAATCGGATCAGCCGGACCCGCCAACCCTCAGGCAGGATGGCCGTTGTCGGAACGACCCCCTGGGCGTAATAGCCAAACGTGTCATGAAACATCGAAGCCTCGCCGATCGATCCATCGATCAGGTCGGCCATGGCGTCAGCATCGCCATCCAGGACCCCAACATCGACCTCCACTGACCGGATGGCCTCCAGCGGGAGCCGGTCCACCGCGGCGTGCAGCGCCTGGCTGCCGATCACCAGAACCTCGCGCACGCCCAGTACGCCGCCCGCCGCCCGAACCGCGTGTTCGAACTGGTCCCGTGTCACCGATCAGCCTCCTCGGCCGCGAAGTTCCGATACACCAGGGCCCGTTCCCCAGCGGTCAACAGGCCGGCGAACGGCGTGACGTGGCGCAGCTCGCGGGCCCAGGGGCTGGGATCCGTCAACAGGTCAACGAGCGCCGATGCCGGACGGTCCAGAAGCACACGCCATTCTCGGAGTGCCACCGAGCCGGGAGCAACCCGGGCCATCCGTCTCACCGTGGCCCGCGCCCGACGCACCGCCGGCACCGGGTCCGCGGTCACGCGCTCAGCGATGGCCCGGTGCAAGGCCAACGAGCGCCGCTCCTCACGGGTCATGGGAGGATAGTACTCCACAGCGGCCTCCAGGCCGACGGCGCGCGCCAGGCGCTGGAGGGTATCGATCGAAGGCGCCTTCCGGTTGGCTTCGTACGCCGCGATCGTTGGCTGCGAGGTACCCGCGGCCCGGGCCAGGGCCGACTGCGAGAGTCCGGTGGACGCGCGGAGATGGCGAACGGGGTTCATGCCATAATATATCCGAACGGATATAGTTATCAACCCGATTGGACCACCCACCAGGATGGTTCACAGCGTGGCCGTTTGCCCTCGTCCCACGAGGCGAACTGGTTGACGCCTTCCCGGGGAAGTTGTACAATGTACACATGAAACGAATGCAGTCATCGGAGGTCCGGCGCCGCTGGTTCCAGGTGCTCGACCGCGTCGCCGCCGGCGAGGTCATCGGCGTCGAGCGGAACGGCCGGCTCGTTGTCCTGCGGCGCGCCGAGGAAGCCGCGTCGCAGACCGTCCCGGACTATCGCGCGATCATCAAGATCCCCAAGAGCGGGGACGCCGATCGATGGTCGTGGGACTGGAAACCGGAGGGCGCACTCAAACCGAGAACGCGCCGGGCCTGAGTGCTGCTCGACACCCACTTCCTCCTCTGGCTCCTGGTCGGATCGCCACGCCTCAAGAAGTACCCCTGGCTCGCCGACCGGCGCCCCTGGGTCATTTCGCCCGTGTCGCTCCTCGAGATCCAGTGCCTCCACGAGATCGGCCGCCTCGAAGTGGATCATGCCGCCCTGGCCAAGGCCCTCGCCAACGATCCCCGATTCGTGATCGATGACGTTTCGCTCTCGGTGCTCGTCGATGCCGCGCTGGCTATTGACTGGACCCGCGATCCGTTCGACCGGCTCCTCGCGGCCCACAGCCTGGCCCGACGACTCGACTTCTGCAGCGTGGATCGCGCGGTCCTCGCCAACCACCGCCTGATCGCCCCACCCCTCCGCCTGAAAGCCCGTTGACCCCATGCGCCGCACCCTGTTCCTGTCCGCCCTCCTCGCCGCCGCCACCGGCCAGGCCCGGGCCCAGTCCTTCACCATCGATCAGATCCGGTCCTACCCCTTCCCCAACGAACTGGCCGCCTCCGCCACCGGCGACCGGCTGGCCTGGGCCCTGAACGAACGGGGCGAGCGAAACATCTACGTGGCCGAAGGCCCCGGGTTCACCGCCCGCCGGCTCACCGGCTACCTGGCTGACGACGGCCAGGAGCTGACCAGCGTGGCCCTCTCGCCTAACGGGCAGTGGGTGGTCTACGTCCGCGGCGGCGATCACGGCTCGAACTGGGACGACGGCCTCCCGGTAAACCCCGCCTTCCTCACCACCCCGCCCAGGGTCCAGGTCTGGGCCGTTCCCTTCCAGGGCGGCGACCCGAAACTCCTCGGCGACGGCGACGAACCGGCCATCGGCCCGAAGAGCGACGTAGTGGCGTTCGTGAAAGGCGGCCAGATCTACAGCGTGCCGATCGACGGCTCGAGCGCCGCCAAGGCGCTCTTCACCGCGCGGGGCAGCAACGGCTCG
>JANXXJ010000192.1 GCA_025350665.1 Gemmatimonadota bacterium | reverse complement strand
CGCCCGGCTCGAGGCGCGGGTTCTGGTGCTGGTCGGAGTGGTCGTCGCGGCCTTCTGCGGAGCGATCACCTCCGCGCTGCTCACGGTGTCGAGCGAGGCTGCCCTGCGGAACGCCTTCCTCTGGCTTCTGGGCGGGTTTGCGACCGCCAGCTGGCCCGCGGTTGCGGTGTTTGCCGCCTATGCGGCGCTACCCCTGGTCGCGCTGTTCGCGGCGGCGCGGTCACTCGACCTGCTCTCACTCGGCGACGAATCCGCCAGCGCGCTGGGACTCGCGACCGAACCCACCAAGCGGCTCGTGTTCGTCGCCACCGCGTTGCTCACGGCCGCCAGCGTCGCGGTGAGCGGCATGATCGGCTTCGTTGGACTCGTCGCCCCCCATGTGCTCCGAGGCTGGCTCGGGCCGCTCCACCGCCGGCTCCTGCCGGCGGTGTTCATTGGGAGCGGGGCCCTCCTGGTCACCGCCGACGCCGTGGCGCGCACGGTGTTCCGCCCGTCCGAACTACCGGTCGGTGCCATCACGGCGCTGATCGGCGTGCCGCTCTTCGCGGTCCTCCTCCGCCGAAGCCTTGCCTGACATGCTCGCCGCGCGGGACGTCACGATTAGGTACCCCGGTGCCGACCGGCCGGCGCTCGAGTCGGTCACCCTGGCCGTTAACCCCGGTCGCCTGGTGGCCATCGTAGGCCCCAACGGTGGCGGGAAGACAACGCTGCTGCGTGCCCTCCTGGGTCTCCTGCGCGGATCCGGGGCCGTGACCCTCGGTGATCGGCCGATCGAGGCCTGGAGCGCCCGTGAGCGGGCCAGGCGGATCGGTCTGGTCGCTCAGCGGGAGGAATATCCCTTCGCCTGGCGAGTCGACGAGGTCGTGTCCTTCGGCCGGTACGCCTGGCTTCCAGCGCTGGCGTCGCTCAGACCCGAGGACCACGCCATCGTCGCCGAGTCCCTGCGTCGGGCCGACGTGGCAGGCCTGGCTGGACGGCGGATCGACACGCTGTCCGGTGGCGAATGGCAGCGGGTCCGGATCGCCCGCGCGCTGGCCCAGGAGCCCGTCATTCTGGCCTTGGATGAGCCCACCGCGTCGCTCGATCTCGGGCATGAGATGGAGATCTTCGAGCTGGTTCGGCGGTTCGTGGACGAGGGCCTGGCGGCCGTCGTGGTGACCCACCACCTCAATATCGCCGCGCGGTTCGCCGACGAGATGATCCTCCTCCATCAGGGCCGGGCCGTGGCCCACGGTACGCCCACCGAGGTTCTTGACCCGACCCGCCTCGCCGCGGTATTCCAGTGGCCCGTGGCGGTGACCGAGCTCGATGGCCTCCCGCAGGTCGTTCCGCTCCGGCGGCCTGAGGCGCCACCGGCCTGAGTTGCCCGGGTCCGTGCGGTCGCGGTATCCTACCGGTATGGTTCGGTCGAGTTTCCTGCTGCTGGCGGCCCTGTCGTGGGCCTGTGCCTCGACCACCGCCCCGGTCCCGCCGCCCGAGGAGCGCCTGGTGGTCGTCAACGCCGGGGACAACACGCTGTCCCTGATCTCGGTTGATTCCAGCCGGGTGGTGCGCCGAATCCAGCTCGGTGCCCTCGACGCGGCCCCTGCTGCGGTCGCCGCCCGGGGAGAAACCGCCGTGATTGCCGCGGCCGGCGTGGACGAACTGATCGTGGCCGATCTGGCCGCCGAAACGGTGCGCAGGGTGATCCCGCTGGCACCGGGCAGCCAGCCGAGCGCGGTGGTGTTCGTGTCCGACGCGGTCGTCTATGTCGCGAACGCCCGGGCCGGGACCGTCACCCAGGTCAACATCACGAACGGGGATACCGCGAGCGTCGCGGTCGGTACCTACCCGCGCGATCTGGTCCTCACCCGGGGCCGGCTCTTCGTCGTCAATGCCAATACGGCCCGGTGCGCCACCGGCGTCTGCTCGCTCGGCCCCAGCTGGCTCTCCGTCGTCGATCCCCAAACCAACGCGCTGGCCCTGGGCATCGACTCCATTCCCCTCCAGGCCGCGGGCAACGCCCGATCCGCGATCCTCGGTGGTGACGGACTGCTCTACGTCGTGAACAAGGGCGATGTCGCCGGATCGGTTCCCGGCCGCCTCACTATCGTCGACCCCATTCGGCGCGAGGAAGTCGGCAACTTCGGTGGTTTCGGGCTACTGCCCGTCGGGGTGGCCGCCGGTGGATCCGACCGCCTGTTCGTGACCTCGACCATCGACGGTCTGATGGAATTCAACACCCGCACCCGCCGGGTGGTGCGCGGTGCCGGCCAGGGTGTCCTGGTCACGGACAACGTGGCGGCCGCGGTCGATCCCCAGGGCCGCATCTATGCGGTCGAGTCGAGCGGATGCGCCACCCTCGCCGCCGGCCGCCTGCGGGTCTTCCGGCCCGACTTGACCGAAGCCCGCGACGTCGGCCTCGGTCCGTGTCCGGTGGCTATCACGTTCGTGCAGATCTCCGGCCTGGCCGCGGCGAACTGACCGGACCGGAATCGCAGGATTAGCGGTGGCGCCGATCGAAACCCGGGCGACGATACTCTCCACGATCGCCTACGGCGAGACCTCCAAGGTGGCCAAGGTCGCGACCCGCGAGATGGGCGTCGTGAGCGTGATCGCCAAGGGCGCCCGCCGACCCCGCAGCAAGTTCGGTGCGGCCCTTCAGACCCTCTCCGACGGCGTGGCCACGATCCTGCCGTCCCGCCACTCGGACCTGCACACGCTGACCGCCTTCGATGTGGGCCGACTCCCGACCGAGCTGGGCGCGAGCATGGATCGTTACAGCATGGCGTCGGTACTCGGCGAGTTGATGCTCCGGTTTGCCCCGCAGGAGGCGCGGCCGGCGACCTACGACTTCTTCCGCCACGCACTCGACGTCCTCGAGGCGGTCCCGCCTGACGTGGTGCCGGTGATCGGCCTCCGTTCGATTTGGGGCCTCGTCAAGGAACTTGGCTTTGCGCCGACGCTCCGAGCCTGCGCCCGCGACGGTTCGCCGGTGGGGTGGGACGCTGGCCCGGTTGCGTTCTCACCGGCCCACGGCGGTGTCCTCTGCGGGTCGTGCGCCGCGGCGGAGGAGACGAGTCGGCTCACGGCCACCGACCTCACCCATCTCGACGCCCTCATTCACGGACGCGACGACTTGCCGTCCCTTGACGACCGGTACCTCGCGGCGCACCGCCGCCTCCTCGATCGCTACGTCCGGTATCATGTCGCCGAGGGGCACAACTTGCCGGCGTTTACGTTCTGGGCCGGCCAGGCCTGGAAGGTTCGCCCATGATCATCGGAACCGCGGGGCACATCGACCACGGCAAGTCCGCACTGGTGACGGCCCTGACCGGACGCGCTGTTGACCGGCTCGCGGAGGAGCGCAAACGGGGTATCACGATCGATCTCAATTTCGCGCCGCTCGAGTTTGCCGACCTCCCGCCGGCCGGCATCATCGACGTTCCCGGCCACGAAGACCTGGTGCGAACCATGGTGGCCGGTGCCTCGGGGATCGACCTGGTCCTCCTGGTGGTCGACCTCGCCGAGGGCATCAGGCCGCAGACCGAGGAGCACCTGGTGATCCTCGAGCAACTGGGCATCCCGCTGGGCATTCCGGTCTTCACCAAGAGCGATCTCGCCGACCCGGACTGGACCGCGCTGGTCGTCGGGGAGACACTGGAACGACTGGCAACCTCGTCGGTCCGATTCGAGGAGCCGGCGATCGTGTCGGCCCATACCGGCAGCGGCATCGACCTGCTGCGGAGCCGCCTCCAGGAAAAAGTGCGGACCGCGGCCGCCCGCTCGACCAAGGACCGGTTCCGGATGCCGGTCGACCGCGTTTTCAGCGTCGCCGGCGTTGGTACGGTGGTGACCGGCACGACCTGGAGCGGGCGGGTCGCCCCGGGCGATACGGTGCGGATTCTCCCCGGCGGTGATGGGGCTCGAGTCCGGTCGGTCGAAGCATACGGGCACCAGGTGGACCTGGCGCGCCCCGCGGTGCGGACAGCGTTGGGGCTGAGTGGCGTCGACCGGGACCGGGTTCACCGGGGCGATCAGATCGTCACCGGTCCCTGGATCGTCTCGGCGGTGGTCGACGTCGCCGCCGAGCTGATCGCCTCCGCGGCCCACCCCCTCGGGCCTCGAAGCCGGGTACGGGTCCATCTCGGAACGGCCGAGGTGCTGGCCCGCGTAATTGGCCGCCACCGGCTCGAACCCGGCCACCGCGGACCGGTGCGGCTTCGGCTCGAATCGCCGCTCGTGGCCCGCGGGGGCGACCGGCTCGTCCTCAGGAGCTACAGTCCAGTCGCGACGATCGGCGGCGGCCAGGTGGCGGACCTCGACCCGCCGCCATCGGCCCTGTGGGATCGCCGGCTGGAGGCGACCGAGCCGGCGATCCGGGTCGCGGCGTTGGCCGCTCGGCGGCGCTTCGGCATTGGCGTCGAGGTCCTGCCCCAGCTTCTCGGTCAGGACGAGGCCTCGACCACCGCGGCGGCTGCCAAGGCGGGGCTCAAGAAGATCGGCGGTCGGTGGATCGCTCCGGGCGTGCTGGCCGAGTTGGCAGCCGCCGGGGAAGCCGCCGTGCGGGACCATCACGCCAAGGCGCCGGCGGAAGCCGGCCTTTCGGCGGAGACGTTGCGCCGACGCCTCCGGGCACCCGATGAGGTGGCGGAGTACGTGGTGAGGGAGGCGGAGCGAAAGGGCACGATTCGGATCCGGGACGGCGTCGCGGCACTCCACGATTTCGCTCCGACCGGAGCCGGTGGCGATGCCGCCGTGGAGCGTCTGGTCGCGTTCGTGGCGTTGGCCGGCCTCGAGGCGCCGACCGTCGACGAGATCGCCGCGGGAACGACCCTGTCACCCGTAGGCCCCGCGCTTCGGCTGGCCGTCGAACGCGGACTGCTCCAGGCCATCGATCGGGAGCGCTATGCCGCCCGGGCCGCGCTGGACACCTTCCGGGCGGCGCTGATCGAAATCGGTTCGACGGGCGAGATCACCCCGGCGGCGGTCCGGGAGCGGCTGGGCCTCTCGCGGAAATTTCTGATCCCGCTGCTTGAGTGGGCCGACCGGCAGGGGGTCACCCGGCGGGTCGGCGAGGCCAGGGTCCTGGTCCGTCAGCCTCCACCGTGAGAACGGCTTCACGTGTTGCTGTCAAACCGGCAGCATCGCGGCTTGTTTTCCGCCGACGGCAAGGCTCGACCTAACGATGCCTCTGGTGCCCCGACGAGCGGGTCGAACCTGCCGCGCGGCCGGTGCGCCGTTCAGGCAGGATTTCCCGGTCCCCGACTTGCCACCCATCGGTCGCGAACAGGATGAGGTCACCACCGCGGTCCCGCCGGCGCCGGAGCACTTCCGTCCCGCGGGAATCGGCGGATATTCTCGACCAGGAGAGACCCAATGATCCGCCCCGAACGCCTGACGATCAAGGGCCAGGAGGCCTTCCGCGACGCCATCGCGGTGGCCCGCAGTCATGGCAATCCGGTCGTCAACGATGCCCATCTCTTCGCCGCACTCCTCGCGCAGGCCGAGGGGGTGGTGCAGCCGTTGCTGCAGAAGACCGGCCTCAACGTCAGCGCCCTCGTCGATCAGACCGAACGCGAGATCGCCAAGTTCCCGACCCAGTCCGGAGGCGCCGAGCCCACGCTGAGCCGCGAGTTGCACGCGGTGTTCGACCGGGCCGAGAAGGACGCCAAGTCGCTGGGCGATGCCTACGTGTCCACCGAGCACCTGCTGCTGGCGCTCGTTGATGAGAAAGGCACCACCGCCCGCGGCCTGGTCACCGCCGGGGGCGTCAGTGCCGACGATCTCCGCACCGCGTTGGAGGGTGTCCGCGGGAGTCACCGGGTCACGGATCAATCGCCCGAGGAGAAATACCAGGCGCTCGAACGTTTCACTCGCAACCTGACCGACCAGGCCCGGGCCGGCAAGCTCGACCCGGTCATCGGGCGGGACGAGGAAGTCCGCCGGGTCATGCAGGTGCTCTCGCGCCGAACCAAGAACAATCCGGTGCTCATCGGGGAGCCCGGGGTCGGCAAGACAGCGATCGTCGAGGGTCTGGCCCAGCGGATCGTCTCCGGCGACGTACCGGAAAGTCTCAAGGACAAGGAGATCGTGGCGCTCGACATCGGCCAGATGCTGGCCGGCGCCAAGTTCCGCGGCGAGTTCGAGGACCGGCTCAAGTCGGTGGTCAAGGAGCTGACCGAGGCGGAGGGCCGCTTCATCGTATTCATCGACGAACTCCACACGATCGTCGGAGCCGGCGCGGCGGAGGGCGCGGTGGACGCCAGCACCATGCTGAAGCCGGCCCTGGCGCGGGGAGAGCTTCACGTGGTTGGCGCCACGACGCTGGACGAGTATCGGAAACATGTCGAAAAGGATCCTGCGCTCGAGCGGCGATTCCAGCCGGTGCTGGTTGCGGCGCCGAGCGTCGAAGATACGATCGCGATCCTCCGGGGCCTCAAGGAAAAATACGAGGTTCACCACGGGGTCCGGATCACCGACAACGCCCTGGTCGCCGCGGCAACGCTCAGCGACCGCTACATCGGTGATCGCTTTCTCCCCGACAAGGCGATCGACCTCGTGGATGAGGCCGCGAGCCGGCTCCGGATCGAGATCGACAGCATGCCGCTCGAGATCGACGAAGTCGAACGGAAGATCCTCCAGCTCGAGATCCAGCGCCAGGCGCTGCTCAACGAGAAGGACAAAGCCGGCATCGAGCGGCGGCGGGCGGTCGAGAAAGACATCTCTGAGCTCAAGGAACAGTCGGGCGGCATGAAGGCCCAGTGGCAGGCCGAAAAGGCCGCCATTGGTCTCCTGCGCAGCAAGAAGGCCGAGGTCGAGCAGCTCCGGACCGAGGCGGAGCAGGTGACCAGGCGTGGTGATCTCCAGAAGGCTGCCGAGTTGCAGTACGGCCGGATCCCGGCTCTCGAGGCGGAAATCACCAAGGAGGAGGCCCGTCTCGCGGTCATTCAGAAGAACGGCAAATATCTGAAGGAGGAGGTCGGTTCCGAGGACATTGCGGAGATCGTGGCCCGCTGGACCGGGATCCCGGTGACCAAGATGCTCGAATCCGACAAGGAACGGCTGACCCGGCTCGAAGCCGAGCTCGGCCGCCGGGTCGTGGGGCAGGAGGAGGCCGCTCAGGCGGTCGCGAATGCCGTCCGACGGAGCCGGGCCGGCCTGCAGGATCCCAACCGGCCGACCGGGTCGTTCATCTTCCTGGGCCCCACCGGAGTCGGCAAGACTGAAACCGCCCGGGCGCTCGCGGAATTCCTGTTCGACGACGACCGGGCCATGGTCCGCCTCGACATGTCGGAGTACATGGAGAAACATTCGGTCGCCCGGATGATCGGTGCCCCGCCGGGGTACGTCGGTTACGAAGAAGGCGGCCAGCTGACCGAAGCCGTTCGACGCCGGCCCTACAGCGTGATCCTGTTCGATGAAATCGCAAAGGCCCACCCGGATGTCTTCAACGTGCTGCTCCAGTTGCTCGACGACGGACGGCTCACCGACAGCCAGGGCCGGATGGTCGATTTCCGGAATACGGTCATCATCATGACCTCGAACATCGGCAGTCATCTGATCGTGGACAGCACGACCGCCGGCGCGCCAACCTGGGCGATGATCGAGGAGCAGGTCCGCGGCGAACTCCGGAAGCACTTCAGGCCCGAGTTTCTGAACCGGGTCGACGACGTGGTCGTCTTCCACCCGCTTAGCGAAGAGCACATCGGCCGGATCGTCGATCTGCAGATCGCCCATCTGGCCGCGATGGTGACGGCCAAGGAGCTGGTCCTCGAAGTGACCCCGGCGGCGCGACGACTGCTCGCTGCCAAGGGCTATGATCCGGTCTACGGCGCCCGGCCGCTCAAACGGGTGATCCAGCGACTGCTGCAGAACCCGATGGCGATGGCCCTGCTCGAGGGTGTCTACGCGCCCGGGGACACGGTGTTCGTGGACGTCAGGGCGGAGGCGATCGACATCAGCCGACACGGCGCCACGGCCGCCCGGGCGGCGAATGGCTGAGGCGATCCGGGTCGACCAGGCGCTGTCGATGCGGTGGGCGATGGCCCAGGCGGAAAAGGCGGCCGCCGCCGGGGAAGTGCCCGTCGGCGCCGTGATCGTTCAGGACGGGCGGATCGTTTCGGAGGCCCACAACGAGACGATCCGGCGCCATGACCCGACGGCCCACGCCGAATTGCTGGCGCTGCAGCGGGCCCTGCATGCTCTGGCGGCCGACCGGCTCACCGGCGCCACGCTCTACGTCACGCTCGAGCCGTGCGCCCAGTGTGCCGGTGCGATCGTGCTCGCCAAGGTCGGCCGCGTCGTGTTCGGGGCCTACGACGACAAGGCCGGCATGGCCGGGTCCGTCGGCGACCTGCTCCGTCACCCGCGACTGAATCACCGTCCGGAAGTGATCGGTGGCGTGCAGGCCGAGGCGTGCGGGCAGCTGCTGACCGCGTTTTTCGCGGCCCGCCGGTAGCCGAAAGGACCGCACGGCTTTATCTTCTGCGCCGCCTGGACAGGTGTCCGAGTGGCTGAAGGAGCCGGTCTCGAAAACCGGTGTGCCGGCAACGGTACCGAGGGTTCGAATCCCTCCCTGTCCGTGCCTGATATCATGATCGACGACAACCGAAACCGCCGCGCCGGGTCTTCCGGAACGGCGGTTTCGCGTTGCAGTGTCCAGGGTCAGCGATCGTCGACGATGTCGTTGCCCCGGTCATGCCGTTGGACCACCGGCGCCAGCTCACTCGGAACGTTCAGCCGCTGTAGCAGGGTCGGATAGGGGAACTCCACGTACCCGAGATGCCATCTCGGCCCGCGGTCCGACCCGGACAGGAAGACCCGCACCACATCCCGGGCCTGGTCGTACAGCAGAGAGCCGCGATAGAGGGTCGCACGGGTCCAGGCCTGGCCTTCGTGCCGAAGCAGTGGCGCGGCGAACGAGTGCCAGGTGATACCGTCGGGGCTGGTCGCGAAAAACAAATCACGGGCGCCGCAATCACCCTGCCGGTAGGCGGGATACAGCGCCCAGTATTCCCGCTTCTCCGGCACGTAGATCACATCGAGATGCCAGATGAGGTAGCCCGGCTGGACCAGATCGGCCTCGTTGGGACTGGTCCAGCCCCTTTCGAATTCCCCGGCCAGCAGCGCCTGGGGCTCGCCCCGCTGGGTCATGACCCGGGTCACCCGCTGGCGACACTTGTTCGGTCCGGCGTCCACGTACCACACCCTGGGCCGGCCGTCCGGGCCAACCGCGACCGTCGGCGAGATCATCCCGTGATTCGGTCGCTGGAAGATCAGTCGGGGCCGAGTCCATTTGACGCCGTCCGACGACCAGGTGATCCGGACCTGGTTGAACCCACGCCGCACTTGGCGAAAGACCATCATCAGCCGGTCGGTGACCGGCTCGTAGCTCAGATCCGGATCGGAGTTGTAGGCGTCCCGTTCCATCGGGCGGCGGAACACGGGATTGCGGCCTCCTGGGGGCACCCGCCAATCGGTGCCGTTCTGACTCACGGCGATCGATGGGTTCTCATGTATTTCGCGTCCGGCCGGGTACGGCGTGAACGCCATCCAGTATTCGAATCCCCGCCAGCGGGCCGGAAAATGCACGACGTCGGGGTGGGTCGCTTCACCGGACCGTTCGTAAGTCGGCACCGTGAGAATAGTGGCGGCCAGCGCCGGCTCGATTTGCCCGTCGGGAGCTCCCGCGGATAGCGAGTGCTCCATCGGCGGGAGTGGCGCCGGTTCGGTAGTGCAGGCCGCCACGGCAACGATCGCGAGGATGCGAGAGAGGTGGCGAACCAGACGCGGCAGGGGCATGGTGGAGCGACTCATCCGGCGCCAAGGTACCCCGGACTCGTGGTGGCGTCCAGCGGAGCCCGGCGCAATATTCGACTTGTGTCCACCATCACAACGGTACTTGTTCAGGTTCCGCAAGACTGCTTTCTGACCGGGCTCTGCGGCATCGGCCCCGAGCGGGTTGGGCCGCCGCCCGGGTTGATGTACCTCGCGGTCGGCCTCGTCCTGACCGGCGTCGTCGGCCTGGTCCGAGTCTGGCGTCCGCCTACTGACCGCCCTTGATGTTCTTCCGGAGGGCGTTCAGGTCCAGCAGGGGCGTCCCGCCCTCCGTCGGTACCAGGATGATGAGATTGCTGGAGTTTTTCATGTCGTGCAGCACCTCGAGGTACTGCTTCATCAAGGCCTCGGGCGTCAGGGTCTGATTCAGTAACCGCTGCTGTTCCGACTGGAGCCGGGCCACCTCGACGCGATGCTTCTCGGTTTCGATCTGCTGTTCCTGCGCAATTTTTCCATTGATCGCGTTCACGACCTGCTCCGGCGGCTGAAGATTGCGGAGAAAGAACGCCGTGATCGTCGCGATCCGGAACGGTTGCCCCCCGGCTCGCGGCCGGGTGACGAGGGCGCTGTCGACCTCAGCCTTCATGACCTCGGCGATCTTGCTTCGCTGGCCGATCTGGTTGATCGAAAACTCGGCCATGCCGTCCCGGACGCCGTTGCGGATCGCATTCAGGACGACGGCGTGAATCTGTTCCTCGCTGCCGATCTCGGTAAAGATCCGGGGCGCCTCCTTGGGATCGATCTGCCAACGGACGGCGGCGTCCACCTGCATTCCCATCTGCTCGCTCGACAGCGCCGCCATCGTCTCGGCCGCTTCGCGCGCGGCCGGGAATTGCTCCTCACGGGTCGAATAGCGTTCGACCTCCGACCACGGCATCACGAACCGGACGCCCGGCAGGAGCGGGTCGGGCGAGACCTTGCCGAAGGCGTGCTGGACCCCCACGGTGCCGGCGTCGATCACCTTCACGCTCGAACCGAGCAGCGTGAATGCCCCGATCAGGATCAGGACGATGCTGACCAGCGTCATGACCAGGCCAACCGTCTTGCTTCCGTTCGCGCCCATGCCGCGACCCGACGAACGAACCACGATCCCCACGATCAGCAGCAAGGCCCCGAAGATCAACGTGCCCACGAGTGTGACTCCCGTTCAAGTGTGGCCGAAAGGTAGCGCCGTTCCGCGATCAGCTGTATCGAACGCCCGGGAACAGCAGGTTGGCCGCCATGACGAAGACCGGTTCGAACACGAACCCGAACGCCCGCCAGGCGAACAGCATGCCAATGATCGACAGGAAGGGCCGGGTCCACAGGAACCGCTGATAGCGGCCGCTCGCCGATTCGGTCAGGAACAGCGGGATGACCGCGCTGCCATCGAGCGGGGGAAGAGGAATCAGGTTCAACACGGCGAGGGCGAGATTCATGCAGAAGAATGCCCCGACCATGAATGCGACCGCGGCCATCCACCCGCCGCCGGCGGCGACTACCACATGGCCGAATCGGACCGAATCCGGCGCGCCGAACCAGCCAGCGTAGTACCCAACACGAATCAGGCCGAAGGAGAGGAGGGCCAGGCACAGGTTGGCCGCCGGACCGGCGAGGGCCATCAGGGCGGCCCTCCGGGGATAGCGCATGGCCCACGCGGGGTCGTACGGCGCACTGGCGAAGCCGACGGGCCAACCCGACGCCGCAACAGACAGCAGCGGCAGAATCAGCATCCCGAACGGCTCGCGTCTGACATGGGGCCTCGGATCAAGTGAAACCTGTCCGCCGTGATACGCCGTCGGATCGCCCCCGCGCAACGCGGCCCAGGCGTGAGCCGCCTCATGAAGGGTGGTCGAAAAGAGGAATACGATGTAGTAGATCAGGCCGCTGGCGAGGTCGGGCATCCCGGTCCGGTGCGAAAGACCCACGAA
This sequence comes from Gemmatimonadota bacterium, assembly GCA_025350665.1. Classification (GTDB taxonomy): domain Bacteria; phylum Gemmatimonadota; class Gemmatimonadetes; order Gemmatimonadales; family GWC2-71-9; genus SHZU01. The sequence goes on along the minus strand of JANXXJ010000192.1, from coordinate 6,635 downwards.
TATAGGAGCGAGACGGGGCGGGTCGGCCATTCCTTCCTGACCAGTCGACGTTCGGCCGGTTGCCGACCGGCCCGCGTCGGTGGGCCGATCCAGGAACAATGGCCCGAATCGCTCGGCGGGAGCCCCCAACGTGAAACTCGATTGCCGACGGGTCAATGCGTTGCGACCAAACGACTTGAGCCAATCCCGAGCGGCCACCTAACGATAGCGGGGAATTGACAGAGCGGCCCCAAGCCTCCATTCTGTTCGCCAATTTGGCATCGCCGGGGCACCCCGATTGCATTGAGCGGGGCCGGAAAGAGCCGCCTTCTTCACTCTCGGTCCAGGATCGCATGGCCAGTCTCGTCATCGTCGAGTCGCCCACCAAGGCCCGCACCATCCGCGAATTTCTCCCGCGGGGGTACACCGTCGTGGCCTCGATGGGGCACATCCGCGACTTGCCCGATCGGGCCTCGGACATCCCCGCCAAGTTCAAATCCGAGGATTGGAGCCGGCTCGGCGTCAACGTGGACAGCGACTTCGAGCCGCTCTACATCGTGCCGTCAGACAAGAAACATGTCGTCAAGGAGCTGAAGGACGCGCTCGCGGATGCCGACGAGCTGATTCTTGCGACGGACGAGGACCGCGAGGGTGAGAGCATTTCCTGGCACCTGAGCCAGGTCCTCAAGCCCAAGGTCCCGGTCAAGCGGATGGTCTTTCACGAAATCACCAAAGAAGCCATTCGCGAGGCCCTCGACCACACCCGGGTGGTTGATGAGAAGCTCGTACGGGCCCAGGAGACTCGCCGGATTCTCGACCGGCTCTATGGCTATACCCTGTCGCCGTTGCTGTGGAAGAAGATCGCCTATGGCTTGTCGGCCGGCCGGGTCCAGTCCGCGGCGGTGCGCCTGCTGGTGATCCGCGAACGGGAGCGGCGCGCATTCGTGCCGGCCGTCTACTGGGATCTCAAGGCCAGCCTCGAGCACGACCGCCAGGCGTTCGACGCCCAGCTCGTGGCGCTCGACGACAAGCGCCTGGCCACCGGCAAGGATTTCGACGAACGCACCGGCCGGCTCGAAGCCGGGAAGGATGTCGTCCTCCTGACCGGTCCGGTCGCCGAGTCCCTGGTGGAGCGGCTCCGGACCCGCCCGTGGACCGTGAGTGGCGCGGAGGAAAAGCCATTCACCCGCCGTCCGGCGCCGCCCTTCATCACCTCGACCCTGCAGCAGGAGGCGAATCGCAAACTCCGGCTGTCGGCGCGCGACACCATGCGGGTGGCCCAGAAGCTCTACGAAGAGGGCTTCATCACCTACATGCGAACCGACTCGGTCAATCTCTCGAAGCAGGCGCTGACGGCCGCCCGCGAGTGTGTCGGCCGCCTCTACGGCAAGGCCTTTCTGCCCGAAAAGCCCAGGATCTATGTCACCGGCAACGCCGCGGCCCAGGAAGCCCACGAGGCGATTCGGCCGGCGGGATCCCATTTCCGCACCCCCGAGGAATCCGGACTCGGCGGGCGCGAGCTCGCCGTGTACGACCTGATCTGGAAGCGGACGGTCGCCTGCCAGATGCCGGATGCCCGGCTGACGTCCATGACCGTCACGCTCTCGGTCGAGAATGCGACGTTCCGGGCCAGCGGGAAGCGGATCGATTTCCCCGGCTTCCTCCGGGCCTACGTCGAAGGCTCGGACGACCCCGAGGCCGCGCTCGAGGACCAGGAAGTCGTCCTGCCGGATCTTGCCGTCGGCGATCACCCGTCGTGCACCAAGCTCGACGCCGTCTCCCACGAGACCCAGCCGCCGGCCCGATACACCGAAGCCAGCCTGGTCAAGGAACTCGAGGCAGACGGGGTCGGCCGGCCCAGCACCTACGCGTCGATCATCGATACGATCATCGACCGGGGGTACGTCCAGAAACAGGGCCAGGCGCTGGTGCCGACCCTGACCGCGTTCGGCGTGACGGCGTTGCTCGAGCACCATTTCCCGAGCCTGATCGACCTCAAGTTCACCGCCGGGATGGAGAAGACGCTCGACGACATCTCTGAGGGCGAAACCGAGTGGCTTCCGTACCTCAAGGAGTTCTACCTCGGCAAGAACGGGCTCAAAGCGCAAGTCGCGGCCCGGGAGAAACGAATCGATCCCGTCGAGGCCCGGACAGTGGAGCTGGGCGGCCTCGAGGGCGCCAGTATCCGCCTCGGACGATTCGGCCCGTACGTAGAAGTGGTCACCGCGGATGGCGAGATCCTCAAGGCATCGGTTCCCCGCGATGCGGCGCCGGCCGACCTGACCCGCGAGCGGATCGATGAAGTCCTCCGGCAGAAGGCCGCCGGGCCGGAGATCGTCGGCAATCATCCCGAGACCGGGGAACCAATCCTGCTGTTGACGGGACAGTATGGGCCGTACGTCCAGCTCGGTGTGGTCTCGGATGCCGTGCCCAAGCCCAAGCGATCGTCGCTGCCGAAGGGAGTGACGCTGGATCAGGTGACGCTCGAGATGGCCACCGGACTCCTCGCGCTGCCGAGGGCTCTGGGTGACCATCCGGACCAGGGCGGCAAGGTCACCGCGGGTCAGGGACGCTTCGGCCCCTACATCGTCCACGACAAGGGCAAGGACGGCAAGGACTATCGGTCGCTCAAAGGTGAAGACCACGTGCTCACCGTCACCCTGGCCCGAGCCCTTGAATTGCTCGCCCAGCCGAAACTCGGACGGGGCCGGCGCATGGCGCCGACGCCGCTCAAGGAGATCGGGACCCATCCGGGCGACGGCAAGCCGATCTCCCTGTTCGAAGGGAAGTACGGCCCATACGTCAAGCACGGTGAGGTCAGTGCCTCGATCCCGAAGGGCCGCAGTCCGGACGAGGTAACTCTGACGGAAGCGATGGATCTCATCGCCGCACGGGGCGGAGCGCGGGCCAAGGCCCCGAAAGTTCGCGGGAAAACCAAGGCCCGGGCTGCGGTGACCGCCAAGGTCGCTCCTGCCAAAGCCGCAGCCAGGCCGGCCCGGCCGGTCCGGGGCCGGACGAAACCAGGCCCCATGACCAGCAAGGTGAAGCGGGCCACCGGCAAGAAGCCCAAGAAGAAGCCGGCTGCCAAGAAGCGCTAGCCAGCGAGCCGGGCCCGCCGCGCCCGTTGCGTTGACGGTCTCGGTCCCGGCGGGCTATGTTGTCGGCCCCGAGGACGGGTGCTCGAGCGGTTGAAGAGGCACGCCTGGAAAGCGTGTATACGTGCAAGCGTATCGCGGGTTCGAATCCCGCCCTGTCCGTGGGCGAAGGGGAGCCGGTAAGGCTCCCCTTCGCCGTTGTGGAACCGGAAGACGGGTCGCCGGCGTTGTAGATTCAATCGTCCCCGAACCTGAGGCCCCCATGCTGATCCGCCGCCCGCCCGACATTCCGGCCTCCGAAATCACCGGTGAAAGCCTGTACCAGAACCGGCGCGCCTGGCTCAGCACCGCCGGGGTAACGTTGGCGGGTCTGGCCTTGCCGGCCCGGGCCCGGGCATGGGGCGGCGACGACAAGCTGACGCCCTACGATGTGGTCACCACGTACAACAACTACGACGAGTTCGGCACCGGCAAGGATGAACCGGCGAAACACGCCGGCGGTCTCAAGACTAAACCGTGGATGGTGACCGTCGAAGGCGACGTCAAGAAGAAGGGCAGCATCTATCTCGACGATTTGCTGAAGGGCATCCCCCTCGTCGATCGAACCTACCGGATGCGATGCGTCGAGGCGTGGTCGATGGTAATCCCGTGGAACGGGATCATGCTGGGTGATTTGATCCGGAAGCTGGAACCGGGGACCAAGGCTAAGTACGTCGAGTTCACCACATTGCTGGATCCCAAACAGATGCCGGGCCAGGAATCCGGCGTGCTCGGGTGGCCTTACGTCGAGGCGCTGCGAATTGACGAAGCGATGCACCCGCTGGCCCTGCTGACCACCGGGGTGTACGGGAAACCGCTCCCCAATCAGAACGGCGCGCCGATCCGGCTCACCGTGCCATGGAAATATGGATTCAAAGGCGGGAAGAGCATTGTCCGGATCCGGTTTCTCGAGACCCAGCCCCGGACCACCTGGAACATCGCCGCCCCGCAGGAGTACGGGTTCCTGGGCAACGTGAACCCGAATGTGTCGCACCCCCGGTGGACCCAGAAGGAGGAGCGGCGACTCGGCGAGTTCTTCAAGCGGCCGACGCTGATGTTCAACGGATACGCCGATCAGGTCGGCCAGCTCTATACCGGGCTCGATCTCAAGGCGAACTTCTGATTCATGACCGACGGTCAGGTCGTTCGCAAGATCCTCAAACCGCTGGTATGGATCGGGTGCCTCGCGCCGGCGGCATGGCTGGTCCGGGGGATCGTCATTGGGGACCTCGGCGCCGACCCCGTCAAGACGCTGACCCACACCACTGGACTGTCGGCCTTGACCATCCTCCTGGTCACGCTCGGAGTCACGCCGGTTCGCCGCCTCCTGAGTCGGCCATCCCTCGTCCTGCTTCGGCGGCCACTTGGCCTGTTCGCGTGGTCTTACGCCGTCGTGCACTTCCTGATCTACGCGGTGTTCGACCATCGGCTCTCGGTCCCGGAAATCTCCGAGGATGTGGCCAAGCATCCCTGGGTGCTTGTGGGCTTCTCGGCGCTGCTGCTCCTGACCACTCTGGCCGTCACGTCACCGGCTGCCGCGATCCGGCGACTCGGAGCCAGACGGTGGAACCGGCTCCACCGCCTGGTGTACCTGGCCGCCACCTTGGTCATCCTTCACTTTCTCTGGCTGGTGAAACGGGACGTGACCGAGCCGGTTCGCTACGGGGTGATCCTGGGCGTCCTTCTGCTGGCGAGGGCCATTCCCGCCCTGGTTCGGTCGCGCCGAGCAGGCGGAGCGGCCGCCGAAGCCTCCTGACGGGGTCCGGCCCGGTTGCGGGGCCACCGGGAGCTTACTAGGTTCTCCGCTCGGCATGCCCACTACCAGCCGAATCCTCGACGAACGCGCCATGGCCCGAGCGCTCGCCCGTATGGCGAGCGAGATTGTCGAGCGCTGCCAGGGCAGCGACGACCTGATGCTCGTGGGCATTCAACGGCGGGGCGTCGAACTGGCGCAGCGCCTGGCCGAGCTGATCCAGAAGCATGAAGGCCGTGCGGTCCCCCTCGGCAAGCTCGACATCACCCTCTATCGTGACGACCTCCAGTCCATCGGCCCCAGGCCGGTGGTTGGCGAGACCAGCCTTCCCGGTGATCTCGACGGCCAGACCGTCGTGATTGTGGACGACGTGCTGTACACGGGTCGGACCATCCGGGCGGCGCTCGATGAACTCGCCGACTTCGGACGCCCCCGGCGAATCTTTCTCTGTGTGCTCGTTGACCGCGGCGGGCGGGAACTTCCGATTCAGGCCGATGTCGTCGGTACCACGGTCACGACGACGCAGGGCGACCGAGTCGACGTGCTGGTCCGCGAGCGAGACGGCGAAGACGCCGCCAATCTGGTGCGTGCATGACGTCACTGCTCGGCAAGGATCTGATCGGCCTCGAGGGCCTGACCGCGGACCAGATCACGGCGATCCTCGATACGGCTGAGCCGTTCAAAGAAGTGAGCGAGCGGTCGATCAAGAAAGTCCCGGCCCTTCGCGGCAAAACGATCGTGAACCTCTTCTTCGAGGCCTCGACCCGGACCAGGATCTCCTTCGAATTCGCCGAAAAGCGGCTGTCGGCGGACACGGTGAACGTGGCATCGCAGGGCAGTTCGGTCTCGAAAGGGGAGACCCTGGTCGACACGGCCCGGAACCTCGAGGCCATGCGGATCGACATGGTGGTGATCCGTCACCATTCGAGCGGCGCGGCGCAGTTCCTGGGCGAGCGGATCCGGTCCAATGTGATCAACGCGGGAGACGGGAAGCACGAGCACCCGACCCAGGGCCTCCTCGACCTGCTGACGCTTCGCGACCGGTTCGGCCGGATCAAAGGGCTCAAAGTCGCGATCTGCGGGGATGTCCTCCACAGCCGGGTGGCCCGGAGCAACATCTGGGGACTCCTTAAACTCGGCGCCCAGGTCGCCGTGTGCGGACCCCCGACGTTGCTGCCCCGCGGCCTCGAATCCCTCGGCGTCACCGTCATGCACCACATCGAAGACGCCATCGGCTGGGCCGACGCCCTGAACGTCCTCCGCCTGCAACTCGAGCGAATGGAGGGAGGGTTCGTGCCATCCCTCCGGGAGTACAACCGGATCTTCGGGGTGACGCGCGAACGGCTCGAACGGGCCCCCGGCGACATCGTCGTCCTGCATCCCGGCCCGATGAACCGCGGCGTTGAAATCGACAGCGACGTCGCCGACGGCCCCCACAGCGTGATTCTGCCCCAGGTCACCAACGGCGTCGCCGTCCGGATGGCTGTCCTGTACCTGCTCGCCGGCGGCGCCCCCGATTGGCGAAGCCAGGCCGCGGACGAACGATGAACGCCTTCCTCCTTGCCGGCGGCCGGGTGATCGACCCCTCCAGGGGCACCGACGGAATTGCCGACGTTCTGGTGGTGGACGGCAAGATCGAGGCGGTCGGCCGCAACATTCCTGGCCCGGACGGGGTCCGTCGGATCGATGCATCAGGTAAAGTCGTCGCCCCGGGGCTGATCGATGTCCACGTGCACTTCCGGGAGCCCGGGCAGGAGCACATGGAGACG
>JANXXJ010000145.1 GCA_025350665.1 Gemmatimonadota bacterium | reverse complement strand
ATCGCAGAATGATTCGCCCAAGGCGTTGCAGGCGCTCCGCGACTACGCGGTCAAAGGAACCGCGCCGACCGGACTCCGGGAAAACGCCATCTTCTGGCTCGGGCAATCGCACCACGCCGAAAACGCCGGGTTCCTCCGCACGATCTACAAGACCGTCAAGGAAGAATCTCTGCGCGAAAAGATCATCTTCTCGATCGCGCAAAGTGGCGGGAAGGAATCCCAACGCTGGCTCGCGGAAATCGCCACCGACGCTGGGGAAGACATGGAAATGCGGAAGAAAGCGATCTTCTGGCTGGCCCAGTCCGGTGGAGCGTCGATGCCAGAACTGGTCGGCCTCTACGAGAAGATGCCGGACCGCGACATCCGCGAGCAGCTGATCTTCGCCTATTCGCAGCGGCATGAACGGGCCGCGACGGACAAGCTGATCGAGATCGCCAAGACCGAGAAGGATCGCAAACTCCGGAAGAAGGCCTTGTTCTGGCTCTCGCAGTCCCGCGATCCACGGGTGGCGGAGATCCTCGAAGACATTCTCTCCAAACCCTGACCGAGGACGCGACCATGACATTGGCATGGAAATTCGCCACGGCGTTGGTCGTGGTGCCCGCGACCTTGAGCGCCCAAGCCTGGACGAGTCGGGTGACCGCCGCGCCGGACGGCGAAGTGCGAATCGCGTTTGCCGCCCGCGACGGGATTTGCGGAGACGGCCGGACCTTCATTCGCGATCGCAATCGCGAGAATTACATGATGGTGAGGGACGACAACGGAAGCTCGAGCTGGCGAAATCGTCCCTGCGAGGACGGACCAGTCCGGGTGGCCATCAAGGTCCGGTCGGGCGCCGTCCGATCGGCCCGGGTCTTCGTCGGTGGTACCTGGCCGCCAGCGACCGCCGAGACGACCGATCTGGGCCGCCTGGGCGTCAAGGAGGCCGCGGACGGGCTCCTGACCCTGGCCCGCGCCGACGGTGCGAGGAGCGGCGGGGACCTCATTTTCCCGACAACCATCGCGGATTCGATCGAAATCTGGCCCGCGCTGCTGTCGCTGGCCCGCGACAAGGCGGCCACCAGGGAAAGCCGAAAGCAGGCTGTGTTCTGGGTGAGCCAGGCCGCGGGGGACAAGGCCGCCGAGGGCCTTTCCGGCCTCGTCCGCGACGAGGGCGAGGACCAGGAGGTCCGTGAACAAGCGGTCTTCGCCCTCTCGCAACTACCCAAGGATCAAGGTGTTCCGATCCTGGTTCGGGTCGCTCGTTCCAATCGTGACCCGGGCATCCGCCGGAAAGCCATGTTCTGGCTGGGGCAGTCCGACGACCCGCGGGCGCTCGAACTGTTCGAAGACATCCTGACCAAACCCCGACACTAAGTCCGCAACCCCGCAAGGGGTTACGGCATCCTGATGAAGGCCGTGGTGCCATGAGACAAGGCGCCACGGCCTTCGGCGTTAGGGGTCGGAACAGTCGTGAAGTAGCGATTCCCGGCGAGCCGCGTTAGTTATAGATGGGCCCGCCAGAATGGCGTGAACCGTGCAGGCCCTTGAACCGGAGGCGTCCTTGGGTGCGACGCCCCCTTCGGGCCCAGATGGGAGTCAAAATGCGTCGTCGATTGGTACTCACGGCTCTGGCCGTCATTGGCTTGCCCCTCGCGGGCGGTGGGTTCATCCAGCAGGGGAAGGAGCCCCAGGATGGCGCCCGGCTTTTTTCCCAGATCCTGCAGCGGGTCGAGGAAAGCGCGGTCGACTCCTTGAGCCGTGCCGTGATCTTCGAACGCGCTGCCCGTGGCCTGATCAAGCAACTCAATGATCCCTACGCGGATCTTTACTCCCCCGAAGAACTCGCCTCGTTCCAGCGCAACACGCTCCGGAACAACTACGGCGGAGTCGGGATGCAGATCGAAAATCAGGAAGGCGCGATCATGGTCGCGCGGGTGTTCCCCAATACCCCGGGCGAAAAAGGCGGCGTGCTGGCAGGCGACCGGATTCTTTTCGTCGATTCGGCTGCGGTTACCGGCCTTCGGATCGAACAGGTTTCCCAGAAACTCCTCGGGACCCCGGGCACGGAAGTCGAAATCAAGTTCCAGCGAGCCGGCGTCACCGAGGTCATCAAGTCGAAATTCAAGCGAGCCGTCATCCGGGTGCCCGCTGTTCCGTACGCGCTCGTGCTCGACAGCGGCATCGGCTACATCCCCCTCCAGAGCTTCAACGAGTCCGCCGCTCAGGATGTCGAACGATCCCTCATCGACCTCAAGGCGCGGGGGGCGACGTCCTACGTTCTCGACATCCGTGGCAACGGCGGCGGCAGTCTTGAACAGGCTCTCGAAATCGGCAATCTGTTCTTCAAGCCGGGGCAGGAACTGGCCGTCGTGCGGCACCGCGGCCGGACGCCGGAGATCTACAAGGCGTCCCGGAATTCCGTGGTGGACTCGATTCCGGTGATCGTTCTCGTGGACGGCTACAGTGCGTCGGCTTCCGAAATCGTGGCCGGCAGTCTCCAGGACCACGACCGGGCTCTCGTGATCGGAACCACGTCGTTCGGCAAGGGTCTGGTCCAGACGCTGTTCCCGCTCGATGGCGGCTGGGCGATGAAGATCACGACGGGCAAATGGTACACGCCGAGCGGCCGGTCGATTCAGGCAGACCATGACCGACTTGGCGATGAACGGTTCGTGGAGTACGCCGATGATCCTCAGAACCCCGACACGACGAAGCGGAAGCGGCCCGAATTCAAATCCGACGGAGGCCGCACGATTCTCGGTGGCGGCGGAGTCACGCCCGACGTGGTCGTCACACCCGATACGCTGCCGACCGCTGACCGCGAACTGGCGCGCGCCTACGGGCCGCAGCAGTCACAGTGGTACGTCGCGCTGTACGGGATGAGCCTCCAGTACAAGACGTCCGTCAGGCCGGATTTTCAGGTGCAGGCCGCCTGGCGTGAGGCCTTCTGGAACAAAGTCCAGGCCGCCAAGATCAACGTGACGCGGGCTCAGTTTGACGCTGGCATCGGCCTGGTGGACCGGTCACTCGAACAGTGGACCGCCCGGCTGGCGTTCGGGGATTCGACGGCCTTCCGGCGTTCGATTCGATACGATCGCCAGCTCAACACGGCGATCGATTACCTGCGACGCGGTGGCACCCAGCGCCAGTTGCTGGCTCAGGCACAGGCCTCCGGATCGAAGGGCGGGAAGTAGCCGCTCATCCGGGCCGACCGCTCCGGATCCGCTCTTCGGCCAGCCGGTCGGCTGCCTCGGAGGGCGGGATCCCGTCGGCGGCGGCCCGGGTCAGTACCATCAGTGCGGTATCATAGATCTCGTCGACCCGTTTGAGGGTCGCGTCCCTCGTCAGCTTCAGCACCTCGATCGAACCGCCGAACGTCACCCCTCCCGCATTGGCCACGTAGTCCGGCACATACAGGATCCCGCGGTCCGCGAGCGCCTGGCCGTGGCGTGGCTCGAGCAGCTGGTTGTTCGCCCCGCCGCACACTACGCCGACCTTGAGTTCGGGAATGCTCTGATCGTGAAGGATCGCACCGAGCGCACACGGAGCGAAAATGTCGGCCTCAACCGAGTGGATTGAGTGAATCGAGGCCTCCACTGCGCCACACTCCCTGGCGGCTCTGGCCACGCGGGCGGGGTCAATGTCCGCCGCGATGATCCGGGCACCGGCCCGGGCCAATTCGACCGCGAGATGGAAGCCGTCATTGCCGCAACCCTGCACCGCCACCGTCTTGCCCTTGAGATCGTCGGACCCCCATTTGACCCTGGCGCCGGCCTGCATGGCGCGGTACACACCACGAGCGGTGTGGGGTGACGGATCGCCCGAGGTACTCGAGCGCCCCGCCACGAAACGAGTCGTTTCGGCGATGAACTCCATATCCGCGAGCGACGTACCAACGTCCTCCGCCGTGATGTAAATCCCCCCCAGTCGCTCGATGAATCGACCGTGGGCCCGGAGCCAGGCCGGCCGGTCAACCGCCCCGGGCCGGCCAAGAATGACGGACTTCCCTCCGCCCAGCGGAAGGCGGGCCAGCGCGTTCTTGAACGACATCCCACGGGAAAGGCGGAGGGCATCGGTGATCGCTTCCGCTTCGTTCGAGTAGGTCCACCATCGAGTCCCGCCAACGGCCGTACCAAGAGCGGTGGAATGAACGGCAATGATCCCGCGGTAGCCGATGCTCGGATCGGAGCAGAGCACTACCTGCTCGTGACCGAGGGTCTCCATCTGCGCGAAGATGCTCACTGACGCTCTCCCCTTCCGTGAAGAATGCCGGCCCGAATCCGGGTCGCCTTCAGCGACGGCCGCCGGTCGAACTCCAGACGTTGCTCGATCCGGTCCTCGATTCGAACCGTCAGCGCGACGGTCAACGGCTGCCCGTTGCGCACCAGTGCGACAGGAACCTTCTCACCTGCCCGGTCTCGATACCGGATCCGGAACGCCGAGCCGAACCCGGGATCGACTTTGATGTCTCCCAAACTGACCAGCTGATCGCCAGGAAGGATGCCGGCATCGGCAGCCGAGGAGCCTGGCGTGACCGTGCTCACGACCTCCTTCTGCTCCACCGACGTGGTCCCGACGCCGAGCCGAGGCTCCCGAATCGTATCGGCGATGGCTCGGAACCCGGCCAGCGGCGCAACCCGCGCCCAGGGAAATGGTTCACGGCCGTCGATGTACCGGGTCGCGAAGTCGGTGAAGATGTCACGACCGGCAAGGCGAGTGACCGCCGCCCACCACTCCTCGGTGGTAAACCCGCGGCCCGCCTTATAGGTGGACTTGTAGAGACTCTGCAGCACATCATCGAGCGAGGCCCGGTCGTCTGACGCATCGCGGATCAGGATGTCGAGCAGAAAACCGGCGAGAGAACCCTTGGGATAGTAGATGGTGGCCGTGCCGTCGACCGGGTGGATCCAGGTCGAAAGGGACGCGTCTTCCAGGGCCACCGGTGGCGCGGCGGCCACTTCTTCGATCTTGCCCTGCGTCAGGTTCAGAAAGACGGCGGAGTCGACCACGCCGGCCCGGACCAGCGCCAAGTCGGCGTAGTAGTCAGTGATCCCTTCGCTGACCCAGAGCAGCGGAGTCGGCTGGGGCTGGTCGTACCGGTAGGGGACCATGTCAGCCGGCCGCAGACGCTTGACGTTCCAGGCGTGGAAGATTTCGTGGGCGGTGATCGATGCGAGGATAGGCGTACCGATGAACTCCGGCGAGTAGATCCCGAGGTGCGAGCTCTGGTGCTCGAGGGCGCTGCCGCCACCGTAGGCCGGATCAAAGATCAGAAAGGTGGTGTAATCCGGCCAGGGCGTTTCGGCGAACACCCGTGTCAGCACCGGAACCATCGCCTTGAGTTGGCTCCAGAACAGGTCCCGGGCCGGGCCCTTCAGGGCCCCGGCCGGATATGACGCGACCCGATGGCGAACCCCGCCGATCATTGCGCTGTCAACATCAAAGCGACCGATGTAGAACGGCATGTCGACCAGATCATGGTAGCTGGGCGCGTCGAACCGGTTCGGCCCCTCCTGGTGTGCCGCGGAAACAACCTGCCAGTCGGCCTCCGTTTCCACGGAAACGGTCGCGTGAAACTTCAGGTCGGAGCCTTCCGGATAGAGGAAGACGTTCGTACCGTTGAGAAAGACAAAATCCGGCTTCGACCAGGCCATCGCATTGTCGAGGGTGTCGGCAACGAATCGAAAGTGAATCGCGACCGGGCCGGGTCCGGTGGCCTGGATGCGCCAGGTATCAAAGTCCCGCTTGTCCCAGCGGACGGCGGCCCCGTTCTGGGTCGCCTCGAAACCGACGACGTCCCGGGCGAAATTGCTGACTTCGTAGGCGCCCGGGGTCCAGATCGGGAGCGACAACTCGACCGTCCCGGGATGATCGACGGTGAACCGGGTCGTAACGTCCACCGATCGGCTGGCAGCCGTAGTGCGGTTGAATCGAAGCTGGTAGGCCAGCCCCGATATCACCGGTGGGGCCGAGGCGGCCGGTGCGCCGGCAAGGAATCCCATCAGTGCAAACGCCGAGCGACTGCGAAGCATCACGTGGCACGATCCAGGTTGGTCCGGCGGGCAATGTAGCCCGGGCACACGTGCGGCGGCCACGGGCCGCGGAGTAGATTCCCTTGATCAGACTGACCGGAGCGGCAACATGGTCCCATTCACCCTCACGACCCACCGGCGTGCCGTTCTCCTCGTAGTCGCGACCGGCGCGCTGGCCCTGGGCGCCCTGCTCGCGGTGACGATGGGGTCTCCCGCGCCGACCCCGGTTCCGGGGCTCGACGGGGGCTTCCGGTGGAACCCGACCGCCCACGATGTATCCGCACTGCAATCGGCCGCCGTCGGCGAGCTGCTGGATTGGCTCAAGGTCGCGGCATGGGCCGCGTTCACGGTCGGCGCGATCAGCGTCCTCGCCTTGTTCGGTCACCTGGCAAGCGCCACCGGCAGCGAACTGATCGTGCACCGGGCGGTGGGGGCGAGCCGCCGTACGCTGATTCGACGGGCCATCGCGGGCGGAGTCCTGCTCGGCCTCGTGGCAATCGGATTCGGAACCGGCCTCGGCCTCGGGGGCGCGGCCAAAGCGCTCGGGGCCTGGCCGGGCCCGGTATCGTGGCGGTGGGCCGGCACTCTTCCGGCGCTCATCCTGGTGGTGACGGTGGCCCTCGGCGTCCTGTTCCCGCTGGCCAGCCTTCGCACCCGCCGCCTGGCCGAACCGCCGGCCGCCATCCCACCTCTCACGATTCCCGCCCTCCAACTCGGACTGGCCCTGACGGTCACCGTCGCCGGCGCCATGGTCATCCGCCGAGTGGATCGGGCGGTCGCGACAGGGCCGGAATCAGCTCTGACGCGGGGATGGCTTGTCACGGCCGCAGCCCCCGAGACGAATCTCGACCAGCGCGCCGCCCGATATGACAGCCTGCTTCGAAGCTTCGGAGCGGACGGGTCGACGCTCGCCAGCCTGACCAATGCCGGCGGACACCTGGGCCTGGGCACCGTCGACCGCCTCGTGACCGACTGTGGCCAGTGCTACGTCGGCGGCATTTTCCTCAAGTGGCGCGATCTCGATGCCGGATATCACACCGTCAGCGCCGACACGTTCCAGGCCCGGGGAATCAAGGTGGTGGAAGGGCGGGGAATGGCGACCACGGATCGGATCGGGAGCCAGCCCGTCGCGGTCGTGAACCTGCACCTCGCCCGACGCTATTTCGAATCGGGCCGGGCGGTGGGGCATGACGTGTTTCTCGGCGGACGGCTCGGCAGTACGCCGTATCGAGTCGTCGGCGTCGTCGACGATGGGCAGCCCGGCGGTCTCGGCGGCGGACGGGGCCCGCTCGAACGGATCTACCTGAGTTCGCTGCAGCACCCGTCGAGTCACATGGAGATCTGGACCGCGGCGCCGCCGCCGCCCCGGTCCGGCGCGGGGGATCCGGTACGGTATCGTACCTACCTCACAGCCCAGCAGGCCCCACTGCGTTGGTTTGGCCGGTGGTTCGAGATCGAGGGCGCCCTGACGCTTCTCCTCGGCGCAATCGGGACTGGAGCACTGCTCTGGCTCTGGGTGCGAGCCCTGCGGCCCGAGCTTGGCCTCCGGCGGGCCGTCGGCGCGACCCGGGGGCGGGTGCTCCTGGAGATCCTGGGCCCGGCCGCGAAGGCCGGTCTCGGTGGAGCGGCAGCCGGCGTGATCCTTTTCGGACCGACTCTCTGGCCCGAGATCAGCCGGATGGTTACCGGCGTGGCGTGGTGGCAACCCTCGCTGATCCTGCCGATCGGCGCCCTGCTGGTGGCGGTGGCGATCGTTGGCGCGCTGGTGCCCGGCCTTGCCGCCACCCGGGCCTCGTGCGTCGAGCTCTGGACCGATCAGTAGACGCTAGAAGCTGAAGAAGAAGTTGTTTCCCCCGCCTCGCGACGAAAAGCGCGGATTCACCACGTTGTTGAAGATCGAACCGAATCGGTACGACAGCCCCAGGCTCATGAAATAGCGGTATCCGGTCTGCAGTTCCCGGAGCTGACGCAGAATCTCGTCGCGGCTGGCGCCCGAGGCGGGCAGGGACAATTGATCGCGAATCCGGCTGTACTGGCCGAACAGATTGAGATCGAGCCCCTTGGCGACCCGCAGATTGGCCGAGGCGAACAGCGTCAGCTGATTCTTCGAAATGTCGTTGAGGTAGTGGGACGCGGTGATGCTGCCGCTGACGTCGCCCCATGGCTGCCGAGCCCGGCCCGCCAGGCCGAGGCTCTGCTGAACCAGGACCTCTTGCAATCGATCGTAGAGCGTGGCTTCCGTGTAGTTGAAGTGCACAACGGAAACCTGATAGAGGAACGCCAACCTGCGCCGGGTCGCCTCGGCGTACTTGAAAATGTTGAACTCCACCATCGGCCCGACCCGGTCCGACAGATCGATGTTGCTTCGGGTCGACTGGAAGGCGCTCGCGGCGAGCCCGGCCGACCAATGTTCGTTGATGCTCCGTCCGGCGAACGCGTCGATGGAATAGAAGCTCGTCTTGTCGGTGAAGATCGATGAGTCCGGCAACGTGAAGCGAGAACTGTTTTTCGACCCGCTCAACGTCAGGTTCACCTTCCACTTGTCGGTGACCTTCGACGCGTCGATTTCCCCTCGGAGATTGGAGAATCGCTGCTGCGACTCGCCGTTCAGAAACGTATTGGCCGAGGTAGTGAAGACCCAATTGTGCCAGGGGTCTTTCGGCTTGAGTCCGGTCCCTTGCGCGGCCGCTTGCGCCGCCGCGGGCATGGTGACGGCCAGTCGGGCCCCATCAGGCGTCCGGGCCAGATACCGGACCAGGCCGAGTTTGATGACCTGGGCGATTCCGCGCCGTCGGTCATCCTGCGATGCGGTGGACTGAGTGATATGAACCAGCTCGTCGTCGACGCCCTGGAACAGGCGCTGGCCGATGAACCGGAGCGTGAGTTTCCGGCCCCCACCGCCAGTCTCCTCTGACGCCACGAGCAGATGGACGTCCGAGACGGTCCGGTCCACAACCCAGTTGACGTAGTTGATTTCGGTCCGGAGGTACTGCGAGTCGCACTCGAACTGGCAATCGAGGAAGACGCGGAGGGCTTCGGTCGGCGTCGAACCGGCGGTCTGAGCTGCCACCGGGCGGCCCACGATTCCGAGCAGCAAGAGAACGAGTCCGGCGGTGAACCGTCTCATCTGGGGCCTCAAATCCGGGATTCCGAGCCGGGACCGGCTCGGTTCTTCCTCAGACGTCCGGGCGCCGGAAAAGGTTGCAGGCCTCCTCAATCACTCGACTCGCCGGGCCAGCGACACGACCGAGATGGCGTCGACCCGGACCGCGTCGACCTTGCCGCCATCCCGCGAGAACGTGTAGCGGGCACTTCCGGCGCCGAAGGTGTCGTTGCCGAGATAGAGCAACGACCGGACCGGCTGACCACCCGCCCCCTTGACCTTGAGCACTCCCTCCTCCGCCGTCACCGTGACCTCGGTCGGGAATCCCCGCCCGACGCCTCGGAACCGGCCGGTGTATGGCGTCAAATCACCGGAGAATGGAACGCCGGTGAGTTCTTTCCCCGGTCCCAGCACCAGCTTGGCGATCGACTGCGCGATCGCGGCCGGCGCGGCCGGCCCTGCCGTGTTGTTCAGCACGATGACATAGAGGTCGTCATCCGGATAGTAGCGGGATTCGGTCGTGAACCCGCTGATCCCGCCGCCGTGGGAGATCATCCGGCGGCCGTCCTCTTCGCCGGCCACGAGCCCCTTGGCATACCGAAGTTGATAGCCGTCGTTGAGCTTGCCGGGGGTGATCATCTCGTGGTACGAGGCTCGGCTCACCACCTTGTCGGTGGTATGGAGCGCCCGGAGCCAGGCGATCAGGTCACCCGCCGTCGAACAGATCGAGCCGGCGGCATACGGCCATGAGTGATTCTGCTGCGGCGCTTTCAGCAGCTTCGCGGCGTAGCTGTAGCCGTGGACCTTCCGTTTGACCGGCTCCGTCTCGCTGCAGTACGCCGAGCTCGGCATCCCGACCTTGGCGAAAATATTGGCCTTGATGTAGTCCGCGTACGACTGGCCGCTCACCTTTTCGATGATCATGCCAACCAGAAAATAGGCCGAATTGTTGTAGACGAGCGCCTCACCGGGAGTGAAGTCGAACCCCTTTCCGGCGAACAGCGCCATGATCGAATCCTTGACCATCGTGAGCGGCATCAGGTTGCGCGCTTCGGCGATCTCGGTGTAGCTCCTGATGCCGGAAGTGTGGTCAAGCAGGCGCCGGATCGAGACGTGCTGCCCCCGGGACGGGTATTGGGGCAGATAGGTGAGCAGGTCGTCGTCGAGCTTGACCTTCCCCTGCTCCACGAGCTGCATCAACGCCGTGGTGGTGAACTGCTTGGTGATCGAGCCGATCTCGTACACCGCGTTGGGCGGGGTGGGCGTGTCGAGGTCGAGATCGGCGGAGCCGTATCCCTTGATCAGAACGGTGTCGCGCCCCTTGACCACCGCGATCGAGATCCCGGCCACCTGGCCGGCCTTGATCGGCGCCTGGACGACCGAATCGATCTGGGCGATGAGCCTCGCCCGGTCGGGCTTCTGGCCCGCGACGAGGGCGGGCGCGACCAGCGCGCCCGCCATCAGGAGGCCGACTGCCGAGCTGCGTCGCATGCCGGCCTACTTCCGCTTGAGGAGGTTGTTCCCGTAACCGCCGTCGAGGCGCAACGTCCCGATCTTGCCGTTCTGACCACCGAAGATCAGGTTCATCTCGTCGTTGGCGAACCGGTCACCACCGAGGTACTTGAGCACCTTGGCGGAGTCGCCGGGCATCGGAAACTTGGCCATCACGGCGCCATCCTTGGCGGTGATGACCACCTCGGTCGGACGGCCCCGACCCTTGCCGGCGTAGGTTCCGGTGAACCGATTGGCATCACCGTCCATCGGCTTGGCCGCATCGGCGGGCGGCGCCAGGATGAGCTTCGCAATCTCCAGGGCGTACTTGTCCGGTCCTTCGCGGGCCGAGTTGAACAGAACGACCACGCTCAGCGAATCATCGGGGAAGTAGATGTTCTCCGACAGGAACCCGGGGATACCGCCGCCGTGGTGATAGGCCTTGTGGCCAAGGCGCGGATAGACGGCGATGCCCTTGCCATAGCCTATCGTGGTCCCGTCGTTCAGCTTGCCCGGTGTCACCATCTCCTGATAGGCGGCCTGGCCCAGGATCTTGCCCTCCCGATGCAGAGCCTCGTCCCAACGGACCAGGTCGATGGCGGATGAGCAGATTGAACCGGCGGCATAGGGCCACTGGTGGCTGATCGGCGCCTTGTGGACGAAGCCGGCCGAATCCCCGTCATAGCCGGTGACCTGGTTGGGATAGACCTTCGATTCGCTGCAATAGTGCGCGTCCTTCATCCCGGCCTTGTCGAAGAGGTTCTTCTGGATGTAGTCCTCGTACGGCATGCCGCTGACCTTCTCGATGATCAGACCGACCAGGAAGAACGCCGAGTTGTTGTAGATCTCCTCGTCACCGGGGTTGAAGTCGAAGGGCTGCTTCGAGAACAGCTTCACCAGAGTGTCGCGGGGCAGCTTGAAGACGCTGAGCGGCCCGAATTCCTTCATTTCGGTGTAGCCCTTGATGCCCGACGTGTGGTCGAGCAGGCGCCGGACGGGAATCTTGTGCCCCTGGCTGTTGTAGCCGGGGAGATACTTGGTGATATCCTCGTCGAGGTGGACCTTGCCCTGTTCGACGAGCTGCAGCAGTGCCGCCGCCGTGAACTGCTTGGTCACTGACCCGATCTCGTAGGTGGCGTGGGCCATCGTCGGCACGTTGAGCTCGAGGTTGGCCTTGCCGAACCCCTGCACCGCAATGGTATCCTTGCCCTTGACGATGGCGATCGATGCGCCGGCCACTTTGCCGGCCGCGATTCGCGCATTGATGATCGAATCGATCCGGGCGACCAGCGCCTGGCGGTCTCCATTCCCGGCGGGCGCCACGCCCCCGGTCGTGCCCTTGGCACCGCTGCAAGCCAAGGCCCCAGCCACCACGATCCCCATCCAGACGTTCTGCCGCATTGCTTTCGACCCTTCCCTGTGAATTGGTTGACCGGACCTCACCGATAGGACATCGGCGAAAGACCGAGATACTTCCGAACGTAGGCCATCTGTCCCACGTGATACGACTCGTGCTGCACCAGAAAGGCGATTCCACCAACGATCGTCGCGGCTACGCCCGGGAATCGCTGAGACGACGGGGCCGCGAGGTCCGCCATCGTCAAATCGTCCAGACGGCGGGAGACGGCGCCGCTCACCGCTTCCCAGGCCGACCTGATCTCAGCGACCGGCGGCAGGTCGGGCACCGCATCGATTCCGGTGGCATGCTCCAGAACGCCACCGAACGGAGCCGGCGTCTCGAGCCCGAGGTAGCGCCCCATCCACGCCCGGGTCTCAACCAGGTGGCCCCCGATGAACGCCAGATTGTTGGCTTGCTGATTCGGCCGGGTTCGGGCCGCGGCGTCAGTCAGACCGTCCAGGCAATTCAGGAACAGCTTCGTATTCAACCCGAAGATCGCGGCCAGGGGAGCGACGGTCTCGGCGGCTGACCCGGTCATGGCATGACCCGGCCATACGGAGACGCATGACTCAACCGATCGAAGAACCGATACGCGATGCGGCCAATATCGGCAATCGCGTCGACGCCGTCCCGATCCTGCGCGGCATACGTCGTCATCACGCAGATCGCATACGGCCGTTTCGGCAGGAGACCGAGGGCCGCGTCGGTCCGGACGCCGTCGAGCCAGCCGGGCTTGTTGGCCACCGGAACCCCCTCGGGCAGCCGCAGTGTCAGATAGCCTTCCTTGTGCATGCCCAGAATGCTGAGGTACCCGCCGAGCCGGTCGGCCGGGAAGACTCGGCCGCGGTAGATCGCGTCGAGCAGGTCTACCATCTCGTGCGGGGTCGCGACGTTCTCTCGCCCGGCTCGGGCCGCATCGAGATCCAGCATCCGGCGATTCAGCCGGGTGGCCTTGAGTCCGAGCGAATCGAGGGTCCGGTTGATGGCGGGCATGCCAAGGCGGTCGATCAGGACATTGGTGGCGGAATTGTCGCTCACGGCCACCATCAAGACGGCCACATCGCGCCAGGTCAGGCTGGTCGTCCCCGGTGTCAGCCGACTGAGGATATCGTCCCCCGGGAGGCCATCCTTCGCATCCACAACGTACCGTTGATCGAGCTTGTTCTGCCGGAACAGTTCCGCGAGCACCGCGATCTTGATCATGCTGGCGGTCGGCATCACCTGATCGGCGTCGAGATAGTAGGTCCGACCGTCGGTAAGATCCTTCACCGCGACACCGATCACACCATCGAACCGGCCTGCCACGGTTTCGATGTCGCGTCCGAAGTGCTGCCAGAGCAGATCGAGTTTGTGTTCCTGGGCCTGAGTTGCGGTGGCGGTGGCCACCCACAGGCCGGCGACAACGGCGGCGGAGCGGAGAGCCGCCGTGTCAGTCCATCCCATCCGGGTCCCGATCAGACGCATTCCGCCCGCCCCCAAGGTTGGTTCGCAGATTGTATACAGTTAAGAGATTAGCGCCCGGGACGCAGCCCGGCAAACCACCAGCTGGCGGCGGGGGGCGGAACCGTCGACATTGGACGAATGTTTCCGATTCTTGCCCTGCTCCTCGGCGCATCACTGGCCGGCACCAGGCCCGGCGACGAGGTGGCCGTCCGCGCCGCTCGCGCCCGATTCAACCGCGCCATTGCCGCTCACGATTCGGTCCATCTGTCGGACGAATGGAGCGACGACATTCACGTGATAGCGTCGCGAGGCAACCTCGCTACCGACCGGGCCGGATATCGACGGTTGCTGATCGACCAGTGGCCGACCCGGCCCGGGATCGTGTACGACCGTCAGCCGGACCGGGTGGTGATCATGGCCGGATGGAATACCGCGTCAGAGATCGGCCATTGGGAAGGACGATTTACCGACCGGGACGGCCCGGTCAAGATCAAAGGCCACTACTTGGCCCAGTGGCGCCGCACCGGCAGCGGCTGGCGGCTCTCGGCCGAGTCGTTCGTGGCCGAATCGTGTGAGGGCGGTGACCACTGCCGCCTGCCCTGACCGATCAGCCGGCGAGGCGCTCCTCGAGCCGTTTCCGGATCAGGTCCTCGAGCGCGCCCTTGGAGTAACACCACACTCTGCCGGTGGAACTTGCCCCGTCGTTCCCGGCCCCAAGCACGAACGTGTAGACCTTGGCGGTCTGGTCCGAGACGGCCACCACCGTCGTGAGCACCGTCAGGGCGACGTCGAACCGGTCGGCATTGGGCACTGACCGCGAATCGCCGCAATCGAGGTAGGTGGAGAGGGCTTCGCGGCCGAGGCGGCCGTGGACCTGTTGGTAACAGGTGCCCGTTCGCTTGGGGGACGGCTCTCGAAAATTGACCTCCAGGCCGAGGTCGGCGTATACGGCGGGCAACACCGCCCAGATCCGGGCAACGGGCGCAGACAGACTGCTTTCGACGCCGAGTGTGTCCAGGTTCTGGGCATAGCGCCGGCTCCGCTGGATGGGAATCTGCTGGGCCATCGGCGTTCCGCCGCAGCCCATCATGAGCCCAGCCGCGACCGCAAGCGTGTTGAGCAAACGACCTCCCGATTTGGTGCGCGTCCCGACCATTCATACTAGAGATGATCAGCAGGGCGCGCTAGACTTACGTTTCGCACCGTCTCCCCAACCGGACACCGACCATGTCTCGTATCGCCCGTTTTGCCTTTGCCGCCTTCCTGGCCGTTACGCCGGCGGCAGCCCAGTCCGCGGCCAACCCGATCGTGTCCCGCTACCAGGCCGCCGCCGATCGGCTGACCGACGCGGCGCTCGGCGACAGTGCTGCCTGGAACAAGATCGCTGAGTTGACCGACCGGTTCGGCAATCGAATTTCGGGATCGGCGGCACTCGAGCAGGCGATCGATTGGATCCTGGCGCGAATGAAGACCGAGGGTCTCGACAACGTCCGCGGTGAGCCGGCCATGGTGCCGCATTGGGTTCGCGGTGCCGAATCGGCTGCGATGGTGCAGCCCCGATACGGCAAGCTTCCGATGCTCGGCCTGGGTGGAAGTATCGCCACCCCGGCGGGCGGGATTACGGCCGAGGTGCTTGTGGTCAGCAGCTTCGACGACCTCAAGGCCAAGGCGGCAAGCGCCCGGGGCAAGATCATTCTGTTCGACGTTCCGTTCACCAACTATGGTGCCACCGTGCAGTACCGGGCCCGCGGCGCCGTCGAAGCAGCCAAGGTCGGCGCCGTCGCGAGCATGATCCGGGCGGTCGGGCCGTTCGGAATGCGGACGCCGCACACGGGGGGCATGTTCTACGACTCGACCGTCACCAGGATCCCCGCGTTTGCCATCCCGATGGAGGACGCCGCGATGATCCGCCGGTTCCAGGATCGGGGCGAAAAAGTCCTCGTCAAGGTCGAGATGGAGGCGCATTTCCTGCCGGACGCTCCGTCCCGAAACGTGATCGGGGAGATCAAGGGCCGCGAGTTGCCCAACGAGGTGGTGGTCATGGGTGGACACATCGATTCATGGGATGTCGGTACCGGGGCCATGGATGACGCAGGCGGTGTGATCATTGCCTGGGAAGCGATCCGGCTGATGAAGAAGCTGGGCCTCACCCCTCGGCGGACGATTCGGATCGTGGGATGGACCAATGAGGAGAACGGCGGTCGCGGAGGTCAGGCCTACCGTGATGCCCACCAGAGCGAACTCGGCAATCACGTACTGGCCATCGAATCCGACGGGGGCGTGTTCCGACCGACCGGCTTCGGCTTTACCGGGTCCGACGCGGCCCGGGCGATCATCAAGCAGATTTCTCCCCTGCTCAAGCGGGTTGGTGCCGATTCGATCGGGCCCAATGGCGGCGGCGCCGACATCGGGCCGATCATGAAGGACGGTGTGCCGGGCGCCGGTCACAACGTCGACGGAACCCGGTATTTCTGGTACCACCACACCGAGGCCGACAATGTCGACAAGCTCGACCCGCGGGAGGTGGCGATGAACGTGGCCGCGATGGCGATCCTGGCCTACGTCGTGGCTGATCTCGACGTCAAATTGCCGCGCTGAGCCTCACGGCGTGATCATGATGTGAGCCCAGGGCTTGCCGGGGTCCATCAGCCACGGCATGCCCGGCTTGGGAGCGGCGGACAGACCGGTGGTCTCAGGCGTGGCGTACGGCACATAGACCACGTACATCGCCTGGGCCTTCGTCACGACCCCGGTAGCCGGATTCGCGTTGCCGGGGGGCGCGATCAGCTGATAGAGCATCGCTCCAACCGGGAGCGAGAGCTTGCCGCTCTTGATCTCCGCCAGGCGGGTGCTTTCGATGCCCGGCGCCTTCATGCCGCCGGCCCGGAGTTCCCGCCCTCGTGCCATGTAGGGATCGAGATCCTTGTGGTAGCAGGAGACGTGATGGTCGGGCTGGGCCGGATCGTCGGCCAGGCAGACCAGCGCCCCGGCGCCCTTCCGGAGCACGGTCATCTTCCCGTCCGAACCATATCCCAGCACGGTAGCGTCGGCCCGCATTCGTTCCGGCGCAGCCTGGACGGCCCATTCGATCTGCCGGGCCGGCGGCGGTATGACGACGTTTGTTTGCAGCAACAGCGCGATCATGAGCATCGGGTACTGTCTCCTAGCGGGCCGCGAGGCCCTCGAGGCGTTTGGCAATCTCGGCCGCGGGGAGCCAGCGACCGCCGAGCATGACACCTGACTGATGGCCAACCGCCTTGATGTCGGCCAGCGGATTGGCGTCGAGCAGCACCAGATCGGCCCGCTTGCCGACCGCGACGGTTCCGGTCTTGTCGATCGTTCCGAAGAATACCGCCACATTCCTGGTTCCGGATTCGAGCGCCTGGTACGGCGTCAGGCCGGCGTCAACCATATAGGCGAGCTCGCGGCGAACCGAGAACCCGGGAACGTTCCAGATCTGCGGCGCGTCCGACCCGAGCAGAAAGCCTACACCCGCAGCCTGAAAGCCGCGGAACAGCTTCCTCCGGAGGTCGAGGTACCGGACCTTGGCCTCGGCCGGAACTCCCTCGCCCCGGAAGCCCTTCGTCTGTTCGACCCAGGCGGCGATTCCGGCCTTGGACCAGTATCGCATCTCGGGCCAGGCACTCATCTCAGCCGCCGTGAAGTTGCCCACGACGTGGCGCATCAGCGTTTCCGTCGGAACGACCCAGACGCCGGCCGCTTTGGCTTTGGCGGCGAGTATCGGAATCCGGGATTCGTCGGCCCGCATCACCACACCGAGGCCGAAGAAGCCATCCTCGTCGGTGGTGAACGGTCGAGTCTCGGGTACCAGACCCTCGATGAAGCCGTCGAAGTGGTCCACGGTCCAGTAACCCAGCTCGATGGCATGTTCGATCCCGACATCGAGCGGCACGTGCCCGGCAAAACGGATCCCGACCTGCTTGGCTGTAGCGGCGATGGTATCGAACACCGCGCGCGAGATGCCGGGATGGATCTTGAGGAAGTCGTAGCCGGCGTCGTGGTATTTTCGCACCGAATCGGCCGCCGCGACGCCGGTCGTCATCGAATTGCCGTTGAGCGACGGGCTCGACGTGTAAATCAGGGGGCTGACCAGATCGCCGGCCGCGGCCCGGGTCCGGAGCGGGAGATGGCGGGGATCGCCGAGCATGCCGCGAACCGTGGTGACACCGTTCAGGGCGAAGAGGGCGAGGACTCGTTCGATCACGGAATCGGCAACGGTGGGGCCGGGCGGAATGTGGGCATGCATCTCGGCCAGGCCGGGAATCAGAAACTTGCCGGTGCCGTTGATTCTGACGGCATTGGACGGGATGGTGACCTTCCCGTTTGGCCCAAGCGCGATGATCTGGTCGCCGAGCACCACGACCGTCTGCCCCGGCAGCAAGCGCTCCCGGTCCATGGGCACCACGGTCACGTTGGTGAAGACATACGGGGCCACCGTCCGTGGGTGGGGCGGGGCGATCAACACCAGCATCATCGCCAGAACCTGAGAAATCATCGGCACTCCAGAGCGTTGCGGTTGTGGGAATCTACGGTATCGGACGCCGGCCTGTTTCTCAAGGGATCCGCGCGACTCGGACGCGCAGCGGCCAATGGACCCTCCGCACGGTTGACCCGCCGCCCCATGAGACCAGTAACTCGTCTTCGACCAATGCCACCGGATCGTGGCCCTTGGCCTCGACGTAGCGATTCACCGCGGACCAGGTGCGGAGATAGCCCAGCAGATGGTCGCCGGTCCAGTTGGCGGTCATGGCGAAATCCGGCGGAGCAAATTCGGGAAACGGGATCGCGATGCTCCGGTAGTCTTCGTCGATCAGCACCCGGTCGCCCGGCCAGAACGGGCCAACGATGTCCCGATACAGGCGACCGATGATCCGGTCGACAGCGGGTTCACTCCGCATCAGGTTGTACATCCAGATTGCAAGAACGGAACCCGGACGCGCCACCCGGGCGACCTCAGCGAAGAACCGGGTCCGGTCAAACCAATGCGCGGCCTGGGCGACGGTCACCAGATCCACGGAACGATCGCCGAGGCCGGAGGCTTCCGCCGGCGCCTGGCGGTATTCGATGTTCGCCCCCGGTGTCGCCTGAGCGAGCTGCGCCGCACTGGCGTCGGTCGCGAAGACCCGGTCGAAGAATGGCGCCAGCCCGAGTGCCGCCTGTCCATTGCCCGTCGCACAGTCCCAGGCCGCCTCGTGGCGCACGACCTGATCCGCGAGCCAGCGATACAGCCCGTCCGGGTAGGTCGGACGAAACACCGCGTAACTGTCCGCCCGAGCCGAGAAATGATCCGGGAACCCGCCGCTCATCGAAGGTCAAGCTCGTAGTGAAAGAACTCGGTCTCCCGGGCCCAGCCGGCGCGTTCATAGAGGCGCTGCGCCGAGGTATTCGAAATCTGGGTCGCCAGTTCGAGATACTTCGCGCCGGTCTCCCGGCCGAACGCCGCCGCGCGCTCGAGGAGGGCCCGGGCCACGCCGTGACCGCGGTGGTCCGGCGTGACGAAGAGATCGTTGAGGATCAGGGCACGACCGATCGTGATCGAGGAGAACACCGGATACAGCTGCGTGAATCCGGCGGGGAGACCGTCGCCGTGGACAAACGCCAGAAAGACGAATGAATCCCCGTTCCGGAGCCGGTCTTCGAGAAAACGACTGACCTTGGGCAGATCCGGTGACTGGTGGTAGAACCCTCGGTAAGCGTCGAAGAGCGGGGCCAACGCGACGAGATCGGCCGTTCCGGCCCGCCGGACTCGAATGTTCGTCGTGGTCATCACGTTCCTCGGCCCTGCGTCAGACAAGAATTGCCCAAATCCCGAGCAAGGAGAACACCGCCAACCCTGCAGCGATCAGCACGCCCCGCAGCCGGGCTCGCTGCCTGATTGCCTCTCGGACCGTGGCCACGGAGGCCACCAGAAGCACACCCAGACCGCTGAGCATCACGAGATACAGCAACATCGCGATCACGTCACCACCCGAGCAGGAGTTTGCCGCCCAGCACCAGACCGGCGACGATGAAGATACTGCGAACCACCCCGCTGCCGAATCGGGCCGCGAGGCGTGAGCCGATGTAACCGCCGGCCACGGCGCCGGCGGCAGCGGGGAGCGCCAGGGCCGGATTGAAGTAGCCGGCGTGCCAGTACGACAGGGCGGCCACCGCACACCATGCTGACGCCATCGCGTAGTAGTGGCCCAGTGCCCCCAGAAGATCGAACCCTCGGCCCACGGTGAGCAGCATCGTAGCCGCAATCGTGTTGCCGGACCCGAGAATGCCTTCATAGAAGCCAAGCGGCAGGGCGGCGGCAATAACGACCGGCCGGCCGAGGCGCGGCGAGCCGGTCGTGGCCCCCATTCTCGGGCGAATCGCGATGCTCACCACGACGAGCACAATTACACCGCCCACCAGACGCTTGAGGCGAACCGGGTCAACAGAGGTTGCGAACGTCGCGCCGGCGATCGCTCCGAGGACCCCCAGCCCGATCATGCCTGAAAGGAGGATTCGGTCCACCGGGCGCCCGCGGAGATAGTTTCGAGCCCCTACGACAGTCCAGAAAGTCCCGGCCACCTTATCTGCCGCGACCGCGACCGGCAGGGGAAATCCGAGCGCGATCCAGGCCGGCGTCGTCAACAGGGACGAGCTGCCACCCGAGAGCGACCCCAGCAGCGTGGCGCTGAACGCGATCGCAACCACGATCAGTGGACGCGGCACGCTCACGGGCACATCAGGTCCGCTCGGGCCAGCATCGTTCGCCGCGGATCAAATAATCGGCAAACCGGGCGGGGTCGATATTGGCGCCACACACGATGAGGCCGACCCGTTGATCAGCGAGCCGCGATCGCAGCGGTCCCAGCATAGCGGCGGTGGTCGCGGCGCCCGCCGGTTCGACGGCCAGCTTGGCCCGGGCGAACAGGAGGTAGAGCGCTGCCGTCAGATCGTCATCGGACACGAGCACGATATCATCGACGAATCGGCGGACCAGGCCGAGGCTGTACGGCAGGGAGAACGGCGGGCTCAAGCTGTCGGCAATGGTCTGAACGTTGCGGGCTTGTTCAGGAACGCCCGACGCCACACTTCGCTTGACGACGTCGTTCCCGATCGGCTCGACGCCGTAGACCCGGCAGTCGGGATTGACCTGCTTGACCGCGGCGGCAACCCCCGCGATCAGCCCGCCGCCGCCAACCGGAACAACCACGGCATCGAGGTCGGCAACCTGCCTGGTGAGCTCGAGCCCGAGCGTCGCCGTCCCGGTCACGGTCGTTTCGCCTTCGAACGGATGGACGAACGTCCGTCCTTCGGACAATTCGATTTCCTTGACCCGGGCAAAGGCCGCCGTAACGTCGTCCGCCAGAATCACCTCCGCCCCGTAGCGCCGGCAGATCGCGATCCGGGAGGGGCTGGCGGAATTCGGCATCACGACCTTGGCCGTCGTGCCGACGGTGTGTGCGGCGTACGCTACGGCGGCGGCATGGTTGCCCGCGCTGACCGCCGTCACGCCCCGTTTGCTCTGTTCGGAACTCAGGGCGAGCATATTCATGAGTGCTCCCCTTGCCTTGAAGGTGCCGGAGTGCTGGAACAGCTCCAGCTTGAGCACGACCGAGGCCGCAGGACCCAGCACATCGGGCACGAGATCGTCCTGCCACTCCCACACCGGCGTCTGCCGGATGTGGGGGGCGAGGCGGGCGAGGCCGGCGTCGATCTCGGGAACGGTCGGGACGTGGTGGGTCATCGGATCCTGGTGGAGCCCCGATAGGGGGATGGGCGGGAAGCCGGTGTCAGCAGCATGACGGGGTCGGACGCAGGTCGAATCGAGTGGAGGGTCCCAATGCGGTCGCAATTCATAGCATGCCTTCTGGCTGTCACATTGGCCGGGAGCGCCGGGTGCCATCGGAACGAGGTGGTGACCGAGGTCGATCCGAGTACTCCCACCATTCTGGTGGTCGACAACCAGGCATTCAACGACATGGCCATCTACGTTCTCGAAGGGGGCCGCCGGGTCCGGCTCGGCCTCGCCATCGGGAATTCGCAGACCAAATTCACCCTGCCCAAGTACCTGGTCCGGGCGCTGACCTCGCTCCGGTTCATGGCCGATCCGATCGGGGGCTCGCGGACGCCGGTGTCCGACGAGATCACCGTGTCGCCCGGAGAAGAGATCGCGCTCAGAATTCCGCCATCCTAACGCCCCTGCATGATCCCGCACCAGGCATCAGCGCCGATATTGCCCCCACAGAGCACCACGACGACCCGGCGCCCGGCGTAGCTGGGCGCCACCCTGAGCGCGCTGGCGATCGCGAGGCCGGCGGCTCCTTCAACCACGAGGCGCTCCTCGTGGAAGGCGGTCCGGAGGCCCTCCTCAATGGCGGCTTCATCAACCAGATCGTAGCGGTCGACCGCCGTCCGGCAATACTCGAAGGTGATGGTATCGTCCTCGACGCCGCCGGCGGTACCATCCGAGAGGGTCGGTAACGATGGCAGGTCGAGAATCGTGCCGGCCTCGACGGATTTGGCCATCACGGCTGAATTGACGGGCTGACACCCGATGACATCGATGGACGGACGCCCGGCTTTGAGATACCCGGCGATGCCCCCGATCAGCCCGCCTCCACCGACGGCGATCACCACCGCATCAAGATCGGGACACTGACGCAGGAGTTCGGCACCGATCGTCCCCTGGCCGGCCATGACGTCCCAATCGTTGTAGGGCGAGACAAAGACCTGACCGGTTCGGTGAGCCACCTCGCGGGCATGTCGCTCCGTCACGGCCGAGTCATCGCCATGAACTTCGACCCGGGCGCCGAGCAACTTGATCCGTTCGACCTTGCTCGGCGCGGCTCCGCGAGGCACGAACACGGTCGGGACGATCCCGGCAATCCGGCCGGCATAGGCCGTTGCGGCGCCATGATTCCCGGTGGAGGCCGTCACGACGCCGCGCGCTTTCTCGGCATCGGTCAACGTCAACACCTTGCTGA
This sequence comes from Gemmatimonadota bacterium, assembly GCA_025350665.1. Taxonomy (GTDB): domain Bacteria; phylum Gemmatimonadota; class Gemmatimonadetes; order Gemmatimonadales; family GWC2-71-9; genus SHZU01. The sequence goes on along the minus strand of JANXXJ010000145.1, from coordinate 23,541 downwards.
GCGCCCCGCGGAGTTTGAACGAACCCGTAATCTGCAGGTTTTCCAGCTTGAGCCAGATCCGGGCACCGCTCCGGGCCGAGAGCCCCGGCGACTCGATCAGCGGCGTCTCCCGCACATGAGGCCGAATCCGGCGCTCGGCGGCCAGCACGCGGTTGACGAAGGTCACGGCGCCTGCCGCTTGAGCACGCGGCCGGGCCGGGCGGTGGTGGTCTTCCCGCCCACCCACACGGTCTGGCCGTTCACCCAGACCCGGGCGATCCCCGAGGACACGAGGTGAGGCTCCGCCGGTGTGGAGTGATCGATCACGGTTGCCGGGTCGAGCAGCACCAGATCGGCGAAGTATCCAGGCGCCACCATCCCCCGGCGGCGGAGGCCCATGTGAGCCGCCGAGAGGCTCGTCATCTTCTTGATGGCTACCTCGAGCGGAAAGACCTTCTGTTCCCGCGACAACCGCCCAAGCACCCGCGGGAAGGCGCCAAACCCCCGGGGATGGCGGCCGTCCAGGTCGCCATCCGATGAGACGTTGGTGTGCTCCCAGGCCAGCAGCCTGGCAACGTCCGGGTCACTCATGCTGGTCGCCACCACGCTTTCGACGCCTTCCTCGCCCGGATGCGCCTTCTCGTAGGCAAGGGCCTCCTTGATCAGACCCATCAGGGTCGAGGCCGGATCTTCGTGCCGCAACACCGCGATGTCGGCCACGGTCTTGCCCTGGTATGCCGGATTGGGCTTGAAGTTGCCGATCAACAACCCCTCGGGCTTGGCAATGTCCTTGAGAATCTTCTCGGCTTCGGCTCGATTGGCGAAGTCACGCTTGGGAAAGAGGACCGTGAGCGTGGACTGCCAGTAGGTGTAGGGATACACGTCAGCGGTGATGTCGACCCCGCTCGCCCGGGCCCGGTCAAGGACGTGGGTGAGGCTGTCGGCCTGATTCCACAACGTGATCATCGCCAGTTTCATGTGGCTGACCTGCACCGGCAGTCGGGCCTCGCGGCCGATCACGATGATCTCGTCGATGGCGTCCCAGAACCAGCGGTCTTCGCTGCGAATGTGGCTGATGTACCTGCCACCCGATGCCGCCGCCACCTTGGCAAGGGCCAGGACTTCGGATCGGTCGGAATTGATCCCGGGATCGTACTCGAGGCCGCTCGAGAGTCCGAGAGCGCCCGCGTCCATCTCGCGCTTGAGGAGGATCGCCATCGAGTCGACCTCCCTGGCCGTCGCGTGGCGCTTGAAGTCGTCACCCATGACGGCGGATCGGATGGTGCCGTGCCCCGCGTAGAACGCCACGTTGATGGCCGGCTTCGTGACCGCCAGGGACTCCATCGCCGCCACGAGCGGCATCGGATGGCCGCCATCCTGCCCGGCGATGATGGTGGTGATCCCCTGGCTCACCGCAGCCAGAGCATCAGGTGTCCTGGTCAGGCCCGCGTCGTGGTGGCTGTGGGTATCGATGAAGCCCGGCGCCAGGACCAAGCCCTGGCCGTCCACGACCGAATCACCCGCACTTGGCTTGACTTCGCCGACCGCGGCGATGCTGTCGCCCAGAATCCGGACGGCGCCCCGGATGAGCGGGCCGCCGCTTCCATCGGCGATCTGCACGTTCGTGATGGTCGTTCCCGTCGGTCCGTTGGCGGGCCTGGCGCACGCGGCAAGCACCCCTGCCGCGATCAGAACGGATAGCTGGCGAATTGTCATGTCAGGACTCGAGTGGGTTTGTGACCCAATGTGGCCCAATCGGGCCAAGGGGGGCAAGAGATGCTCACAGTGGTTCGTGCCGCCCGTAGCGGCCGAACCGGGCGAGAACCTCCTGTATCACGGCGGGACCGAGGATCGGAGGCTCGCCAAGGGGCAGGAGATCCATGTAGACCGCCGAAAGAAATTCGACCTCTCCCGCCACGGCGAGGGCGTGGTCGAGCGAGCGACCCGCGGCGAGGAGACCGTGATGGGCCAGAAGACAGGCCCACCGGCCGGCCATTGCGGCAGCCGCCAGGGCCGCCAGTTCATCGGTCCCGAACGCGGCGTAGGGGGCACAGCGGACTGAGTCTCCTCCGGCGGCAGCAATCATGTAGTGAAAGGCGGGGAGGTCTCGGCCAAGGCAGGCAACCGCCGTCGCTCGGGGCGCATGGCCGTGGACGATCGCCTCGACCTCGGGCCGATCGCGGTACAACGCCGCATGCATTCGCCATTCGCTCGACGGCGGCCGGCTGCTGTCGCGGGTCTGCCCGCCGTGATCGACGATGACCACGTCGGCCGGTTCCAGTCGATCATACTCCAGGCCCGTCGGCGTGATGGCAAAACCGCCATCAACCCGGACGCTGACATTGCCGGATGTTCCGTGGGTCAAACCGAGCCTGATGCTTCTGAGGGCCGCGTCGATCACAGCCTGGCGAGGGCCGTTCATGAGCGCCGTTCCGGAAAGAGCCGAGCCAGCCCCGCCTCGCTGGCCTCCGTCAGGCCGCGATCGGTCAGAAGCCCAGTCACCAGACGCGCCGGCGTGATGTCGAAGGCCGGATTGGCCACGCGAACGTCAGGGCCGAACCCCAGTTCGTTGCCGCCGCGTTCCTCGATCGGTACGGCATTGCCGTCGGCGAGACTCCAGTCAATGCTCGGGGATGGAACGGCAACGTAGAACGGGATCTGATTGTCGGCTGCGGCCAGCGCCTTGAGATAGGTCCCGATCTTGTTGGCGACGTCCCCATTGCGAGTCGTCCGATCGGTGCCCACCAGGCAGATGTCGACCTGCCCCAGCCTCATCAGATGCCCGCTGGCATTGTCGGCCACCACGGTACACGGGACCCCGTGCGCGGTCAGCTCCCAAGCCGTCAGCAGGCCCTGGTTGCGGGGCCGGGTTTCATCAACCCAGACATGGACGGGGAGGCCGCTGTCGTGGGCGAGGTAGATCGGGGCGAGCGCCGTGCCCCAATCGACGGCGGCCAGCCAGCCCGCGTTACAGTGGGTCAGCACGTTGATCGTCCGGGCGCGTCCAACGTCATCCCATCGTTGCCGCAAGATCGCGGCGCCGTGGGCCCCGATCGCGAGGCAGGTCTTGACATCCATCTCCGCCAAATCGGCGGCCGCGCGATAGGCGCCTTCCTCGCGGTCTTCAGGAGCAACCGAGCCAACCAGGGCCGTCATCCGCTCTACGGCCCACCGAAGATTGACGGCCGTCGGCCGGGTCGCAAGCAACGCCCTGGACGCGGTCCCCAGATGGTCATCGCTGGGATCGGCCCGCATCGCCAGGGCGATTCCGTAGGCCGCCGCGACCCCGATCAACGGCGCACCCCGGACCATCATCGAACGAATCGCGGCAACGACGTCCGCGACGCTGGTGAGAGGCGCAACGACGAAGGTTTCCGGCAGCGCCGTCTGGTCGATGACCTCGACGGTCCACCCATTCGCCCCAAGGGCAATCGTCCGGTACCACCGTCCGGCGACCTTCACCTTAGTGCCCCTCGAAGGCAATCAAACAGAATGTCGGACACGTCGTCTCGAGACGGCGGCGCCCGCCGAGTTCCGGCAGATCAATGACGAAAGCGGCCTCGACCACCTCAGCCTCCAGCCGCCGCAGCAGTACCAGGCCGGCTTCAGCGGTCCCCCCGGTGGCGATCAGATCGTCGATCAGAACCACGCGTTCCCCAGGGGAGACGGCATCCCGGTGGATCTCGACCCGGTCGACTCCGTATTCGAGCTCGTAGTCGTGTCCGATCGTGGCGCCCGGCAGCTTGCCCGATTTTCGAATCGGAACGAACCCGGCACCGAGACGATCAGCCAGCGCACCACCCAGAATGAACCCCCGGGCCTCGATCCCAGCCACCTTTGCAATGCCGGCGTCTTGATACCGGGCAGCGAGACGAGTGATGACCTCGCGAAAGCCGGGTCCGTCCGCGAGCAAGGTCGTGATGTCCCGAAAGAGGATCCCCGGCTTGGGATGGTCGGGAATGGTCCGAATCAGGGCCTTGAGATCCATCACAGCACCCGGCCGGCAATGACCCGAAGAGACTCCACCATCGCGGGGTCACGAGCCCCGGGCGCCGTCATGATCGCGTGGTCGAGCGCCCGGTCGCAGCCGGACCGACACATCGCGGGCCGATCCCCGAGCGCGGGCACGATTGCCGCAACCAATGCCCTGGCGTGATCCGCATTCCTTCCGAGCACGGCCATGACATCGGCAGCCGTCACACTGCCGTGATCGGGGTGCCAGCAATCGTAGTCCGTGACCATCGCCACCGAGGCGTAGCAGAGTTCTGCTTCGCGGGCGAGGTTGGCTTCGGGCATGTTGGTCATCCCGATCACGGACATTCCCCACTGCCGGTACAGCAGGGACTCGGCCCGGGTAGAGAACTGCGGTCCCTCGATGGTCAGATACGTTCCGCCCCGGATCACTGGCACGGCGACGGACCGCGCGGCCGACTCGACCAGGTCGCCGAGGCGTGAACAGACCGGCGCGGCCATGGAGACGTGGGCTACGAGGCCTGGGCCGAAGAATGTCTTGATCCGGGCATGGGTCCGATCGACAAACTGATCGACGATGACGAACGTCCCGGGCGCAAGGCGTTCCGTCAGCGACCCGACCGCCGACAGCGCGATTACATCCGTGACGCCGAGTCGTTTCAAGGCGGCGATGTTGGCGCGAAAATTCAGATCGGTCGGCGGAATTCGATGACCCCGGCCATGACGGGGCAGGAACGCCACCGGTTGCCCGCCCAGGATGCCAGTAAGGAGTTCGTCGGAAGGGTCGCCCCAGGGTGTGTCGACCCGGTGCCACGCTGGGCTACTCAACCCCTTGATCTGATAGATCCCGCTGCCGCCAATGATGCCGATCACATTCGATCCGATGTTGGGAGAACGCAATCCACCAGACAGGAGCGAGGGCCCGGCCAGGCTTCAGTGGCCCGGATGGCGGTACTGCAACAGCACCAGCTGCAGCAACAAATAGAGCGCGAGCAGCGGCGTGAGAGCCTGGGCGAGAGGATTGGATCGTCGGGAACGCATGGGAAGAACTTATCACCGGTTCCGCCGCCCCGCGAGGCGGGAAGCGTGCTAGCTTCCAGAATGATCGGACTCGAACGTCGGCGGCCCGGCCAGCCGTCAGTGGTGTTTCTGCACGGGGCCGGCATCTCGAGCTGGATGTGGCGGCGGCAGTTGGAGGCGCTGCCCGAACTCGATGGCGTGGCGCTCGATTTGCCTTGCCATGGTGTGTCGATCAATCAGGCCTGGGAGTCCGTTCCGGCCACCGCCGCGCTGGTGGCCGGCTGGATCCGGGCCAATGCCACCCTGGGCCGGGCCCATGTGGTGGGCCTGAGCCTCGGAGGAGTGGTTGGGCTGGACCTCGCGGCTCGATTCCCGGACGTCGTGGATCGAATGGTGACCACCGGCGCGCTCGGGGTCGGTCTGCCCGCCGCTGAAGCGTTCGGCTGGCTCATGGAGGCCACAACGCCGTGGGCCCTGCGGATGAGCGGCCGCCTTCTGGGACTGGCCGCCGAGGATCAAGCCGCGCTCGGCGCCGACATCGCCCGGATCCCGAGGGGGTTCATTCGGCGCGCGATGCGGGGCGTCGCCGGATTCAGGATCACCCCGGCCCTCCTCGCAAGTCCGGTTCCGGCGTTGGTGGTTGCCGGAACCCGGGAGTACGGCGGGATCAAGCGAACCGTGGCACGACTTGAGGCGGACTGGCCCCAGGCCGAGGGCCGCCTCGTCCCCAAGGCCAGGCATGCCTGGAATTGGCAATACCCGGACCGGTTCGATGAGATGCTCCGGCGTTGGCTCCTCGATCATCGCGTAGCGGACTGGCTCTGCATGCCCTGAGCAAACCGGCCGGGCGATAGAGCGCCAGCGCGCGGCGTAAGGGCCCGGGAACGGGATTGGTGCGACGACCTGGCATGGAGAGAACTTGCCATCCGTTCGGCCACGCGAGGCGGGGAGCGTGCTAATTTCCGGAATGATTGGATTCGAGCGTCGGAACGCGGGCCGCCCGTCCGTGCTGTTCCTGCACGGGGCTGGCCTCTCAAGCTGGATGTGGCGGCGCCAGGTGCAGGCCCTGCCAGAACTGGATGCCGTGGCCCTCGACTTGCCCGGCCATGGCGTGTCGATCAAGCATGCCTGGGAGTCCGTTCCGGCCACCGCCGCGCTGGTGGCCGGCTGGATCCGGGCTCATGCGACCCTGGGCCGGGCCCATGTGGTGGGCCTGAGCCTCGGAGGAGTGGTTGGGCTGGAACTCGCGGCTCGATTCCCGGACGTCGTGGATCGACTGGTGACCAGCGGGGCGCTCGGGGTCGGTCTGCCCGCCGCTGAAGCGCTGGGATGGCTCATGGAGGCGACGATGCCGCTGGCCCGGATGCCATGGGCCCTGCGGATGAGCAGCCGCATGCTGGGACTGGCCGCCGAGGATCAAGCCGCGCTCGGTGCCGACATCGAACGGATGCCGAGGGGGTTCATTCGGCAAGCGATGCGCGGCGTCGCCGGATTCCGAATCACCCCGGCCCTCCTGGCAAGCCCGGTTCCAGCATTGGTCGTGGCCGGCACCCGCGAGTATCGCGGCATCAAGCGAACGGTGGCGCGGCTCGAGGCCGACTGGCCCCAAGCCACCGGCCGCCTCGTCCCCAAGGCCAGCCACGTCTGGAATTGGGAATACCCGGACCGGTTCGATGAGATGCTCCGGCGCTGGTTGCTCGATCATCAAGCGGCAGATTGGCTCCAAATGCCCTGAACACCAGGAGCCGGGGCCCTGGCGCGGGGTTCTACTTCTCCACCGGCCCCCCGGCCGCAGCCCATGACCCGAATCCTCCGACCATGTCGGATACCCGCCTGAACCCTCGCGCTTCGAGCAGGCTGGCCGCGATGGCAGCCCGACTCCCCCCCTGGCAGTGCACCAGAATTTCCGACTCCGGTGCAAGTTCACCGATCCGCTGTACCAGTTCGGGCAACGGAATCAGCATCGCACCTGGCAGGTGTCCCGCGTCCCATTCGGACCGATTTCGGACGTCGAGAATGACGCCGTGTGGTGGTGCCTGCCGGACCTCCGCGACCGATCGGCGCGTGGACGCGGCCAGCGGCCCCACCTCGGCCGACCACCGCGCGACGACATCCGGCCCTGCCACGCCGCCGATCCGGTCGAAGCCGATCGACACCAAAGCGGCGACCAACCGCGCTAGGTCGGCCACCGTGATCACGGGAAGGATGAAATGGAGCTCATGCTCGTATGACAGCACCGAGCCCGCATACGTCACGAAGCTCTTGCCGAGCGGGATGTTGATGGTACCCGGAATGTGCCCGGCGGCATAGTCAGCGACCGGCCGCGCGTCGATCACCGGTGCGCCGACCCTCAGTGCAGTTTCGACGTCTGCCAGCGAGAGCCCGCGCGGCCTCGGCAGGGCGCCAAGTATCGGCGGGCCATCCCGGTTCACGTGTTTCATCCGCGCGAAGTACTGGGGAGGTTCCGGTTGTCCGGCGAGAACCTGACAGACGAATTCGTCCTCACGGTCGGGACCAAAGGCCCAGTTGTACCGACGCTCATAGCCGACCGTTGACTGCGGCATCGCCCCAAGGCCCTTGCCGCAGGCCGATCCAGCCCCATGACCGGGCCAGATCTGCAAGTGATCCGGCAGGGTCTTGAACCACGTCAGGCTTCGAAACAACTGGCGGGCACCGGCTTCGGCCGTATTGGCGATCCGGGCCGCTTTCTCAAGGAGATCCGGCCGGCCAACGTCTCCCACGAACACGAAGTCGCCAGTTACTACACCGATCGGTTCAGCCGCGGTCGCCCCATCGGTAATCACGAAGACCAGATGTTCCGGGGTATGTCCGGGGGTATGGACCGCCTGGATCATAATGTTGCCGATCGCGATCGTATCCCGGTCGGCGAGCACGGTCACCAGCGGATCGGTCCGGAACCCGTACTGCCAGTCCGGTGTTCCGCAGCCGCTCAGGTACATCCGGGCACCCGTCGCCGCCGCGAGTTCCCGAAGACCCGACAGGAAATCGGCATGGATATGGGTTTCGGTCACTGCCACGATCCGGAGACCCTCGGCCGCAGCCACCTCGAGATAGGGCGCGATGACCCGGGCCGGATCGATGACCACCGCCGCGCCGTTGGCCTGACACCCGATCAGATAACTCGCCTGGGCCAGTTGCTCGTCGTAGAATCGTCGGAAATACATGGGACCTCGCTTATCGCGGCCGGATCATGACGGCCAGACCAAGAATGATCAGGAGCACCGCAAACCCCCGCCTGAGGCCGGTCTGAGACACCCGGGCGGCGAGGCGACTTCCCACCAGCACCCCGGCCACCGCCAACGAAGTGAACGCCGCGATCGCGGGCCAATCAAATTCCACGCGGCCCGCGTAGCCGAGCAAGCCCGAGGCACAACTGGCGACGATCAGCACCAGGCTGGTGCCCACCGCCTGCCGCATGGCCAACCCGCCGAGCAGAACCAGCGCCGGCACGTACATAAACCCTCCGCCAACGCCGACCAGTCCGGTAATCGCGCCGACCACCACGCCCAGCGCGGAAAGCGCCCACCAGGGCTGGCGCGTCGGGGTCGCGTCATCTCCGTTGCGACGCCACAGAGCGGGCCCGAAGAACATCGACACGGCAGCGGCCAGCATCAATCCCGCGAAGATCATCATTCGCACCTGGCTTGGGACTGCGGCCGAAATCCGCGCCCCCGCGAACGCGCCCAGCACGGCGGCCGGCACGAAGGCCCGCGCCGTATCCCATTTGATGTTGCCGACCCGGTGGTGGTTGAGGGCACCGACCACGCTGGTCACGCCCACCACGATGAGGCTCATCGGGGCCGCCTGCTCCATTGAATAACGCAGCACGTAGACCAGTACGGGAACGGTCAGAATCGACCCCCCGCCGCCGAGGAGACCCAGGGTAAGGCCGATGACTACTGCCAAGCCGAAACCGAGCACGTTCACTGGCATTCACCCCGGATCCGGTCGATGGTCTGAAGCAACGTGCGGAGGTCGAGGGAAATCTGGACCTGTACCACACCGGGCGGAAGTTCCCGTGGCCGGACTCGAGGTCGGGTCACCGTTGCCGATCGTTGACGACCGCCCGCCGCCGAGGAGACCTTGCAGCATGGCCTCCCAACGCGACGACCTCGACCGGCTCTGGCGCCGCCTGTCGCCCCTGCCCGGGGGGCGATGGCTCTTCAGCCGGACCTTCGGCTTGCTGGTCCCCTACAGCGGTTCAATCGGCGCCACCGTCGAAACCCTCGAACCAGGGTATTGCCGGGTTGGGCTGGTGGACCGACGGGCGCTTCGCAATCACCTCCACTCAATTCACGCCGTGGCCCTCGTAAACCTGGGCGAAATGACCAGTGGCCTGGCCATGACGCTGGCGTTGCCGGCCTCGATTCGGGGCATCGTGACTGACATCGGCGCCCACTACCCCAAGAAGGCCCGCGGGCACCTCATCGCTGAGGCTCGGGTTACCGTCCCTGTGGTTGGGACCGGGCCCGTCGACCATCGGGTCGAGACCGTGATCACCGACGCCCAGGGCGACCAGGTCGGTCTGGTCCACACTATCTGGCGCCTCGCCCCCCGCACTCCCTAGAGCACCGATGAACCTCGACACGGCCTTCACCCGCGCCACCGGTGTGGCGCTGCCGATCATCGGGGGCCCGATGTATCCGTGCAGCAACCCCGAACTCGTCGCCGCGGTGTCCGAGGCGGGCGGGCTGGGTGTGGTTCAACCGGTGTCCCTCACGTACGTCCATGGCCACGATTTCCGCGCCGGCCTCAGGCAGATCCGGGCGGCGACGACCAAGCCGATCGGTTTCAATGCCCTGATCGAGGCTTCGTCCCGGACCTATCAGGAACGAATGGTGAAGTGGGTCGCCATCGCCCTGGAAGAGGGCGTCCGTTTCTTCGTGACCTCGCTGGGCAACCCGCGGTGGGTCGTCGACGCCGTGCGGCCGTTCGGCGGCATCGTGTACCACGACGTCACCGAGCGAAAATGGGCTCTCAAGGCGCGCGATGCCGGCGTTCAGGGCCTGATCGCCGTGAACCGCCGGGCCGGAGGCCACGCCGGCGCGCTGACGCCGGAGGCCCTGTTCAATGACCTGGGAGACTTGAATCTCCCGATGATCTGCGCCGGGGGTGTTGGCGGTGAGCGGGAGTTCATCGACGCGCTCCGTGTCGGTTATGCCGGGGTTCAGCTGGGCACGCGACTGATTGCCACCGTCGAGTGCACCGCCAGCGAACCCTACAAGCAGGCCATCCTCACGGCCGACGAATCCGACATCGTCCTGACGGAACGCCTGAGTGGCGTGCCGGTCGCCGTCATTCGGACCCCGTACATCGACCGCATCGGCACGACGATCGGGCCGCTGGCTCGCCGCCTGTTCCGGGGTCGGCGCACCAAGAAGTGGATCCGGAGCTTCTTCGCGCTGCGCGCGGCCTGGGATCTCAAACGCACCTCCATCCGGGGCGGCGCCCGGGCGGACGACCCCTCCCGGGCCATCTGGCAGGCCGGCCGAAGCGTCGCGACGATCGAGGCGATCGAGCCCGTGGCTCGCATCTTCGATCGGTTTGCCCGGGCCGCCCGGAACACCTAACGAGGACCCACCACCATGAACCTCGGCATCGTCGCCCGGACCGCCGGGCTCCTGGCCCTGTCGAACGTATTCATGACGTTCGCCTGGTACGCCCACCTCCGGAACCTGGCGGGCCGGCCCTGGTACATCGCCGCCTTCGCCAGTTGGGGGATTGCGCTGTTTGAGTACCTGCTCCAGGTCCCGGCCAATCGGATGGGATACGGAACGATGGACCTGGGACAACTCAAGATTCTGCAGGAAGTGGTGACACTCTCCGTGTTCGTGCCATTCGCGGTCTACTATATGAAACAGCCGCCCAAACTCGACTTCGTCTGGGCGGGTTGCTGTCTGCTGGGAGCCGTCTACTTCATCTTCCGGTCCAGGCCGGCCTGACAAGCGGGGCCTAGAAGTCCTTTCGTCGAAACCAGCGGTACCCGGCCCACAAGGGTACGGCCGCACACACCAGCAGCATCGAGAACGCCGCCACCAGGCCTCCCGCCGTGCCGAACATTCGGGCAAACACGGTACCCGTGTACCCCATCAACAGCGCCACATCGAAGGTCAGCAGCAATACCACGCGGGCGAGATCGATCGGGTTGAGAAACGTGAGCACCAGGACGGGCGCCTCGAGAGGATAGTCCCGGAACGTCGTCAGGACCAGTAGAATCAGGCCGTCGTAGACCACCGTACAGGCCAGCCACACCAGGAGCGCGGCCCCGAAGCCTCGCGAGCGCTCCTCAACCAGCACCGCGACGCAGAGCGCGAACGCGGTGAACACCAGCGTAAGCAGCACGCCGACGGTGAGGAGCATGGCCAGCGGCCGCCACACGGACGGATCCTGCAATGCCTCGACCACGAGCGGCCCCCCGACCCCAGCCAGCAACGCCAGGCTGAGAGGAATGGCCAGGCCTCCGAACAGGCCCAGATAGACCGCGCCCCGGCCGACCGGCTGCGCCAGCAGGAGTTCGATGAATTCCCGGGCGTTGTAGACGTAAAGCGTCCCGAAGACAACGCTGACCAGCGGCAGCAGCAGCAGCACCACGTTGACCAGGCTCAGCAGCGCCCGCGTACCGCTGCCGCCGAAACGCAGCAGCAGCACCGTCGCCAGGAGCAGCAGGAGCGTGTAGCCAACCAGCCATCGGCTCCGCAACACGTTGCGGACCTGGGCGGCGAGCACCTGTCGGAGGTCGGTCATCGGCTGCCCGTCATCAGGCGGGCCACCGCCCGTTCGAGGCGCGGTTCCCCGGCCTCACGGAGGAGCTGGTCGATCGGCCCCTGAAAGGCCACCCGGCCCTCCATCAGGAAGATGATGTCGTGGGCCAGTTCCTCGACTTCGGTCAGGATGTGCGAGGTCAGGAAGACCGTCGTACCGGCGGCAGCCGAGCGGATCAGCTTGTCCTTGAGAATGCCGCTTGCCACTGGATCCAGGCCGCCGGTGGGTTCGTCCAGGACGACCATGTCTGGCGCGAAGAGAAAGGCCACGACGGCATTGAGCTTCTGCCGGGTCCCGCCCGACAACGTCCGAATGGGCCGGTCGAGCATCGGGTCCAGGTCGAACTGGCCGATCAGGGCATCATCAATCCGCGCATCGGCGTGACGCAGTCGCCGCACCAGCGCCAGGACTTCCCGGCCCGTCAGCTGTTCGGGAAACCTCGCCGCTTGCGGCATGTAACCGATTCGCTCGCGGTAGGCCCGTTCGCCGTCGATGCTTTGCCCGTCAATCAGCACCGTGCCCTCGTCGATCCGAACCAGACCGATGATGGTCTTGATCAGAGTTGACTTGCCGGCTGCATTCGGGCCGACCAGCGCCGTAATCCGGCCCGGCGCCGCCGTGAGGTCCACGCCTCGCAGCACCTCGAGGCGCCCGAACCGCTTCCGAAGCCCCTGGATCAGCAGCATCACCGGGGGCGGGCCATCAGCGGCGCCGGATCGATCAGGGCCTCCGGCGTGAGGATCGGGAGGACCCGCTCGGCCTGGTCCAGGAGATCGACGAACAGACTCCGGAGCAGAATCAGGGCCGGTTCATTCTGTTCGACGACGAGAGAAAAGAGCCGGACCGGGCGATGCGGCACATCTCCGTACCCATCATGATCGAGGTCGAAGCCCCGGTATTGGTCCCAGTAGTTGCCACGGAAATGGCTGGTGGCGGACCGGCTGTTGGTGGTCACGTCGAAGGCATTCGCCAGAAAGACATTGCCGTCAAACTCATTGTCGGTCGCGTTGGCAAGGAGGCGAAGGGCCCAACCGTTTGCCTCGAACCGGTTGCCGTGCACGGCCAGGCGGTTGGATCCCTCGAGATACAGACCGGTGGTATTGCTGGTAAACCGATTGTCACTGATTTCGCCGTCGCTGATGTCCTTGAGCAACAGGCCGAACGCCGCCTGGCCTTCGTTCCGGGCGAATTCGTTGCCGGTCATGGTCACGTGCTTCGAATACATCACCGCCACTCCTGCGCCATTGGACGTGAAGCGATTGCGCTCGTACCGGCAGCTGTCCGAGAACATGAAGTGAAGGCCGTAGCGACGATTCCGCCGACTCACGTTGTCGCTCAGCGTGCTGCCGCGGACGAACTCGAGGTAGATGCCGTCGCGATGGCCCTCGACCCGATTGCGCCGAACCGTGACGTTGGCCGATGACCAGAAATGAATGGCGTTGCCGGCCATTTGCTCGGTGGCGCCCGGTCCCTCGATGCGATTGTCCTCGATCAGGCAACTCGACACCTTCGACCCGTGAATGCCGAAGAAGGAGCGCTGGATTCGATTGCCACGCACGACGCACCGCGTAACGTGGTCGAGCTTGATCGCAGCCCGATCGTCCGTGCTGCTCGGCTGCACATCGGCGATCACCAGGCCCTCGATCGTAACGTCATTCGCCGTCACGAGAAGAAAGGTCCGTTCGCCGGCATCGAAGACCGGGGCGCCTTCGCCACGAATGACCACCGGCCGGTCCACCAGCACCGTCCGGCCCTCCCGATAGTGGCCGGCCCGAACGATGATAGTATCGCCCGGATGAGCGAGGGCGACCGCCGCGCCAAGACTCGATACCGGACCCGCCGGTGAGACGATCACTACGCCTGCGATCAGGGCCGCAATCATTTCGGGGCCGCGCCTGCCCAGGCCTTCAGGTCAGCCCAGGACATGCCTCGGGTTCCGAATTGACGAGCGAGGCTGGCCGCGCCTGGCCCTGGCCGAACCGCCACGATGCCGTAGCTCATCGGCGTGCGAACCGTACCGGTCTGCACGAAGACGAGGCGCTCCACCGAGACCAGGGAGTCAGGCTCGAGGTAATCGGAGGCCCAGAGCGAGTGGATGGCCGACCCGTTGGCGGCGACCACGGCGATCGCCAGACACCCGACGTCGTCGAAGGGGATGACCTTGCCCGTGCGGAACACGATCTCGCCGGCGAACCGGCGCTCCTCGAGTCTCATGTGGCAATGCGCGCAGACATCTCGGCCCAGCGCCAGCGGACGCGGGGCAGGGTGCCCACACCCGACCGCGCCAATCCACGCAAGCATGACCCAGGGAACGGCCTTCAACTCCGAGCCAGGCGCCCCCGGCGCCATTCAAGCCAGCACAGGCCGAACGCGGCCAGAAGAGCGGCGATCGCGACCCAGCCGGCCAGACCGGGCCACGATGTCGCTTCGAAATTCAGCAGCTGCTTCGGACCGATCAGGGGGGGCTGGTAACTCATGCCGGGAATCTTGATGGCGGCCTCGGGATCGAGATTGTGCCCGTAATCGTACCCCCAGCGCCAGAAGTCCGCGAGACCAACCAGGGCACCGATCGTGAACAGGCCGGTCCAGACAAACAGGCCGGCCCGCCGGCCCCACCCGGCCGCGAGAAGACCGGCCAACACCAGACCGATCACGATGTTGGGCATGAACCGGAGTTCAGGGATGGCCTCGGGATGAATCGTCTTCATCCCGATGTAGTGATTGAGCCCGTTGATGCTCCTCAAGTCGCCGGTGATCCGATTCGACCAGATGTACATCCCTAGGCCCTCCGGGTACTGGGGCGCCTTGAGCGCAATGTGCCACAGCGGCGCCACGAACGTGGTCAGGAGGGCGATGGCAGTCCCGGCCAGCAGCACCCGCGTCCACCCGGGCATCGGTCTCTGCCCCGCCATCGTTCCCTCCCCGGCCACGACGCCCGAACCAGGCGTCGCGACCGTAACAGTGATGGCGCTCATTGCCCGGTGTTGAAGAGCACTTTGGTGCCGGACCCCTTGGGCGAGACCCGGATATACCCCTGCATCTCCTGGTGCAGCGCGGAGCAGAAATCGGTGCAGTAGAACGGGAATATGCCGGCGCGGTCCGGCTTCCAGGCCAGCGTCAACGTCTGGCCCGGCATGACCAGGAGTTCCCCGTTCAGGGCGCCCATCACGGCGAAGCCATGGGGCACGTCCCAATCCTGTTCGAGGTTCGTGATGTGAAAGTAGACCTCGTCACCAACCTGGACACCCTCGATGTTATCGGGCATGAAGTGGCTTCGGATCGCGGTCATGTAGACGTGGACCTTGTTGCCTTCGCGAACCACCTTGGCGTCCTTCTCGGTCTTGATCGCCTGGGGATGATGGTTCTCGGCCAACGCGAAGGTCTTGAGCTGCTGGTCCCGAATCTTCCCAGCCGGGATGGCCTGGGCGTAGTGAGGCTCACCGGTCGTCGGAAAGTCGAGCAGCAGTTTCATCTTGTCGCCGGAAATGTCGTACAGCTGCGCCGACTGCGTCAGGTCCGGACCGGTCGGGAGGTAGCGGTCCTTCGTGATCTTGTTCAAGGCCACCACGTACTTGCCGTACGGCTTCCGGGTGTCTCCGCCCGGGATCATCAGGTGGCCAATCGAGTAGTAGGTCGGTACCCGGTCGACGACGACGCACTTCTTGAGGTCCCACTTGATGATCTCGGACGACAGGAACACGGACGTGTAGGCAAAGCCCTTGCCGTCGAACTCGGTATGCAATGGCCCGAGACCGGGCTTCTGAACCTCGCAGGCGTTGACGGCCTCGTACTTGAGCACCGGAATCCCGTCGATCTCGGTCTCGAACGCCTTGTCGGCGATCGCCTTCTGCATCTTGGAGAATGAGTGGACCGGCAGCACCGTCGCCAGCTTCCCGCCACCGACGATGTACTCGCCGCTTGGATCGACGTCGACGCCGTGGGGCGATTTGGGCGTCGGAAGGAAGTACACGATCCCGGGACAGTCTTTGGGCTCCAGGACCGGTTCGTCCGCCAGCATCTCGGTCCGGGCGATACCGTTCACATCACGGAGATTGTGGGCATACCTGGTCGGCCAGGGTTTGGCCTTGCCATCCGCCACGCACTGCTCGGCCTGTTTCCAGTTCACGGCGGCAATGAAGTCCTTGTCCTTCTGCGAGGCGTTCCGTTCGAGGAGCGTCTTGGCCTCTTCCGTGTTGTACGAACTGAAGAAGGACCAGCCGTGGGACGGGCCCTTTCCCGAACGGGACAGATCGTAATCGAACCCGGGCATATGGATCTGAAAGCCGACCGACATGTGGCCGCTGGCCTTGTCGACCTTCACGAACGTGAGCATGCCGCCGAACTTCGATCCTTCGATCGGCACATCGGCCTGTGGCGTCGGTACCGAGAACCGCGTGGCGCTCACAACGTATTCCGTGTTCTCGGTCAGGAAGGGTGACGCGTGGCCCCCGCCGGAGTTCGGGATCTCGATCGTCTCGTCCGTTTCGAACCTGGTCAGGTCGAGACGCGCAATCCGCGGTGTATTGTTGCCGTTGATGAAGAGCCACCGGCCGTCCTGCTCGCCGGCCGTGGTCGACAGCTGGGGATGGTGGGCATCGTCCCACGGCACGAAGCCGAAGCTCGTGTTGAGCAGCGCCTTGGTCTCTTCGGAATAGCCGTAGCCCTTCTCCGGATATTGCGAGAACACCGGGATTTGCTGGAGCAAACGACCGGACGGCAGACCATAAACCGTCACGTTGCCGCTGAACCCACCCGACATGAAGGCATAGAGTTCATCATACTGACCTGGCGCGACATAGACTTTGGAGGCCGCGTCGGCGCTCGCACCGATCGGCGTGCCTTTGGAACACCCGCCCGCCAGCATCAAGAGCAGGGAAGTGAGCCCCGCGCTGAACCGTGTTGCACCCATCGTGATATCCCTCCTCGGTGGTTCACTTCGTTTTGACGGTACCCTTTGCTTGGGTCCGCAGGTACTCGACAACAGCCCGGGCCTCGTCGACCGACAGCCCCTGATTCGCCATCGTCGTCATGTGCTCGGCCAGCAATTGCTTCGCGATCGGGTGACGCTCGACCATTTCGTTCGGATTGAGGATCATGTTCATCACATAGGTCGGCGTCCGGCGGGTCAGCACTTCACCCAGCGCCGGACCGACATACTTCTCGCCCATCTTGTGGCAGGCGGTGCACTTGGCCTTGAACACCTCGGTTCCCTTCGCCAGCAACGCCTGATCCAGGGTCCCGAGGGTCACCTCCTCCTTGACCGGCCCAATGCCATGCTCCAGCTCGAACGAACTCAAATCGGTTGCCGACCCGGCGCCGGATGCCGGCGCCGCCGGCTCTCCACCGCCAGCCTTGCCGCCGCCGCACGCGCTAACCAACAGGACCGCCGTCACCGTCCACCATTCCCGCCAAGACAAGGCCCGCATGCCAACTCCCGGATCACTGTGGGTTTGCAGTCACCTGCAACGAGGTAGAGGCTACTGTTTTGGCGAACCAACGACCGTGAAGTTCAGATGACAAGGCCTTCAGAACTGTTACGGGATAACGGGTTGCGTAGCTTAAAACACATATTATCATGGTCTTATCTGGTTTATGCCGATCCTGTCGCAGACCTCTGAATACGCGCTCCGGGCGGCAACTCTGCTGGCCCAGCACGCGGACCCCGGCCCGCTGGACGTGACAGTCCTGGCCAAAGCCCTGGGCATTCCGCGCAACTATCTGTCGAAGACGCTGTCGCAACTCGTGCGCGCAGGCGTTCTGGAATCCGTCCGGGGCAAACACGGCGGTTTCCGGCTCGCCCGGCCGGCCACAAACCTCACCCTGTACGATGTCGTCGAACCCTTTGAACATTTCGCCGGGACCCGGCGATGCCTGCTGGGCCAGTCGGTCTGCAACGACCGTCAGCCCTGCGCAGCGCACGAGGCGTGGAAAGCGATCGGCGAACGAATCGTCCGGTTCTTCCGAGGGACAACCCTCGCGGACCTGGCCCGGAGCCGGACCCGGTGGCCCAATTCGGCCGTGCTGGCTCGGGCGCTCGACGGCCGGGTGACCGATTGAGCCCGGGAAGGCAGATTCCGACCATGCGCCGCCTCATGCTCGCCTCGCTGCTGGGCCTTGCCGCCACCGCGCGGACCGACCGGACGTTACCCTCGGAGTGGAGCGGGCCGCCCGGCAGCTCGAAACCCTTCCTGACCAAGACCCCCCGTGGAGAACTGCTCCTGAGCTGGTTCGAGCCGCGGCCAGACCATCGTTTCGCCCTGCGGGTCGCCACCACGCAGAACGGACGATGGTCCGAGCCGGTGACTGCCGTGGATAGCGATCGCCTGTTCGTCAACTGGGCGGACTTCCCCTCCATCGTCGAGACGACTCGCGGTACCTGGGTGGTCCACTGGCTCGAAAAGAACGCGGCCAGGTCGTACGCCTACGACATCCGCCTGGCGACCACGAAAGACCGGGGCCGAACCTGGACGGCTCCCATCACCGTCAATCGCGACGGAACGCCCACCGAACACGGATTTGTGTCGATGGTGCCGAGAGGTGACGGGTCGGTCGCTCTGGCCTGGCTCGACGGCCGCCAGATGGTGGACTCCGGAGGAGCGATGTCAGTGCGCGCGGCGGTACTTCGGGCCGACGGCCGGCTCGACGGCGAACAGGTGCTGGATTCCCGGACCTGCGAATGTTGCCAGGTATCGCTGGCGAGTACCGCGGGCGGACTGATCGCGGCCTACCGGGACCGTTCCGCGGACGAGGTGCGCGATATCGCCGTGGTCCGGGAGGTCGGCGGTCGGTGGACCAGCCCCAGGCTTGTGGCCAACGATCACTGGGTCTGGAAAGCCTGTCCCGTGAATGGACCTTCGGTGTCCGCGATCGGCAATGAGGTGGGCGTCGCCTGGTTTACCGGAGCGGGCGGCACCCCGGCGGTCAAGGTGGCGTTCTCCCGGGACGGCGGGGCCACGTTCGGCGCCCCGACCAGGGCCGACAACGGGCATACCATGGGGCGGGTTCATTTTCAGATGACCGGACCGGGCCGAGGGGCGCTGGTGTGGCTCGAAACCGAGGCCGATGGCGCCACGTGGATGGTCCGCACCGTTGGGCCGCGGGGCCCCGGTTCGGCGCAGGCGGTCGGTCGGGCCAGTCGGGCTCGCGACGCTGGATTCCCTCGGACAGCCGTCGTTGGCAATGACCTCTGGATTGCGTACGTGGCCATCGCGGGCGGGCCTCAAACGACGGCGCGGGTTCAGGTGACGAGGGTCGCGCTCGGACAGTAGCTCCCCTTGCCCCCTCTCGATTCGGGATGCACTTTCTTCGCCCAACCTGAGAGTGCAGGGCAATAACCCGCGCTGGTGCGGAGCAGAATCCAGCAAAGAAGGGGGCCGCCCCGACGATCCACCCGAGAAGGTCGAGGATCATGATGCGATTGCTGTGTTCGGCTGGCGGGGTCGCCAGCCTGTGCTTGGCGTTTGTTGTTCCCCGAGCGGCCGCCCAGGGAATGGGAATCATTCAGGGAACCGTCACGCGGGCCGACGACGGCGCACCGCTTGCCGGCGTTGTCATCGTCGTACGGGGCGTAGGCACCCGGGCCAACACCAACACCAGCGGCAAGTACACGATCGATCGAGTCCCCACCGGGTCTCAGACGCTGGTCTTCCGCTGGCTGGGGTACAAACCAACGGAAGTCGCCGTCACGGTCACGGCCGGCGGCATCGTGACGGCCGACGCCAAAATGGAAGCGCAGCCCGTCGCGCTCAACGACCTGATCGTCGAGAGCGCCTCGAAAGTGCCGGAACGAGCCGTCGAGGCCCCGGCGGCCGTCACTGTGATCGATCCGCGGATCCTGCAGTCCACATCGATCTCCGGCCAGGCGCCACTCGCGCTCGCCAATGTTCCCGGTGTCGATCTCGCCCAGAGTGGCGTCAATGATTTCAACGTCAATGCCCGCGGCTTCAACTCGTCACTCAATCGCCGCGTCCTGGTGCTGGTTGATGGCCGCGACGTGGCGACGGCGTTCCTCGGCAGCCAGGAATGGACCTCTCTCCCGGTGCCCACGGAGGACATTTCCTCGATGGAATTCGTCCGGGGACCCGGGTCCGCCCTTTACGGGGCCAACGCCTACGCGGGCGTGCTCAACATCAAGACCCCATCGGCCCGCGAGGTCGTCGGCACCAAACTGAGCCTGGGCGGCGGAGAACTCTCGACCATCAAGGGCGATCTCCGCCACGCGGGTCTCCTGTGGGGCGGGCGGATCGGATACCGGCTGAACGGCGGCTCCTACCGCAGCGATACGTGGTCGCGTTCACGTTCCCTGCTCGATGGAAGCGGACTCAGGTCCGAGTACACGGCTGCATCGGATTCATTGACGTTTCGCGCGAGCTGCTCGAGCTGTGCCCGGCGTGAACTCCGGGCGCTGAACGGACAGACCATCGACCCGGCCACCGGAGCCGCCCTGGGCAACAGAGATCCGATCAAGACCATGTATGGATCGGCCCGGCTGGACTACTACACCGACAACGGCGCCGTTGCCACAGCCGAGATCGGCGGCGCCCAGGCGGAGAACGAGATCGCCGTTACGGGTATCGGCCGGGTTCAGATCACCAAGTCCGTTCGCCCGTACGCCCGTTTCAATTTCGCCGCCAGGAACTACAGCTTGATGGCCTACTGGAATGGCCGAGACACCAGAGAGCCGCAGTACTCGCTCGCCTCGGGCGCGGGCCTCGAGGAGCGATCCAACGTCTTCCACTTCGAGGGACAGCAGAACAACAAGTTCGCGGACGACCGCGGCCGGTTCGTTCTGGGCGCCTCCTTCCGAAACTACAGCCTCAACACCCAGCGGACCCTCATAGGGTCCGGCAACGACGACCGGTCGGACAACTACTATGCGGCGTTCAGTCAGCTCGAATACCGGCTCAGTGGCAAGCTCAAGGCCGTCGCCGCGGCGCGATTCGATCTTGGCGGATTAATCGACGCCCAGTTTTCGCCGAAGGCCGCCCTCGTGTTCGCGCCGAACGATCACCATTCGATCCGGCTGACCCTCAACAAGGCGTTCCAGACCCCGAACTATTCGGAGTTTTTCCTGAACGTTGCCGCCGGCCCGCCGGCGAACTTCACCGCCCTCGAGACCGCGCTGCGCGCCAACGCGACGCTCGGCCCATTGCTCGGCGGTGTGCCGGCCGGGGCACTGTTCGACAACAGCGCGGCGGTACCGGTTCGGGCCCGCGGCAACAGCAACCTGCAGGTGGAGAAGAACACCGGCCTCGAACTCGGCTATCGCGGCGACCTGACCAGCAAGTTCTACGTGACGGTCGATGGTTACCTGAACACCCTCACGAATTTCGTCACCGACCTGTTGCCCGGCGTCAACCCGGCCTTCCCGGCCTGGACCGCACCGGCGGCCGTGCCCGCCGCGGCCCGCGCCGCCGTCGAAGGCGCCATCCGCGGAGCCCTGTTGGGTAACCCGGCGACGGCAACGGCCGGGCGAGGCCTGACCCGGCTCGAGAATGGCAGGTCGGCCATCGTCCTCTCGTATGCCAATGCCGGCAAGGCCACCCAGTACGGCGTCGAAATCGGGGCCGGATACCAGATCTCGCCCGAGATCCGGGCCGATGGCTCGCTCTCGATCTTCCGTTTCGACATCACCGAGCAACTCGCCGGCGACCAGCTCCTGCCGAACACGCCCCGGGCCAAGGGCAACGTTTCGCTCACCTACGCCGGCCGGAAGGGCATCGACGCCGGGATGACGTTGCGATCGGCCCAGGGGTTCGACTGGGCGGCGGGAGTCTTTGCAGGATGGATCGAACCGCAGACGACGGTGGACGCGAACATCGCCTACGCCATCAGCAACGGCCTGCGCATCTACGCGACGGGGAACAACATCTTCGACCAGCAGCGCTATTCGATCTACGGCGGTTCCGTGAACGGGCGTCGGATCCTGGCCGGCTTGACGACCCGCTTCTAGTCAGCGACCTCGATCGTCATTGGCCCGCGATTGCCACCCGGAACCCGAGGCTTACCCGCACGTCATTCTGGGTCAGCGGCTGGGTGACACCGGCGACCTGGCTGCCCGTGGCCAGGGTGAAGCTGGCGTTGTAGATGAAATCATCGATTCCGATAACGACGGCCATCCGGCGGGATGCCCGGAAATTGAAGCCGGCGCCGAAGACGGCCCCGACATTCGTCTTGGCCCGGAGCGCCGTCATCGTCCCGGTGTTCTCGGAGAACGACCGGTGGACCGCGCCAACGCCGCCGTGCAGCGTCAGGGAGAACGGTTCGACCGCCGGCTTGTTCCGGTAGACCAGCTCGCCACTCATCGTAAGGACGCTGGCTTTGGTGCCCGAAGGAGCCGCCAGACTCGCCACTTTGAGGCCGCTGGAGCCATATCCCATATCACCCTGGAACTCGACTGACCGGGTAAGGCCGATATTGATCCGGCCGCCGATCAAGCCCAGCACCGCCTGTTTCTCGGCCTGGATCGCCGGATCCAGCCCGGGCCGCAGCAACAGCAATTTCCCGGGGACCGTCAACCCGAAGAATGGCGTAACGGCCACGCCGGTCTTCTGGCCCAGCAGCACTCCGGGCGCCAGCGCCATCAGGAGGGTCACGGCCGGGACGAGTCGACGGATCATGGCAACACTCCCAGGAAGGTAGGGAAGAGAATAGGGGATGGCGCCGTCGGGAACAACCACGACCGGGCCCGACTAGATTGACCCGGCAGCCGATGCCCCACTCCCGACCCCAAGCAATCGCCACGACGTGGGAACCGTACCGGTCCGCCGAGGCGGCCCCAATCCCGTTGGTCATCCGCCGGCGGGTTCTGAGCCCCGAACTGCGGAATTTCCGTGATATCGTCGTGGCCCTGCCCCTGTCGTATGACAGCGGAAGCCGACGTTACCCCGTGGTCTACATGCAGGACGGCCAGAACCTCTTCGACCCTGCCACCGCGTATGCGGGGGACTGGCGGCTCACCGAAACCCTGGCGGAGCTCGCTTCCCGAGGGGTCGAAGCCATTGTCGTTGGTATCGCGAACGCGGGGCGGCACCGGCTCTACGAGTACAGCCCGTTTCCCCAGCCGAGGCGAGGTGGGGGCGGCGGTGATCGATATCTGCGGTTCGTGACGCAGACGCTGAAGCCGATGATCGACCGGGATTTCCGGACCCAGCCCGGCCGGGAGGGAACCTCGATCGCAGGCTCGTCCATGGGCGGCTTGATCAGTCTGTACGGGCTCTACCGGCACCCCGACATCTTTGGCGCCGCGGGAGTGCTGAGCCCGTCGATATGGTTCGGCCGGACGGCCGTGCTGGACTACCTCACCACCACCCGAACCCGGCTCGCCCGCCGCCTCTATCTCGACATCGGCCTCGACGAACCGGGCACCGCCATCAGCGATGTTCGCCGGCTCCGCGATCATCTGCTGGAAGACGGCATGGCAACCGGCGTCGATCTTGACTACGTCGAGGACGAGTTTGGTACCCACAATGAGGCAACCTGGGGACGGAGGGTCAGCCGCGCCCTGCCGTTTGTCGTCGGGACCCCCTTGGGCTAGCAACCAGGGCTCCCGGGTTGAAACGGGCAGCGCCGTGATCAACCCGCTTCCCGGTTGCCTCGGGTTGGCGTAAATTCGCGCTGGACACGGCATTGGCGCTCTTCTCCAAGTCAGGTGACCCATGGCATCGGATGTCAGGAAAGTCGGCTTGATCGTGGGCCGGGAATGGAGTTGGCCCCCGGCGTTTATCGAGGAAGTCAACAGTCGTCACGAAGGTGTGGTGGCCGAATTCGTGAAGGTCGGCGCGCCGC
>JANXXJ010000179.1 GCA_025350665.1 Gemmatimonadota bacterium | reverse complement strand
CGTCTCGCCCGGCCTCGCCTCGACGCTCGCCGCGGCCCCGCTTCGGTCACTCAAGGAGTATCTCGGCGCGCTCAACCGGGTCCTCGCGGTACAGCAAGCGGCCGCGACCCCGATCCAGCCCGCCGATGCGCTGGCTCTCCTCGGCCTGGAGGCGTCCCGCTCGCCTGAACTGGTCCCGTCCCCAGCGCTGGCGGCCGTAGCCTCCGTGCCTGAATCCGCCGAGTTCGACGCCTTCCTCACCGAGGTGACGTCGAATGTCGCCACCCAGTTCGATCACTGGCGCGACCGGCTTCGTGAAACCATCGCGCATTGGCAGTCCCTCGGGTTCCGGACTCGCCGCCTCGAGGCCGCCCTGACCTCGGATTCCGGCTGGGATCCCGATCCGTTGATCGCCGAGTTCGGCCATGATGCCGGTGAACTCCAGCGCCTCGCTGCGGAGATCAAGGCGATTGCTCCCGACCTGGCTGGGGCGGAGGTGTTCCGCGACCCCGATCAACTCGCCCAGGCGCGCCAACTCGTCACCGAGTCCCGGCTGCGGCGAGCGCCATTGTCCGCCCCGCTGCCGGACCTGACGCTGGCGCGGATCGGGGTCGGCCCCTCGAACCGGATGGCCCTTGAAGCCATCGCGGCGGTCGTGGCGGATCGCGATGGCCGGCATACGCCATTGGTGCTGGTCGGGCCCAGCGGGGTTGGAAAGACCCATTTGCTGCACGGTCTCGGGAATGCCCTGGCCGTGGCCGGGCTTGGCCCGATCGCCTGCCTCTCGGCCCACAGCTTTCTCGGCGAGCTCACCGCCCACAAGGCGGCCGAGGATCTGGCCCAGTGGCGGGCCCGATATCAATGGGTGGCGGCGCTGCTGCTCGATGACGTCCATCTGCTCGCCAACGAACGGACGGCCCAGGCGGAACTGTTACAGATCTTCGGCGCGTTGAGCGAGGGCTCGCGCATCATGGCCTTCACGTCGGCCCGTCAGCTGAGTGAACTCGACGGCTTCGATCCCAGGCTCCTGACGCGGCTCGAAGGCGGTTTCGTGGCCGAGGTGAGCGCGCCTGATCGAGACGTGCGCCTGGCCGTCATCAAGGGCCTGCTGGCGGATACTCCGGCAGCCGACGACGTCGGCCTGCTCGACTACCTCGCCGGACGCCCGGCCGACTCGGCCCGGGCGGTGCAGGGGCTGGTCCACCGGCTGCTGGCGGAGGCGCAGGCCGAGCGAACGGTGCCCTCGGCGGCTTTTGCCCGCGAGGCACTCGAAGCGGTGGAGCCCAGGGCTCCGCGGCGGGAACGTCGGAGCGGGGCCGCGAGCGGCATTCTGTCACCGGGGATGGGCGTGATCCGCAGCCGTGAGAAAATGGTCCTCACCTGGCCCAGGCCTGAGGATCGGCTCATTGGGGACTTCGGCTGATGGCGATCCGCGGAAGCCTCAAAGAGGCGAGTCTGCCCGACGTCGTCCAGCTGCTCTACTTCGGGCGGCGGACCGGATGTCTGGCGCTGAGCGACCGCCAGCGGTTCGGGTCCGTTTATTTCGAAGAGGGCTGGATCACGTACGCCACCATCGTCAATCGGCGTGACCGGGTCGGAGACATCCTGCTGAGGAACGGCACGATCACCCGGGAGCAGCTCGATCAGGCGCTCGGCATGCAGCAGGTGGCTCGCGGCCGTCGTCTGGGCGAACTCCTGGTGAGTATCGGCGCGCTGGCAGCCACCGAGCTCCACCGGGTGCTCCGGATGCAGATCGAGGAGGCCGTCTTCTCGCTGTTCGCCTGGACGGCCGGGACCTTCACCTTCGAGGCCGGTGTCCGGCCGGATGACGACGACGATCGGGAGCGGATCAATCCGGAGAACTTGCTGCTCGAGGGGGCGCGGCGGATCGATGAATGGAGCCTGATCGAGAAGAAAATTCCTTCGTTCGATCTGGTGTTCGCCCTGGACCGAAATGCCCTTGCCAACGAATCGCTGAGCTTCACCGAAGCCCAACGTCGCCTGTTGCCGCTGGTGGACGGCACTCGGGATGCGCGTGAAGTGATCGACGCCTCGGGGCTGTCGGACTTCGAGGCGGGCCAGGCTCTCTTCGGTCTGATCACCGCCGGCCTGGCTCAACGAATTGGCACGTCCTCGAAGACGGCCCCGGCGCGACTGGTCGAGGCCCAGATTGACGAGCACCGGAATCTGGGCGTCGCGTTTCTCAAGTCGGATATGCTGGATGAGGCGGCCCGGGAGTTCCGACGGGTCATGGAACTGCGGCCGTCGGAGGGATCGGCCCCGTTCCTCCTGGGCGTGATCGCCGGGCGCCAGGGCCGATGGTCCGAGGCGGTGGAACTCTTCCGCCAGTCACTCGATCGGGCCGGCCCGAGGGGCCACGTGATCCACAATCTGGCCGTGGCTCTCGAGGAAGTGGGTCGCCTCGACCAGGCCGAAAGTCTGTTTGCCGAGGCGGCGAGCCGCCTGGCCGAAGATCCGCGGACGTTCCAGAGCTGGGCCTTGCTCGCCTTGCGGCGCGGAGATGCCGGCGTGGCCTGGGCGCGGCTGGAACGGGCTCGTGAGCTCTACGCCCGGATCCCGCCGCCCCTCTGGTACTTCGGCGCGGTTCAGTCGCTCGCCCATCAGGAACAGCTGGAGCCCGCGCTGGCGCTGGCGCAGGAGGGGGTGCGCCACCATCCGACCGACCCGGTGCTGCGAAACAACCTGGCCGTGTTGCTCGAGGCGAGTGGCGATCCGATCAGTGCCGAAGCGACGCTGACCGAGGCGTCGCGGGACGAACCGGTGCCGCAGGTCCACAAGAATCTGGGGGATCTGTTCTATCGCTCGGGCCGCTACGACGACGCGCTCCAGCAGTACGAACGCGCGGCGGTCCTCGATCCCGATCTGGGGGACGACCTCTACTTCAAGCTTGGGAATCTGGCGTTCCGCCGGCGGGATGCGGGCCGGGCGAGAGAATGCTGGGAACAGGCATTGCGGCTCAACCCCGGTCACCAGCTCGCTCGGGCTAACCTCGAGTTGCTTCCGGTGCCTCAATGAGCGTCGCAACGGCCTTCGACCGGATTCACCAGTATCTCGAATCCAGCGGGGCGGGCTCCGCCCGGCTGCTCAAACCGGGCTTCGTCGAACGCCGCCTCAGGATTCGATACCGTGCGGTCGGCGTCACCGGCCCCGAGGGCTATGCCGATTGTCTCGATCGCGATCCCGAGGAGCGGACCCGGCTCGCGGCGACCGTGACCCTCGGCGTGACCAGTTTCTTTCGCGATCCGACGCTGTGGCGCTGGCTGGCGGGCGTGGTGGCCGTCGCCCCAGCGGCTTGCTGGCGGGGGTGGAGCGCCGGGACCGCCACCGGGGAGGAAGCCTGGTCGCTCGCCTCGGTCATGGCAGCGCTCGCCGAAAGCAGCCGGGTCGATGACTGGCGGGTGCTCGGGTCCGACATCGATGAGACTCACCTCGAGGCCGCGAGGCGGGGCCAGTATCCCGGGCGCCCGATCCCGGCCTATGCCGACCGGGTGTCGTTCGAGCGGGACGACCTGACGGAAAGCCGCCCCCGGGGTCCGTTCGAGATCGTCCTGTGCCGCAATGTGATGATCTATTTCGGGCCCGAGGGCCAGCGGCGGATTCTCGAATCGGTGACCCGCGCGCTGGCGCCAGGGGGGCTTCTGGTCCTTGGCAAGGCCGAGTTCCTGCCGGCGGACGGGAAGCATGGATTGATCCTCGTCGATCGAACCGAACGCGCGTACCGGAGGGTCACATGACCGACGTCGCGCCGAGGGTCACGGTCCGGGTCAGCGAGTCGATCGTGACCGAAGCGCCTGCGACGCTGGTGGCCATCGCGCTGGGGAGTTGCGTGGCGATCGTGCTGCACGACCCCGCCACCCGGATTGGAGGCATGGCGCACGTGCTGCTCCCTTCTCAGTCGATGGGCCGGATCGCCGCCCCCGGCCGGTATGCCCAGACGGCGGTTCCGGCCCTGATCGAACGGATGATCGCCCGCGGCGCGCGGGTGCCGAGTATCGTGGCGCGGCTCGTCGGCGGAGCGAGCATGTTCATGACGCTGACACCGCCCGGCACGATCCAGATGGGCGAGCGCAACGTGCTTGCCGCGCGGGAGGCGCTCCATCGGCATGGGATCCGCCTCGTCGGCGAGGCAGTCGGGGGTGACTTCGGTCGAACGGCCGAATTCGATCTTGACAGCGGCGTCGTGACGATTTCGTCATACCTCCGGGGCATCCAGCGGCTATGACCGACCCGGTTCTCGAAGCCATCAGGCACGAGATTGCCGATCTCGAAGAACGCTTGGACCGCGCCGCGGCCCCCGCCGATCGAGACGAACTGAAGCAGCGGATCGTGGCGGTCTTCAAGCGGACCGACGCCGGCCTGGCCGAGTACGCCACCGCCCGCGAGCGGATCAAGTCCCTGGTCGATCGGTTCAAGCGAATGGGGGCGGACCCGGACGCCGCGGGTACGGTCGAGCCGCGGCCGCAAGTTCGGGCGGACCATCTGGGCGCGTCGACGTACATCGAGAAGGGCTGGTCACTGATCGCGCTGGGTGACCACGCCGGGGCCTCGCAGGAACTGGCCCGGGCCCTGGAGCTGGCACCTGGAGACCTCCAGGCCCAATCGCTGCTTGGCTGGGCCCAGATGTTGGACCTCCGGTATGACGACGCCCTCGCGACCTTCTCACGGGTCCTGGCGGCGGAGCCGGGCAACGCTCTCGCCCGGGTCAACGTCGGTTATATCTGCCTCAAGAAGCGAATCTTCGGCGAGGCAATCGAGCATCTGTCGCGCGCCATCCGGCTGGATAGCGATCGCAAGGCCAATCTGTATGCCCACTACTACCTGGGCCTCGTGTATCTCGAACGCGAAATGTTCGCGGATGCCGTGAACTTTCTCGCTCAGGCTATCGTCCTCGGCCCGAATCTGATCGAAGCCTATTACGATCTAGGACGTGCCCAGTGGTATGGCGGCGATCGCGACGCCGCCAAGACAACCTGGCACAAAGGGGCCAACGCCAACCGATTCGCTCCGTGGGCTGCTCGATGCCGGGACCTTCTCGAAAGCGTCGAGCGTGGTGGGGCGGTGCCCAGGTCCGCCTCGCCGGCCTGATCTTGCTCGGCTGGCAGCCCGCGCCGGGGCCCGGCCCCCCGACCGACCTTCAGACCGTCAGCGTGGGACAGATTACTGCCATCGCCCGTCCCGGCGATGTCGATCTCGCCGTTTCCCTGGCCGAACGGGCCGACCAACCCACTCGCTGGTACGGCCTCGGTCGGCGTTCGGTCGGCCGCGTGGTCCTGATGGTCGTGCGCGGGCCCGAGGCGTTCAGGGCCGTGTCCCGCGGGCGGGTGCCGGGATGGGGGGCCGGGCTGGCGTTGCCGGCCGCGCGTTTCATTGCGATTCGGGCCGACCGCGACGATCCCTTTCGGGTGCTCCGCCACGAACTGGCCCACCTCATCCTCCACGATGCGATCCAGGGGCGCGTGCCCCTATGGTTCGATGAGGGCTACGCTGTGGTCGCCGCCGGGGAGTTTGGACGGTTGACCGAGTTCGGTCTCAACTTCGTAGTCGCCACTGGCCAGGTCCCAGGCCTGGAGGCCCTCAATGCCGGCCTCCGGGGCGGGGAATCGACCGCTGAAGCATCCTATGCCCTGGCAGGGAGCGCGGTCGCGTTCCTCGATCAGCGGGCCGGTGGCATCGAGCCACTCTTACGCAAGCTGGTCGACGGCGTCTCCTTCGATACGGCCGTGGCGATCACGACGGGTATGAATCCGGGGCGGTTCGAAGAGACGTGGCAGCGGGATGTGAAGCGCCACTACGGACTCGGCCTCTGGCTCATGGCGGGCGGAATTTGGGTCCTTGTGGCGGGGTTGGTCCTGGTCGCCCATGCCGTCCGAAAACGCCGGGACATTCCACGGCGAGAGGCGCTGAACCGGGGCTGGATTGTCCCGCCGGACGACCCGTTGCCCGTGGAGCCGGCGGAGGGCGCGCCCGAACCAGCCAATCCGCCGTCAGACGCTTGACCAAACGAGCCTCCTGCAATATCCTCAAAGCCTTATGCCGCAAACGGATGCACCTCCCCGTGCTCGCCGGGGCCTGCTGGGCCCCCGGAACCTCGCCGTTTTGGCTATTGCGGTGGCGTGTCTGGTCGTTGGTTATTTGACGTTGTCGGCTGGCAGGGCGAGCTTGGCGGCGGTG
This sequence comes from Gemmatimonadota bacterium, assembly GCA_025350665.1. Classification (GTDB taxonomy): domain Bacteria; phylum Gemmatimonadota; class Gemmatimonadetes; order Gemmatimonadales; family GWC2-71-9; genus SHZU01. The sequence continues at coordinate 13,976 of JANXXJ010000179.1, read as the reverse complement.
CTGCTCGTCATCGGTTACTGCGTGCTCTTCCCCTTGGCCATCGCGCTGTAGCGGGGCGACACCCGAGGCCTGGTCGTGTGGCGATGGCGCGAAAACGCGTCTCCTACACGGATCATGGCCTTAGAGGAGCCGACGAAGCCCGCCCGGGCGAATAGCTCAGCTGGTTCAGAGCGCCTGCCTTACACGCAGGATGTCGGGGGTTCGAATCCCTCTTCGCCCATGTGTCGGCGCCACTTCCGGCGCCGAATTCACCGCCCGATACCGGGTGGACCTCGCAGGGAGGTTTTCCAGAATGCGTTTGCGCGTCGCTCCGGTCGTCTTCGGACTCCTCGCCCTCGTCAGCATTGCCCCGGCCGAGGCTCAGCTTCGGGCGAGCCGCCCACCCACACCGGTGCGGAATAATCCCCGGCTCCTGGTGGCCAATCCCCACACCTTCGCGGCGGCGGACTCCGCGGCGGCGGTTCGGGTCGGCAATGGCATGCGCGAAAAGATCGAGACCGTGTCGGACAAGTGGTACACGGTCATTCAGCGCACCCAGATGAACGACGCGCTGATTCAATACGGGTACCCGCCGGACGCGGTCCTGCCGCCGCTGGTGGCCCGTCAGCTGGGAACCCAGCTCCAGGCCCGCGCGATGGTCATTGGCACGCTCGCTCGCGGTGATGGCGGCCGGGTGACCATCGAGGCCCGGCTGGTGGCCGGAAACGATCAGACTGGGCACATCATTTCGATGTCTCAGGTGGCGGGGCAGAGCTTCGAAGACCTCGGGGGGAAGATGGCCGAGGGCCTCAAGGGCGCCTTCAACGCCCTGCCGGATTCGAAGAGTTGCGAGGAACTGGCCGCCAAGCAGCAGCCCGACAAAGCCATCGAGGCGGCCGCCAAGGCACTCAAGGTGCAGCCGAATCATGGGCCTACGGAACTGTGTCTGGCGCAGATCGCCGTGGCGAAGAAGGCGCCGGGAGCCGAGATCATCGGCCACTACAAGAACGCCACGCTTGGCGATCGCCTGAGCCTCGAAGCCTGGGGCGGCTTGCTGGGCCAGTATCAGCAGAAGGGCGACACCGCCAACATTATCGAGACCTACCGCCAGCTCATTCTGGTGGCGCCGAACAACCAGAAGGTCGTGGAGGAGGCCGTCCGATTCTTCATCGTGGCCGGCAAGCCGGATCTTGGTGAGACGATCGCGCGTGACGCCATCGGCCGGGACCCCTCCAATCCGGACATGCAACTGATGCTCGCCCGCGCCTGCCTGCTGCAGCAGAAGCCGGAAAAGAACAAGTGCACGATCGATGCGCTCGAGCAGATGTTCGCCCTCGATTCGGCCAAGGCCGATACCACCAATTTCGGGATGATCCTCTACGCGGCGTCCCTCGATTCCGTCAACGCGCCAGTGTATCTCAAATGGGCCCAGGCCGGGACTCGCAAGTTTCCGGTGAACGGCACGTTGCTCGGCGAACTCGGCAAGGCGTACGCGCAGGCCGGACCGCTCGACAGCCTTGTCAGCGTCACACGGCGTCTCGTCGCCGCGGACAAGACCGACATGACTCCGGTGCTTCGCGCCGTACGGGCCCTGCTCAAGGAGAAGCGGTACAAGGACGCCATGGATCTCGGCGGCGCGGTGGAGCAGAACGGGCAGGATGCCGACAGGACCAATCTCGGGATCGTCCTCGCCCAGGAAGGCGGTCTGCCGGTTCTGCAGACTCAGCCGGTCGACTTTGTGTTGGCGGCGACCATCGGCAAGAAGGCCCAGGGCCTGCTCAAACCGGGCGGCCGGCCACATCAGCTCGCCAGCTACGTTCTCGGCTTCGGGATGCTCGGTCAGATTGGCGCGAAGGACGGCGACGTGGTCGCGAACAAGTCGTGCGACGCGGTGAACGTGCTCGAATCCTGGATCACCGATACCAAAGCCGCGTTGACCGCCGGCCAGTCGATCCAGCAGGAGGTTGTCGGGCAGCGGATCCAGCAGCTCGATACGAGCTATGGTCCCCGAATCGCCCAGATGAAGAAAGCCTATTGTAAGGGAAACTGAGCCAGCCTATATTGGCGGGCTCGCGGGACCAGGGGCTGTAGCTCAGCTTGGTTAGAGTGCCGCACTGTCACTGCGGAGGTCGCGGGTTCGAGCCCCGTCAGCCCCGTTCCCTTGGACCGGATCACCCCGCCTCTTTTCGAGGCGGGGTGATTTTCTTTCAGCCGTGACCAACTTCGCCCATCACGACCCCGTCCTCGCGGCCGAACTGCTCGCCCTCGTGCCTGCGCCAACCCGCGTCGTCGACGGGACTCTTGGCGACGGCGGACACGCCGCGTTGTTCCGCGCCCGTGGCGCGATCATCCTCGGTGTGGATCAGGACCCCGACGCGATCGGCCGGGCCCGGGTCCGCCTCGGCGACGATCGGATTGAGTACCACCAGGGAAGCACCTACGATCCCGGGACGCTCGATCGAATCCAGGGCTTTGGTCCGGACCTGATCCTCCTCGACCTGGGCGTCTCGAGCCGGCAGCTCGACGACGACCGCCTTGGCTTCAGCTTCCGACCCGGCGCTGCACTCGACATGCGGATGAGCCGGACCGGCCCGTCCGCGGCCGACCTCCTTGCCGAGGCCGGGGCGGAGGAACTGGCCACCTGGTTGCGGGAGTATGCCGACGAGCCCAAGTCCCGACGGTTGGCCGCCGAAATCGTCCGGCGCCGGGCGAACCACGCCTTCGAAACCAGTGACGATCTCGTGAACGCCATCCGGGCGGCGTTAGGTCCCCGGAGCGGACCCGGCGATTTTGCCCGGATCTTCCAGGCCTTCCGGATCGTGGTTAACGACGAACTCGAGGGACTCGAGCGAGCCCTGCCGGTCTTTCGTGATGCGCTTCGTCCCGGGGGGTCCCTTGCGGTGATCAGTTATCATTCGGGCGAAGATCGTCTCGTCAAGAACGCGTTCCGCGACTGGGGCTCCGCCTGCGTCTGTCCACCGCATCAAATGATGTGTACCTGTCGCGGCCGTCCGCTCGGGCGGGTGCTGACCCGCCGGCCGATCGTGGCCGGCGACGCCGAGGTCGCCCGAAATCCTCGCGCCCGGAGCGCCAAGCTCCGCCTCTTCCAGACTGACGCCAATGGCCGCGCGGAAGAGTAGAGCCAAGGGCCGGTACTGGGTCGCCTTCTGGCTGGCGACATTCCTCGCCGTGGCGGCCGTCGTCTTGATCCGGCAACAGGCGGGCTTCGATACCGCGGGCCGGCTCCGTTCCCTCAAGGCCACTCGCGGTGTCCTCGAGGCGCAACAGGCCGCGCTCGAACGGCGGATCCGGGTCGGGTCCTCGGCCGAGGCCCTGGCGCCGAAGGTGGCGCGCCTTGGCCTCGCTCCGGCGGCTGACACTGCGTCGACGATCCTCAAGGTCGTCGGCGGCCAGGCTCCGGACCGGTAGATGGCCAAGTCCGAGGCTCGGATCCAGGCGCTGCAAGGCATCCTGCTCCTTGGGGCCTTGGCCATGGCGGTGCGCGCCGGCTACCTGCAATTGGTCAAGGGAGGTCACTACGCCCAGGTCGTCGCCCGGCAACGGACCGAGCACCGCGTGCTCGACGCCCCCCGCGGCGTGATCTACGACCGGAGCGGGACGGCCCTCGCGGCGTCGCTGGAGCAATACCATGTCGACGTGGCGGGCAATCAGATCCGCAGCCCCGAGGCGTTCATCGCCATCTACCGAACCGATATCGGCAAACGGACCGAGTTGCTGCGACAGGCCCTCCGGTCGGGGGAGGATTTCTACGCGAATGGCCCGTTCACCGCGGGGCAGGTCCGTCGGATACGGGGCATGAAGGGCGTCTACCTCCGGCCGATCTACCGGCGGGAGTACCCCTCCGGCCCGCTCGCCCGTCCGCTGATCGGCGCGCTTTCTCCCGATAGTGCCCGTGGGACCTCGGGCCTGGAGCGATTCCTCGATTCGCTGCTGCAGGGACGCCCGGGCGAGGCCGTGTTCATCAAGGATGCGGCGGGCCGAACGTACGAATCCCCGGGCCGGATGGCTCGGGCACCAATCCGCGGCTACGACGTCACGTTGACCATCGACAAGGAACTGCAGGAGATCGCCGAGGGTGGGCTGTCGGCGGTGTTCAAGGAGTTCACGCCGCAGCGCGCCGACATCATCTTCCTGAATCCGCGGACGGGCGAAGTCCTCGCCGCCGCCTCTCGGGAAGTCGATGACGCCGGGCGGCCGCTCGCCACGGCCTCGTTCTTCCAGAGCTCCTTCGAACCGGGCTCCACGGCCAAGCCCTTCACGGCCGCGGCGCTCCTCTCTCTCGATCGGGTCAAGCCGGGTGATCAAGTGGCGCCGGAAGGCGGGCACTGGAAGCTGCCGCTTCGGAATGGCCGCTTCCGGCCGATTACCGACGATCACCCCCAGAAGGTGCCCTTGAGCCTGGCCCGGACCATTCAGGTGTCCAGTAACATCGGCATCGTCAAGTTCAGCACTCGACTCAATCCCGACGAGCACTTCGACGCGCTCAGGAGTTTCGGATTCGGCAGCCCGACCGGCGTCGAATTTCCGGCCGAAGCATCGGGCAAGCTCTACCGGCCGGACGAATGGCGGCCGGGCGAGCACGGTCCCAGTGTTGCCATGGGTTACAACGTGGAGGTGACACCGATCCAGCTGGCGGCCGCCTATGGCGCGATCGCGAACGATGGCCTGCTGCTGGCTCCGACGGTGATCAAGGAAATCCGGTCGCCGGAGGGCAAGGTCGTCTACCGGCACGAGCCGCTCGTGGTCCGCCGGGCCGTTTCGGCTCGGGTGGCCGAGGAGATCCGCGGGTTTCTCGCGCTGTCCGCCGCCGATTCGGGCACCGGCGGCCAGGCGCAGGTGAAAGGTGTCGTGCTCGGCAAGACCGGGACGGCCAAGCTGGTGATCAATCGCCGTTATTCGAACGAGCACGCCGCGAGTTTCGCCGGGATATTTCCAGCCAAAGATCCGCAGTTGGTCGTCGTCGTGCGGGTGGAGAAGCCGCACGGCGTGTACTATGGCGGATTCGTAGCCGCGCCGCTGGTGCGCCGGATGCTGTCCCAGGCGCTCTCGGCCCGAAAGACGGCGCTGGACCGGAGTCGCCTTGCGGACGATCAGGTGGTTCAAACGGGCGCCCGGCCGGCTGACTCGGGTCCGCCGGCACCGCGGACCTGGGTCGAGCTGCCGCTCCGCCCGGTCACGCCGCGTATCGAGAATCGTCTGGTGCCCGATGTGGTGGGCTTCTCGTCGCGGGCGGCGGCGGCGTCGCTCCACCGGCGGGGATTTCGCGTGCGTCTCGACGGCCTGGGGAGCATCACCCGCACGCTCCCGGAGGCCGGGGACTCCCTCGCCGCTGGCAAGACCGTCACTGTATTCGCCAATAGAGAACGCCCGTGACCCACCATCCCGCCGGTCCCTCTCTGATCGCAGCGCTCCAACGCGCCGGCCTGCTCCGTGATGCGGGGCCCGGATTGCCGCCCCTGACCGGCCTGACGACCGATAGCCGGGGGGTTCGGGCAAATGCCCTGTTCATCGCCGTGCGGGGCTCTCAGGTTGACGGTCACCGATACCTGGCCGACGCCGTCAGGGCTGGCGCCGCGGCGGCGGTAGTCGAAGTCCGTCAGGGTCTCCCGATTCCGGAAGTGGTGGTGACCGACGGTCGGCTGGCCGCGATCGAGCTGGCCCGGGTCTGGTACGACGATCCGGGCCGCAAGCTGTCGTTGATCGGAGTGACCGGCACCAGCGGCAAGACGACGACGACACTGTTGACCCGGCATTTGTTCAACGCCCGCGCCACCGCGGGGAGCGTTGGAACCCTCGGCGCCTTTGACGGAACGGACCAGGCGATTCCCTCGACAGCCGGATCGCTCACGACACCAGGGCCGGTTGATCTGCAGGCCACCCTTGCCGGCCTGGTGGCGGCGGGAGTGGACCGAGTCGCGATGGAAACCTCGTCGCACAGTCTCGATCAGGGCCGGCTCGACGGGCTCAGGTTCGACGGCGCCATCTTCACCAATCTGTCCCGGGAGCATCTCGACTATCACAAGACGATGGACGACTACCGGACGGCCAAACTCAAGTTGATGGACTACCTGGTCCCCGGCGGAACCGCGGCCGTCAACGCCGACGATCCGGCATGGCAGGACCTGATCGGGCGGCCGCGGGTCGTCCCGTTCGGGATGGGCCCTGACGCGCAGGTTCGGGCGGAGGCCACCGTGCTCCTGCCGACCCGGAGCCGGTTTGTTCTGGCGGGCCGGTTCGGGCGGGCCGAGATCGACTTGCCGCTGCCGGGTGATTTCAACGTGTCGAACGCTCTTGGTGCGGCGGCCGTGGCCCTCGGCATGGGTGAAGACCTCATGACGGTGGCCGAGCGGCTCGGCACGGCGCCGCAGGTGCCGGGGCGGATGGAACGGCTGGTCGAGGTCCCGTGCGTGGTCATCCGCGATTATGCCCACAAGCCGGACGCGCTTGACCGGGTCCTGCGAACATTGCGACCGCTGACGCCGGGGCGGTTGATCGTCCTGTTCGGCTGCGGGGGAGAACGTGATCGCGGCAAGCGGCCGATCATGGGCCGGATCGCGGCCGAGATCGGCGACCTCGTCGTCGTCACTTCGGACAATCCCCGTACCGAGGATCCCGATCTGATCATCGACGAAGTTGCGGCCGGCGTGCCGGCAGGCACCGCACTCCACCGCGAGGCGGACCGGCGGGCGGCGATCCGGTGGGCGTTAGGCAATGTCCGGACCGGCGACACGCTGGTGCTGGCCGGAAAGGGCCACGAGACCTATCAGGTGATCGGCAAGGAGTACCTGCCATTCGACGAGCGGGAGATCGTGGCCGACGCGCTGGCCGGCCGATGATGCGCTGGACCGACGCGACGGTTCGAGAGGCCCTCGGCCTGAGCCCGGGCGACGCCGGCAGGGCGTACGCCGACGTGTCGACCGACACGCGGAAGGTCGGGCCCGGGAGTCTCTTCGTTGCGCTGGTCGGTGAGCGGTTTGACGGGCACACGTTCCTTGCCGGTGCCCGCGACGCCGGGGCGACTGGCGCCGTGGTCCGGGTGGGGACGCCGCCAGTGGCCGGTCTTACTCTCTATCCGGTCGAGGACCCGCTGCGGGCCTACGGTTTGCTCGCCCGGTTGCAACGACGGGCGTTCCGCGGGCCGGTCGTCGCCATTACCGGTACGAACGGGAAAACATCGACCAAGGAGATGATGGCGGCGGCGCTGGGTACCCGGTATCGGGTGCACGCCACCCGGGCCAATCTCAACAATCTGGTCGGTGTACCGCAGACCATACTCGAGGCCGAGGACGGGGTCGAGGCGATGGTCGTCGAAGCCGGGGCCAACCTGCCCGGAGAAATCGCGCGCTATCGCGAAATCATCGAACCGTCGCTCACGATCGTGACCAACGTCGCCGCCGGGCACCTTGAGGGCTTCGGGTCGCTTGAAGGCGTGCTCGCGGAGAAGCTCGCGCTCCTCAAGGGCGTTGCGGTGGCGGTGGTGGGCGTCGATGATCCGGCCCTGGCGGCGGGCGCCCGGCTCCTGGCGAAACGGGTGGTCACCGCAGGCCTGACCGGAGCGGACGTCATCCCTGATCAAGTGCGTCTGGAACCGGACGGGCGGCCGTCGGTCTCGGTCGACGGCCAGACCTTCGTTGTGCCTCAGCTCGGTCGCCATCAGGCGGGCAATGCCATGCTCGTGTGGGCGGCCGCCCGGGAACTTGGCCTTGAACCCGGGGCGGTGGCGCGGGCCCTCGAGTCGTTTACCATTCCTCCGGGGCGGGGCGAAGTCATCGACCACGGTCCCCTCACGATTCTGAATGATTGCTACAATGCCAACCCGGCCTCCTTCCGGGCACTGATCGACGTAGTGCGGGCGATTCGCGGCACCCGGCGGCTGGTGTTCGTGGCCGGGACGATGCGCGAACTCGGGCCGAAGGCCGCGTCGCTGCACACCGAGGTCGCGGAGGCATTGGTGGCCCTCGATCCGGATCTGCTGGCCGCGGTCGGCGAGTTTGCTCCGGCCTTCGTCCCATGGCGCGCGCAGCTCGGCGACCGGCTGATCGTGGCCGAGGATGCACCGACGATGGGACGGCGGCTGGCCCTTCGTCTGCGCGGCGACGAGCTGGTGGTTTTGAAGGGCTCCCGCGGTGTGGCGCTGGAACGGATGATTCCTGATCTGGTGGGCCGGACCGAACCCTAGGCCGAAAGCCGATGCTCTATCATTTGCTCGCCCCGCTCGGGCACGAATACATCATCTTCAATCTCTTCAACTACATCAGCTTCCGAGCCGGTGGCGCAGTCGTTACCGCCCTGCTGATCGCGTTCGTCTCGGGACCGGCCATCATCGCGAAACTGCACGCGCTCAAGGTTGGCCAGGTGGTCCGAACCGGGCTCCTGGCGAATCACGAGGTGAAACGGGGCACGCCGACGATGGGTGGCTTCATCATCATCCTGGCGACGGTCGTGCCGACCCTCCTCTGGGCTCCGCTGACGAACCGCTTCGTGGTGGTGGCGATGCTCGCCACGCTCTGGACCGGCGCGATCGGTTTTCTCGACGACTACCTGAAGGTGGTGCAGGGGAAACCGCGTGGCCTGGTGGCCCGCTGGAAGCTGGTCGGGCAATGCAGCTTCGGCATCGCCCTCGGCCTGTATCTCTGGCTCCGGCCGGTGGTCTCGGAGGCGACCCTGCCCGCGACCGCCACCGTGCTGCCGTTCCTCAAGTACACCGTCGTGGTCTTCGCGCCGCTCGCCTACGTCGCCTTCGTCACGTTCGTGGTCACCGGTACCAGCAACGCGGTCAATATGACCGACGGTCTGGACGGTCTCGCCACCGGGCTCACGGCGATCGCGGCGGCAGCCTTCGCGCTCTTCGCCTACGTATTCGGCCGAGTGGACATGACGTCCTACCTCAACTTCTACTACCTCCCCGGCGCGGGGGAGCTCACGGTCTTCTGTGCCGCCCTGATGGGCGCGGCCATCGGCTTCCTGTGGTTCAACGCCCACCCGGCGCAGGTCTTCATGGGTGATACCGGCAGCCTGGCGATCGGCGGGGCGCTCGGGACGGTCGCCATCCTGGTTCGCGCGGAATTCCTGCTGGTGATCATCGGCGCCGTGTTCGTGGCCGAGCAGATGTCCGTGATCATCCAGGTCGGCGTGTACAAGTATCGCAAGCGAAGCCACGGCCAGGAATACGCGGACGCGCACCGGGTCTTTCGCATGGCACCGCTCCACCATCACTTCGAGAAGAAGGGCTGGAAAGAGACGCAGGTCGTGGTCCGGTTCTGGATCGTGGGCCTGCTGGCCGCGCTGGTTGCCTTCGCCACGCTCAAGTTGCGGTGATGGATCTGTTGGCCGGGCTCGACCGGCAGGGCGAAGTGGCCGTGGTCGGCTTGGGACGAAGCGGCATTGGCGCGGTGCGTTTGCTGCGCCTTGCCGGGGCCGCGGTCTACGCGTCGGACGGCGGGACCGGCGCCGGGGTCCAGTCGGCCGCGGCCACCCTGCGAGCGACCGGCGCCACGGCTGAGGTCGGCGGACACGATATCGACCGGATCGCCCGGTCCCGCCTGGTGGTGGTGTCGCCGGGGGTGCCGCCCGAGGCCGACCCAGTCGCCGCGGCGATCCGCGCCGGGGTGCCGGTGTGGGCCGAGGCTGAACTGGGCCTGCGGGCCCTCCGGGGCATCCCGTTCGTTGCGGTGACGGGTACCAACGGCAAGACCACGACCACGGCGATCGCGGGCCACCTGCTGGCCCGGGCCGGGCGCCGGGCGAGGACGGCGGGGAACATCGGGACGCCTCTCACCGAAGTGGCGCTGGCGGCCGAGCGTCCGGACGTCATGGCGGTCGAGCTGTCGAGCTTCCAATTGCACGACATGCCAACCCTTGCCCCGACGGTCGGGATCCTTACCAACCTGGCGCCGGACCATCTTGATCGCTACCGGTCGCTGGACAAGTACTACGCCGACAAAATGCGCCTGTTCGCCAACGCGACGGCGGATTCCCGCTGGATCACCAACGCCGACGACGCCGTCTCCGAGGCGTGCGCCGGCACGCCGGCCGGAACGCGTGAACGTTTCAGCGTGACGGGCCGCGCGGCAGCCTGGTATGATCGAGCGGGAGATCGGCTCATGCTGGGAGACGAGGCGATTCTGCCTCGGGCCCGGTTGCCGCTGCTGGGCGATCACAATGTGGCCAACGCGCTCGCGGCGGCGTTGGCGGTCCGGGCACTCGGCCTGACCGCGGCCGAATTGGCGGAGGGACTGGCGTCGGTCGCGGCGCTGCCGCATCGGATGGAGCCCGTCGCCGACCGCGCCGGGATCCTCTGGATCAACGACTCGAAAGCTACCAACGTGGCATCAACCACCGTGGCCGTCGCGGCGATGGCGCGTCCCTTCGTGCTGCTGCTGGGCGGCCGGCACAAAGGCGAGCCGTACCGAAGCCTGATCCCGCTCCTCGGCCGTTGCCGGGCCGTGATCGCCTACGGGGAGGCGGGCCCGCTGATCGTGGCGGATCTGGCGGCATCCGTTCCGGTCGAATCGGCCGGCGACTTCGCCGACGTGGTCGGGAAGGCCCGAGCGCTGGCCCGGCCTGGGGACGCGGTGCTGTTGTCTCCCGCCTGTTCCAGTTACGACATGTTTGCGAACTACGAAGAGCGCGGCGCCCGGTTCCGGGCGGCGGCGGAGGCCCCATGAGCCCGGCGCCGGTCGAGCATCCGTCCGACGTCCGCTGGGAAACACGGCTGCTCGGCGTGATCGCCGCGACGCTCACGGTCTTCGGCATCGCCAGCGTCTATTCGGCCGCGAGCTTTGACGCCCAGGGCGGGCGTGAAGTCCTGAAGCAGCTCTCGGCCGCCGCGGTCGGCGCATTCGCCCTGCTCGTGGTGGCGCGAATCGACTATCAGCGATGGCGCGGGTGGGCGTGGCCGCTGCTGGGGCTGACGGTGATCCTGCTGGCCGTGTTGCTGGTGCCGGGACTGGGGGCGATCAACCGGAAGATCAATGGCGCCCGCCGGTGGATCAATCTTCCGGGGGCGAGCTTCCAGCCTTCGGAACTGGCTCGATTCGCCGTGGTGGTCTGGGCCGCGATGATGGCGGCGAAGAAGGGTGACCAGATTCGCCAGTTCAAGAAGGGCATGGGCCCGGTGCTGGTCGTAACCGGTTTCGTGTCCCTCCTCGTGCTCCTCGAACCGAATCTGTCGATGGCCACGATCCTCGTGCTTCTGGGCGGCGTGGTGCTGTTCACCGCGGGCGCCCGGATCGGCCAGTTCATGCTGCTGTTCGTGTTTGTGGTGTTCCTCGGGGTCGGCGCAATCATGGCCAAGCCATACCGGTTTCACCGGGCCAAGTGTTTTCTGGGCCTGGCGGCCAATTGCGAAGAGCAGACCGACTGGCAGTTGAACCAGGCGACCAAAGGGTTCGCGGCCGGCCGTCTGACCGGCACCGGTTTCGGGGAAGGCCAACTCAAGCTGCACTACTTGCCCGAGGCCTCATCCGACTTCCTTTTCAGCACGGTCGGCGAGGAATGGGGATTTCTCGGCGTGATGTTTCTCCTGGGGATGTTTGGCGTTACCTGCTGGCTCGGCTTCCGGATCGCCCAGACCGCGCCGGACCCCTTCGGACAATACCTGGCCACCGGGCTCACCGCGTCGATCGGCCTCACCGCCCTCATGCACATGGCGGTCAACATGGGCCTGATGCCGACCACCGGTCTCGCGTTGCCATTCATGTCGTCCGGCCGTTCGAACCTCATGGTGACGCTGCTCGGCGTGGGCGTGTTGATCAGCGTGGGCCGGATGCGAGGGCGGGCCGCCCTCCGATGACGGCCCGGACGGTCCTGATCGCCGGCGGTGGAACCGGCGGACACCTGATGCCGGCCCTGGCGGTCGCCGATTCGCTTCGTCGAGCCCATCCCGAGTGGCGGATCGTCCTGGTCGGGGCAGCACGCGGCGTCGAGGCGATGTTGCTGCCAACCCGGGACTTCCCGTTCGTGCTGCTGCCGTTCGAGCCGATTTACCGTCGCCAGTGGTGGAAGAACGTTCGCTGGCCGTGGCTCGCCGTCCGGATCTACCGCGAGGTCGCCGCCCTGCTCGATCGCGAGCGACCAGCGCTCGTCATGGGAACGGGCGGCTATGCCGCAGGGCCGGTCGTCTGGCTGGCGGCGCGGCGCGGCATTCCTACCGCAATCCTGGAGCAGGATGCCTATCCCGGCCTGGTGACCCGCCGCCTCGCCGGTGCGGTCCGAGAAGTCTATCTCGGGGCGCCCGAGGCCGGTGCATACCTGCGGCCCGGGCGGGCCACCCGGGTCATCGCGACGGGGAGTCCCGTTGCGCGCCCGGACCCCGACCGACGGCCGGCCGCCGCCCTGCGTTTCGGGATTGAGGCCGGCCGGCCGGTCGTACTCATCCTGGGTGGCAGCCAGGGTTCGGTTGCGATCAACGAACGAGTCGCGGCCTGGATCGACGGGGGCGGAGCGGATTGCCTAACAGTGATCTGGGCCACTGGCCGCGCCAGCTTCGACCGGTTCCGCGCCTGGCACCGGGCCCCGGCGGTTCATGTCGTGGAATTTCTCGATCCCGTCGCGGATGGCTATGCGGTCGCCGACCTCGTGGTTGGCCGCGCCGGCATGATGACGATTGCCGAAATCGCCGCCTGGGGCCTGGCGAGCATTCTGATCCCGCTGCCGACCGCGGCCGCTGACCACCAGACCAGGAACGCCCGCGTTATGGCCGATGCCGGTGCGGCCGTGCTGTTGCCGCAAGCCGAACTCGACGCCGACACCTTCGAGGGAGCCATCGGCGGCATGCTGGACGACCGGGAGGCCCGCGACCGGATGAGGGCTGCCTCGGCGGCCAGGGGTCGGCCGGGAGCGCTGGCCGACATCACCACCCGGCTCGAGGCGCTGATTGACCCTTGACGCTCTTTTCTAAACCATTGGGGCTATTTTAGATTAGCCTCTCGCGGATGAACCTGTTTCTCAAGACGGATCCACGCCCGCTGCACTTCGTGGGCATCGGCGGCGCCGGGATGAGCGCGCTGGCCTTGGTCGCCTTGCGGCGGGGGATTGGTGTCACCGGATCGGACGCCGATGTGACCGGCATCGGGGACCTGGTGGCCCGAGGCGCGGTCGTCGAAGCGGGCAGCGCCGCCGCTCTGGTTGGCCGGGCCCGGGCCGTGGTCGTCAGCGCGGCGATTCCGGCCCACCACCCGGACCTGGTGCGGGCCTGGGAACTCGGGGTGCCGCTGGTCCCTCGGAAAGAGGCGCTGGCTGGTCTCATCGGGGCCGCGACGTCGGTGGCGATTGCCGGGACGCACGGGAAGACCACCACCACGGTGATGACGACCGAGGCCCTGATTGGGGCCGGATTTGATCCCACCGGACTGGCCGGGGGGCGGGTTGAGGCCTGGGGCGGGAACGCGCGGCTGGGCGGAACCGAGGTGTTCGTGGTCGAGGCGGACGAATACGATCAGGCCTTTCTGGCCCTCCGGCCGACTATCGCGGTGATCAACAACGTCGAGCCGGACCATCTCGAGTGCTACGGGTCGGTTGACGCGATGGAGGCGGCCTATGTCCGGTTCGCCGGGCCCGCACGGCGGATTCTGATCGGGAACGACGGTCCGGGGTCTGACCGCGTGGCATCCGGGTTCGATTCCAGCCGGGTCTGGCGATTTGGCCTGGGGGCGAACGGCCTCGCGATCGACGGCGTTGAGGCAGGGCCCGACGGCACCCGCGCCGAGGTACGGTTTCCCGATGGAGTGTCGGTACCGCTCCGGCTGGCGGTGCCCGGGCTCCACAATCTGAAGAATGCGACCGCCGCGCTCGGGGCTGTCCATGCCCTGGGAGGCGACCGCGAGCGGGCGGCCCACGCCCTGGCGGAGTTCCGGGGTGTGGGACGACGGTTCGAGCGAGTCGGCGAGGCTGGTGGGGTGACGATCGTGGACGACTACGCTCACCATCCGACCGAGCTGGCCGCCACGATCGCTGCGGCCCGGCAGGCGTTCCCG
>JANXXJ010000098.1 GCA_025350665.1 Gemmatimonadota bacterium | reverse complement strand
CCGCCGCTCCCCAAGGTCCGCTGGTCGCTCCGGAACAACAACAATTACGAGCAGACCGGCCTGCTGGTCTCGATGAGCTACATCGCCGAGCACCGGCAGCTCTTCCTCCGGAACTTCTACGAGAAGAGCAAGCGTTCGATCCTCAAAGCGAAAACCGAAGGCCCCGCCGCCTACGTGCTCACGGCCGACGAACGGCGGCCCGGCGCCCAGGCCGAAATGCTTCGCATCCTCCAGAAGCAGCAGGTAGAGATCTCGCGCGCGACGGCGGCCTTCACCGTCACGCTTCCGGCCAGGAAGCCCGCCACGTCGGCTCCCGGCGCCCAAATGGCTTGCTGCGCCAAACCCGACAGTGCCAGGGCGCCGGAAACGCGCTCGTTTCCGGCCGGGAGCTACATCGTCCGGATGGATCAGCCCTACTCGCGGATCGCCGACGCGCTGCTTGACTACCAGTTCTGGAGCCCGGACGACCCGCAGAAGAACGCCTACGACGACACCGGCTGGACCTTCCCCGAAGGATTCAACGTCCAGGCCGTGCGGATCACGGACCCCAAAGTCCTCGACACGCCGATGGAGAAGGTGACCGGCATCGTCCGGGCACCCGGCGGCGTGGCCGGCCAGGGCCCGGTGGTCGCCATCAACCAGAACGCCGACAACGCGCTGACCACGCTCCGCTACCAGATGAAGGACGCGGACATCCAGGCCTCCGAAGAAGCATTCGACGCGGCCGGGAAACATTTCGCCCGGGGTTCTTTCCTGATCCGCGGCGCCGACGGCGCCACGCTCGACCGAACCCTCACCGAGCTGGGCCTCCGGGGCGTGGCGCTGGCCGAGCCGCCGACTGTGAAGACCCACCCGGTGCGGGCGGGGCGAGTCGCGATCATGCATACCTGGACGGGAACCCAGACCGAAGGCTGGTGGCGGCTGGCCTTCGACTTCAACAAGATTCCGTTCGACTACATCAGCACCCAGGACGCCGCGAAGACCGCCGACCTGAACGCCAGGTACGACGTGATCGTGTTCCCCCCGGTGAGCGGCCCCGCGGGCCAGGCGATCATCGCCGGGCTCCCGATGTGGCGGAACCCGATGCCGTGGAAGAACTCACCCGAGACGCCGAACATCGGGACCTGGGCGCAGACCGATGACATCCGGCCGGGCCTTGGCTGGGAGGGTCTCCAGCATCTCGAACAGTTCGTGGCGAAGGGCGGCGTGCTGATCGGGGCGGTCAACACGGCTGAGTTCGCGATCCAGTTCGGGCTGTCTCAGGGCGTGACGACCAACAGCACCAAGGGCAAGGTCGTGGGCACCTTCCTCCGGTCCCGGATGGTGGACGACGCCAGCCCGATTACCTACGGGGTGGCCGACAGCCTCGCGGTGTACAGCGACGAAGGCGGGAGCTTCAGCGTGAGCAGCGGCTCCGGCGGCCGGTTCTTCCGCCGGACGGGCGACGTCGCCGTTCGGGCCACCGGCCGCGGCCGAGCCGACGAGGCGGATGTGGTGCAGGGCCGGCCGGCCCTCGATCCCAGGTTCGAGGCCGCGCCGCGAGCCGAGAGTGAGCCCTGGCAGATCGCCCCGCTCACCGACGACCAGCTCCGCAATCCGATCGGTGTCATTCCGCCGGCCGAGCGCCCGCGGGTCGTGCTCCGCTTTGCCGACCAGAAGGTACTTTTGGTGTCCGGCCTGCTCGAGGGGGGCGGCGACATCGCCCAGCGGCCCGCCGTCGTGGACGTGCCGCGAGCCCGGGGCCACGTGGTGCTCTTCGCGTTCAATCCGGCCTATCGAGGCGAGACGATCGGGACCTATTCGCTGGTGTTCAACACTCTGCTCCACTTTGACAACCTGAATGCCGGCCGCGTGCTGGATCAGAAATAGGAGACGGCATCATGAAACGACTCTCGCTCACCCTGGCCCTGACGCTCTTCGCGAGCGGCGCCGAGGCCCAGCCGATCGCGAACCACCCGCGGGTGCAAGAGGCCACAGCCGTTCTGGCCAAATGGCTCGACGCCCAGCGCGCCTATCAGCGGATTCCCGGCGTATCGGCCGCGGTGGTCTTCGATCAGGACGTGGTCTGGTCCGGTGGCTTCGGATGGGCCGACATCGCGCGCCGGGCGCCGGCGGACGCGAGCACGATTTACAGCATCTGCTCGATCTCCAAGCTGTTCACCAGCATCTCCCTGATGCAGCTCAGGGACCAGGGCAAGGTTCGGCTCGACGATTCGGTGGCGAAGCACCTCCCCTGGTTCACGATCAGGAACCCGAAGCCCGAGGACGGGGCGGTCACCGTGGAGGGCCTCCT
>JANXXJ010000055.1 GCA_025350665.1 Gemmatimonadota bacterium | reverse complement strand
CCGAATTTTTCGTATACCGTCTCACGGCCCGCCTCGCCTTTTAGATGGTTACTCGCACTCCGCGACTGCAGATTCGGATTATGGGTGGTTCCATACTGGGTTCGGCCCTCAACGGGATCGGCCCCTTGAATTTCAACGAGTCGGTCCGATTGGTCGCGGCCCTGCGGCAGCAGGGAGTCGAGCCGGAGCAACTGGCGCTCCCCGACGAGGTCCACGACTTCCTGACGTTTGCCAACTGGACCCGGGTCTATCACGCGACGGCGGAGTTCTTCGGCCGGAAACTGCGCCGATGAGACGCCTCGCGGCGGGACTCATGGTGGCCGCGGTGGGGTGCGCGGCCGGCAAGGCGCCCACGGCGTTCGATGCGACGGCCCGGGCGGCCGTGGCCGACGCGATTCGAAGCGAGTCGGCCCGGATGCTGGACGTGATGCGAGGGCGGAACGTGGACTCGGTGCTGGCGTTTTACGGCAAGCACACGGCGTACGTCGGGAACGGGGAGATCGGTGACTGGGCCGTGATCCTGGCGGCCGCCCCGCCGCGGTACGCGACCTATACGAAGGTTGACTGCAAGTGGGGCGGCGCGCTCCGGGTCGACGTCCTGGCGCCGGAGGCCGCGGTGGTGACCGGGCGGCTGATCTGCGACAAGGCGGATTCGAGCGGCAAGGTCTGGACCGAGGACGTAGCGCGGACCGAAGTGATGGGGATCGAAGACGGACGGTGGCGGATCGTGGCGGTTCACGAGTCGGCCAAATCCGGTGAACTCAAATAACCCCGTGGTGAATCGATGAAACGAACGATCGTGGTGGGAGCCGGCGTCATCGGGCTCGCGACGGCGTACGAGCTCAAGAGGCGGGGCCGGGACGTGGTGGTGCTCGACCGGGGGCCGGTCGGCGAGGGCGCCTCGAAGGGGAACGCCGGCTGGATCACGCCGTCGATTTCGGCCCCGGTGCCGGCGCCGGGGCTGACGTGGACCTCGATGAAGTGGATGCTCAATCCCGATAGCCCGCTCTACATCGCGCCGAGCGCTGTGCCGCATCTGGCCCGGTGGCTGTGGCGGTTCTGGCGGTATTGCAACGCGACCGATTTCCTTCGCGGCCTCCACGCCACGGCCCGACTCAACCGGGGCACCCTGGCCGCATTCGACCAACTCCAGAAGGATGGCGTCTCGTTCGATCTCTTCCGCCAGGGGTTGCTCTTCGTCTTTACCGGCCAGAGCTACATGGAGAAGGTGCTCCACGAATTCGACTACTACAAGGAATACGGGTACAACGTGCCCACCCCGCTCGACCGCGCCGGGGTGCGGGGGCTCGAGCCGCTGGTGTCGGACTGGGTGACGACCGGATTCCACGTGAAAGAGGAGTACCACGTCCGGCCGGAAACGCTCGCCGCCGGGTACGCGACGGCATTCACGGCACTGGGCGGCGAGATCAAGACCGGGGTGACCGTGCAGGGCGCCATCCGGTCTGGCGACCAGGCCCGGGGGGTCGAGACCAGTGCGGGGCCGGTCGAAGGCGACGAGATTTTCCTGGCCGCCGGCGCCGAGACGGGCCTCGTGGCGGGGCATTTCGGGCTCCGGCTCCCGGTTGAGGCGGGCAAAGGGTACAGCATCACCATCGAGAACGGCGGTCCGGCGCTGCGGCAGCCGCTCTACCTGGGTGAAGGGCGGATCGGCTGCACGCCGTTCAAGGGCGGGGTCCGGTTTGCCGGGACCATGGAGTTGTCGGGGATCAACACGGTGCTCGACCCACGCCGGATGGTCGGCATTCGGAAAGGTGTGGCCCGGTACTTCGCCAAGCCGATCGGGGCGACCGAGGGAAACGAATGGGTCGGGATGCGGCCGTTGACGCCGGACGGCCTGCCGATGCTCGGCCGGGCGCCCGGCTATCGCAATCTGTATGTCGCCACCGGCCACGCGATGCTCGGGGTTACGCTGGCTCCGGTGACCGGCGCGGCAATGGCCGATCTGATGACGGGCGCCGGGTCCGCGATCGATTTGGCACCGTTCGATCCCGGCCGGTTCCGCTGGTAGGTCAGCGGGGCGGGGCGGTCTTCATCTTCCAGTAGCGGGCGATGCCGTAGAAGTTGGCCCGGAAGTCGGAGAATTCGGCGAATTCCTTGACGGCGTCCGCCGGGGCGCGCTCGCCGAGCCAGCCCATCACGATCTTGTTGAACTGGTCGGCGCAGGTCTGGTCGCTGGAGCCGGCCGACAGGAGCTGGCCGACGAGTTCGCTCCATTGGTGGAGGCCGCGACGGAGCTCCTCGAGCTGGCTGGCCGGGTCGGTGGCGTAGCCAAAGTGGGTGCTGAACAGCCGTGACGGTTTCCAGGCCAGAATCGTGCCGATGCTCCCGAGCCACTGTTCGAGGTTGAAATCCGGTGACGGTGTCACCGGCACCCGAGTCGGAAGCGCGGGGACACGAATGCCGCCGGTATCGCCCACGTAGGCGGTTCCGTTCGCCGGATCATAGAATGAGAGGTGGTGCACGGCGTGGCCCGGCGTGTATGCCACGTCAAAGTGGCGGCCGCCGATGGTGAGCCGCTCGCCCCCGCGGAGGTCCCGGACGGCGGCGGCGGGCACCGGCAGGAACTTGCCCCACAACCGATCCATGTTGTCGCCGAATATCCGCGTGGCACTCGCGACCAGCCGGGTCGGGTCGATCAGGTGGACGGCGCCGATCTCGTGGACGTAGACGGTGATCCGGGGATTTTCGGCCAGGAGGAGCCCGGTGGCGCCGGCGTGGTCGAAATGGATGTGCGAGAGCAGGATGGCGTGGAGGTCGCCAACGCCGATTCCGAGATCCGCCAGACCGGCCTTGAGGGTGTCGAGGGTCGAGCCCGGCCCGGTGTCGAGCAGCACGGGGCCGGCGCTGGTGGCGAGGACCTCGACGGCGACGAACCCCTTCCGGCCGAGGTGCTGGACATCGATCGTGGTATCGTGGATCGTCATGCACGACAATTTACCGAGGACTGGGGCTATGGCACAGCGGGTCATCATCACCGCCGCCGCGGGCGGTATCGGGCGGGCGATCGCGGAACGGTTCAGGCGCGACGGCCATACGGTCCACATCTGTGACATCGATGCCGGCGCAGTCGCCGCCACGATTACGGCACTCGGCGTCACCGGCTCGGTGACGGACGTGGGCGACCCGCGCCAGGTCGAGGCCATGTTCGCCGACGGGCTGGGCCGGATGGGCGGAGTCGATGTGCTGATCAACAACCACGGCATCGCCGGGCCCCGCGGTTTCATCGAGGATCTGGACTATGATGAGTGGGACCGCTGCCTCCGGGTCAACCTGAGCGGGATGTTCTACACGATGAAGCAGGTCATCCCGCACCTCAAGAAACAGCGGAGCGGCTGCATCCTGAATCTGTCCACCACCTCCGCCCGGACCATGCTGCCCAAGCGGGCCGCGTATGTAGCCGGCAAGGTTGGTGTCCTTGGGCTGACGAAGAACTGTGCCCGTGAACTCGGGCCGTGGAACATCAGGGTCAACTGCGTCCTCCCCGGGTTCATGAACAATGCCCGCGGGAAAGGCGTGCTCGCCAAGGTGGCCGCCGACAAGGGCATTCCGGTCGAGCAGTTGGAGAAGGAAGCCCTCCATTACGTATCAATGCGGACCTGGATCGAGATGTCCGAGATCGCCGACCTGTGCGCATTCCTGGCATCCGACCAGGCCCGGCACATCAGCGGACAGGAAATCGCGGTGGATGGCAACGCTGAGTGGGAGGAATGAACGGATGCTGATGCTGGTGATCGCGGGGATCCTGGCCGGTGCCACGGCTGATTCGACGCCGTCCGCCCGGCTGGCCGCGCTGGCGGACCTGGTCTGGCAGCATCAGACCGAGCGGGACGGGGCGGCCCGGTTGCGGGCCGGCCTCGCGGTGGTCCACCTGCCCGACATGTCCGAAGCCGGTGCGCGGGCCGACGCGGCATTCTGGCGGAAGGTGGGGGCCGCACTGGCGCGGATGCCAGTCCGCGGACTCTCGGCCGATGAAGCGGTGACCCGGGACATGCTGGCCTGGCAGGTGGCGCGGGCCGCGGAAGAAGACCGGTTCTACTGGTATCCCTCGATGGTATCGCCGTACGCGGCGTCGCTGGGCCCGGTGGCGTCGGTATTCGGGTCGCTTCCGGTAGCCACGGCCCTGGACCGGGCCCGGTATCTCGAACTGGCCAGGGAGTACGGCGACATCTACGGCGCGCTCCGGGCCAAGCTCGCGGGCCAGGTCCGGCGACACCTGGTGCTGACCCGGCCTGACCTCGATCTGGCGATTCCACTATGGAAGTCCCGACAGGTGGCCGGCCGATCGACGTCGCTCTGGGTGAGCGCCGCCCGGCTGGCCGCGCTGCCGGAGGCGGACCGGACCGACTTCGAGCGGACGCTCGAGTCGCTGCTCGATGGCCCGGTGCGTCGAGGGCTGGACTCGCTGGTGGCGTACATGGCAGGGCCGTACTACGCTGCCGCGCCGGCCAAAGTGGGCCAGTGGCAGTATCCGTTCGGCAAGGACTACTACCGGTATCTGGTCCGGCTCCACACCACACTCTCGATCTCTCCGGAGGAGGTCTTCCGGGTCGGCGAGCAGCAGCTCGATTCGCTGTTCAAGGAACTCGACCGGGTCCGCCAGGAGGTGGGGTTCAAGGGTACGGTGCAGGAATTCAAGGAGTCGCTCCGGAAGGAACCGCGTTACTTCGTGGCCACACCGGAAGCCGTCGGCGCCAGGCTCGATGGCTACGCCGCGACCATGGAGACACGAATCGACTCGTTGTTCGGAAGCCGCCCGAAGGCGCCCTACGGGACCCAGCGGCTCGACCCCGCGCTCGAGCCGAACATGACGTATGGGTACTACGACCCGCCCACCCCGCAACGGCCGAAGGGGATCTACTTCTTCAACGGATCGAAGCTCGAAGACCGGAATCTGGCGATGGCGGAAGGCCTGTCATACCACGAGCTGGTTCCGGGGCACCACTTCCAGATCTCGAGCGTCCGCGAGAACGACTCGCTGTCGCGATACCGGCGGGAACAGGGATTCACCGCGTACATCGAAGGCTGGGGCGACTACGCCTCGATGCTTGGCACGGACGCCGGGCTCTATCGCGACCCCTACAGCCGCGCCGGCCGGCTCACGATGGAGATGATGACGGGCACTCGCCTGGTCCTCGACGTCGGGATGAACTACTACGGCTGGTCGCTCGAGAAGGCCCGCGAGTACATGAAGGTGCATACGCTGGAGACCGAGCGCCAGATTGCGACCGAGACGCTCCGGTACAGCGCGGACATTCCCGGCCAGGCCCTGGCGTATCGGATGGGAAGTCTGGCGTTCCGGCGGATTCGCGAGAAGGCGAAGAGGGCGCTGGGAGACAAGTGGGACGTCCGGAAGTTCCACCACCTCGTCCTGCTGTCCGGGGCCATGCCGCTCGATGTGCTGGAGCGCCGGGTTGATCGCTTCGTCGCCGCCGAACTCGCGGGCCACTGACCGCGAGCATGGAAGCAACATCTGGAGGAATGATGAGAAACGTCCTTGGGGCCGTGATCGTGATCACTGCCGGATTCATCGGGCCGGTGTCGGCCCAGGTCCAGGTCGACTCCGCCCTCGCGGCGTACATCAGAACGATCAAGGCGATCGACAACCACGCCCACCCGGTATCCACCGATCCTCGGGACCAGGATTTTGACGCGCTCCCGATCGACGGTTTCCCGCCGTTTTCGATGCCGGCCAGGCTCCGGGGCGGGAATCCCGAGTTGATCGACGGGTGGCGGGAGATGTTCGGCTATCCGTACCGCGACATGTCGGACGCCCATCTGGCCGAACTCAAGGCGCTCAAGGCCCGGATCTACTCGGAGCAGGGCGATCGATATCCAGCCTGGGTGCTGGACCGGCTCGGCGTCGACGTCCAACTCGCCAACCGCATGGCCATGGGCCCCGGCATCGCGGCTCCCCGATTCCGCTGGGTGGCCTTCGTGGATCCCCTGATCTTTCCGGTCGACACCAAACGGCTCGAGACGACGCCGGACCGGGCCGATCTATTCCCGAGGACCGCGCGTAACCTTGCCAGATACCTGGGCGATCTCAAGGTGAAGACGGTCCCGCCCACGCTGCAGGGCTATCTCGACCTGGTGGTGCGACCAACGCTGGAACGGATGGCGGCCGGCGGGGCGGTGGCGGTCAAGTACGAGGCGGCCTATCTGCGGCGGCTCGACTTCGCTCCCGCAACGTTCGCGGAGGCCCGGGCCGTGTACGAGCGGTTTCGAGCGGCTGGGACGCCATCGCCCGCGGTGTACAAGCCGCTCCAGGACTACCTGTTCCGCTACATCGGCATCGAGGCCGGCCGGCTCAAGATGGCGGTCCACATCCATTCGGCCGACGGGGCGGGCGGCTACTTCGAAGCCTCCGGGGCCGACCCGATTTTGCTCGAGTCCGCCCTGAGCGACCCGCGACTCCGCCAGACCAACTTCGTGATCGTCCACGGTGGCTGGCCTCACACCCGGAACACGATGTCGCTCTTCTCCCGGCCGAACGTGTACGCCGATTTTTCGTTCATGGGCAACCAGCTGTCGAGTCACACCCTGGCATCGGTCCTGCGCGAGTGGCTGAGCGAGTTTCCCGAGCGGATTCTGTTCGGGACCGACGCGTACAAGGACAGCGACGTGGTGGGCTGGGAGGAGTGGGGCTGGCTGGGCGCCACGGCGGGCCGGCGGGCGCTGGGGATCGCGCTCAGCGGCATGATGCAGGATGGCGAAGTGACCCGGGAGCGGGCCCAGGAAATCGCCCGCATGGTGCTGCGCGAGAACGCCGCCGGGTTGTACCGTATTCGGTAACGACTGGCAGTCCGGCCGGCGGCGCCCTGTCGCCGGCTATGACGTCGCGGTGTAGTCCTGGTATTCGGCGCGGTAGATCCGCTGGTTCATCCAGGGCCCGAGGTCGGCTGGGACGGGTGCTGACGCGAGGCCGCCGGCCACGGCGCCGCAAACGACCGCTTCGGCAATTTCCCTGGAGAGCCGGCGGATTTCGCCGAGCCGCGGGAAGAGGCTCCCGGTCGCAAGCGCCTCGGCTGAGGCCGATCCGGCGAGAATCCGGGCAGCCGCAATGAACATGTCTTCGGTGATCCGCCGGCTCCCGGCCAGGATCGCACCGAGACCAATGCCCGGGAACACATAGGCGTTGTTCGCCTGACTCGGCTCGAACCGACGGCCTTGCACGCCGAGCGGCCGGAATGGGCTGCCGCTCGCGAAGATCGCCCGGCCATCGCTCCATTGATACGCCTGCTCGGCCGTGCACTCGGCCTTGGAGGTCGGATTGGACAAGGCGAAGATCACCGGCCGGTCGTGGTTCGCCGCCATCGTCCGGATGATCGACTCGGTGAACGCGCCGGGCTGTGCCGCGAGGCCGATCAAAGCAGTGGGCTTGAGCGCCTCGACCGCGGCCTCGAGCGTCGGGACCGGCGGATGCTCGTGGCCGAATGGCCGCTTGTGCGCCGCGAGGTCGGTCCGGGACGACACCACGAGTCCTTTGGTATCCACGAACCAGCAACGAGTCCGCGCCTCGGCCGGGGAGAGACCGTCGCGCACCAGCGCCGACGCCACCAGTTCGCCGATCCCGGTGGCGGCCGAGCCGGCGCCCAGAAACAGGAGCCGCTGGTCGGCCAGGGGCCGGCCGGTGATCCGGGCCGTGGCCATCAATCCGGCCAGCGTGACGGCCGCGGTCCCCTGGATGTCGTCGTTGAAGCAGGGCACCTGGTCGCGGTAGCGGGCCAGCAGGCCGAACGCGTTCTCGGTGCCGAAGTCTTCGAACTGGATAATCGCGCCCGGGAAAACGTTCTGGACCGCGGCCACGAACTCGTCCACCAGGGCAAGGTAGGCTTCGCCGCGGATCCTGGCATGGGGGAGGCCGGTGTAGAGTGGATCGCGGCGGAGCGCGGCATTCTCCGTCCCGACGTCCAGCATGACCGGGAGGCACTCGTCCGGCGCCACACCGGCGCACGCGGCATACAGTGACAGCTTGCCGATCGGGATGCCCATCCCGAACGCGCCGAGGTCGCCGAGGCCGAGGATGCGCTCGCCGTCGGTGACGACGATCATCGACACTTTGGATCCGGACCAGTTCCGGAGGACCTGCTCGACCCGGCCCCGATCGTCATCGGTGACGTAGAGGCCCCGCGGCCGACGGTAGATGTGCCCGAACTTGAGGCAGGCTTCGCCGACGGTCGGAGTGTAGACCACCGGTGTCATCTCCTCGAGGTGGTCGATCAGGACCCGGTAGAACAGGGTCTCGTTCCGGTCCTGGAGGCCGGTGAGGTAGATGTACTGGTCGAGCGGGCTCGACCGGGAGCGAAAGGCCTCGAGAATCCGGGCCGCCTGCTGCTCGATCGAGAGGTGGCTGGGTGGAAGCAGTCCCCGGAGGCCGAGCTGATCGCGCTCGGCGTCCGAGAAGGCGGTTCCTTTGTTGAAACGGGGCTCGTGAAGCAACGCGGCCCCGCGGACGTGAGCGGGCAGTCGGGTCATGGTGGAGAATAGCGGTCGCGGGCCGGCGAAGGCAAAGGTCTTCCCCTCGGCGCCATCCGCTGGTAGCATTGGTCATGTCAGCTTACCAAGAACGGTAAGGCTGACCACTGCGCCGCGGAGCCCCGTGTTCAAACCGGTTCGGACTCGCCGTACCTTCGAAGAGGCCGTCGAACAAATCGCCGATGCCATTCGCGCCGGCGACCTGAGCCGGGGCGACCGGCTCCCCTCTGAGCGGGACCTCGTCGCCGAGATGCAGATCAGCCGGCCCACGCTTCGCGAGGCGACCCGGGTGCTGACCGAATCCGGGCTGCTGACGGTCAAGCCCGGCCCGGGCGGCGGGATGTTCATCCGCTCCGACGTGATTCCGGCGGCCCTCCTCGCCGAACAGCGCGAACTCCGGGTGAATGAAGTCGCCGGTGTCCTCGAAGCGCGCCGCCTGTTCGAGCCCCGGGTTGCCCAGCTGGCCGCCCTCTACGCCACCGATGCCGACTTCGACGCCATGGCCGAGACGATCGTCCTCCAGCGCCGGGCCATCGGCGACCGCAACCGATCCCTCCAGCTCGATCTCCGGTTCCACATCCTGTTGGCCCGCGCCACCAGAAATTCCACGGTGGTGAGGCTGATGCGGTCCTTGCTCAAGGAACTGGAAATCGCCCGGGACATGGCGCTCCACGATGCGCACGAAGAGAGCGAACACGCCATTGCGATCCACGACCGGACCCTCAAGGCGGTCAAGCGAGGTGACGAGGCGGAGATCGACGCGGCGATGGACGAGCACATGAGTTTCCTGGAGCGAATCTGGGAAGAGGAAAGCGGTCGTCAGCGGTTGCGGCGACCGCCATCGTTCCTGGGGGCGGTGCTCAAAGCGCCGGGCAAGGTCCGCCGAGGACGCTGATTCGATGGGTGCAGGAATTCATTCAGGAAGCGAGACGCATCATGAGGATCACGCAAGTCGGCCGGCTGGCTCTGAGCATGCTGGGCTTGTTCGGTCCCGGGCGGGCCGCGGCCCAGAGCCCGGGGATGGCCAGGTTGGGGGCGCTGCTGCAGGGTCAGGCTTTGAAGATGACCGGGACCTGGGCGGTCCGGTGGATGCCCGGCGCGGCGACCTACTTCGATCCGGCGGCCGACACATCCGGTCAGGGGAGGGGCCTTCGGAGGATCGACGCCCTCACCGGTCGGGCCTCACCACTGCTGGCTGCTCCGGTAGTGGCTCGCCTGGGCGCCGAGTATCAGCGGATCGCGGGAAGGCCCTTCGCCGGAGCGCTGCTCGCCGGGGCGGATTTCGAGCGGGAGGGGAAACTGGTGGCGTTCAACGCCGACGGAGCCCGCTACCTGTTCCGGCCCGACTCGGGCACGCTCCGGCGCCTTGAACTGCCCGCCAAGTTTGGTCCGCTCGACTTGGCCACCACCGAGCCGGGCCAGTTCTCGCCCGACTATGGCCGCTATGCCTTCATCAGGAATTACGACAACCTCTGGGTTCGCGACATGGCAACGGGTGCCGAAGAGCAGGTGGTCAAGGGCACGGGCGAGGACAATCTGATCGGGTTCATCAGCGCCGGCCCGTGGTTCGTGTGGTCGCCCGACGGAACCAGGATCGCCTACTTCAAGGCCGATCAGTCGTCGCTTCGTCCGTATCCGCTGCTCCGCGACAGCGACCGCCATGCGACGGTTGACTTCTTCCGGTATCCGTTCGCGACCGATCCCAATCCGATTCTCGAGCTCCATGTGGTGGATCTGGCTTCCAGGCACGACGTCCTGGTGGCGACCAGCACCGAGGAAGAACCGTACCTCCGGGATATCAGCTGGTTCCCGGACGGCAAGGAATTCGTCTTTCAGATCGTGGGCCGCTGGGAGAACCACCTTCGCCTCGAGGCGGTCGATCCGGTCACCGGCCGGCACCGGACCCTGCTGACCGAGGAAGATCCGGCCTACCTCGACCCCCTGCACAATTTTCGGGTGCTGGCCGACGGCCGGCGGTTCCTGTGGAGCGGCGAGACGACCGGGTACCGCCATCTCTATCTCTACGATCGCGACGGGCACCAGCTCCGCCAACTGACCCGGGGTGAGGTGGAAACCGGCGAGGTCCAGGGCGTCGACGAGGCGAAGGGTGTCGTCTACCTGACCGCCGCGACTCGGCTCGGCTTGGAGCAGCATCTCTACCGGGCCCGCCTGGACGGATCGGCTTTTGAGCCGGTCACGACCGAGCCGGGGTGGCATGAGGTCTTCCTCGATCCGGGAGCCCGGGTCTTTCTCGACCGGTACTCGTCGCTCACGGCGGCGCCGACGGCGGTGCTCAAGACCATGGACGGGCGCCTGCTGCGATCAATCGCGACGACGGATACGACTCCGCTGCACGCTCTCGGCGTGGCCGGTCCGGAGCTCATCCCGCTCAAGGCGGCGGACGGCGAGGCGACATACGGGATTCTGTTCAAACCGGCGGATTTCGATCCAGCCCGGAAGTACCCGGTCATCGTGTCGATCTACGGAGGGCCCCACACCAAGGCGGTGCGGAATCAGTTCGAGACTGCGGACTTCCGCTCGGGCCTGGCCCAGCTCGGTTTCCTGGTCTTCCAGGTGGATGGGCGTGGCACACTGGGCCGGGGCAAGAAGTTCCAGACCGGCAACTATCAGCACATGGGCCGGGAGGACGTCGATGACCAGGCGGCCGCGGTTCGCCAGCTGCGCGACCGGCCCTACGTCGACTCAACCCGGGTGGGCGTGACCGGGATTTCGCACGGCGGGTATCTCACGTTGATGATGATGCTCCGGTATCCGGAGGTCTACCAGGTCGGCGTGGCGGGGGCACCGATCACGGATCTGGCCAACGGGCCCCGTCAGTATATCGGCCGGATCATGCGGACGCCGGCCGCCAATCCGGACGGATACGCCAAGGCGAACGTGATGACCCTGGCCCCGACGCTCAAGGGCCGGCTGCTGTTGCAGTACGGCACCGACGACCACAATGCCGTCAACGCCAACTCCATGCAACTGCTGCGCTCGTTGATCGATGCCGGGAGGCCGGTGGACGTATCGGTCTATCCCCAGGGCTCTCACGTTCTCGCCGGCACTGACGCGATCCATGGCTTCAAGACCACGATCAGCTACTTCCTGGAACACCTCCAACCCGAAGGCTGGGAGGCCAATCGTCGTGCGCTCTGGCAATAGCATCGCGGCTCTGGTGACGGCCCTGGCCGTCGCGGCGTTTGGCGGCGCCCAGGCTCAGATCGTCAATCGTTTCGGGCTCGCCATCCCGATGCGCGACGGTGTCAAGCTGGTCGCCAATCTGTGGATTCCAGCGCCGACGGGCCGGCATCCGACCATCCTGCTCCGGACGCCCTATGGCCGGAACCCGCAATTCCGCCGCTACAGCCTCGACAAGTACGTGAAGGCCGGCTATGCCGTCGTCCTGCAGGACACCCGCGGCCGCGGTGACTCCGATGGCCAGTTCGACTTCTACTTTCCCGAGGGGAAGGACGGCTACGACACGATCGAATGGATCGCCAGGCAGCCGTGGTCAAATGGTCGGGTGGGGATGGACGGTGGGTCGTACCTAGGGGCGGTGCAGTGGCTGGCGGCGCGGGAACGGCCGCCGCACCTGAGTTGTATCGCGCCGGACGCGCCGTCGGGGCGGCTGTTCGATGAGTTGCCCTATGTCGGCGGGGCGCTTCACCTCGGGTGGGCTCTTCCGTGGCTCAATGACGTGTCGGGCCGGGCGGAGCAGGGGGAGCTGAACGAGCTGATTCGCTGGGATGATCTGGCGAAGATGCGGCCCCTCAACCGGCTCGACACCCTGATGGGCCGGCCGATGCGCCTCTACCAGGAGATCCTGGCCCATCCCACCCTCGATGCCTACTGGCGGAGACTGCATTTCGACGATGCCGGTTTCGCGCGCATCGCGGTTCCGGCGCTGACCGTCACGGGGTGGTACGACGGCGACCAGAGCGGGGCGCTCTCCTACTGGGACGGCATGAGCCGACGGGCGGGTTCCAAACCGGACCAGTTCCTGATCATCGGGCCGTGGAATCACGCCATGACGTATCTGGGCGGCGCCCGGAAACTGGGTGAGCTCACCTTCGATTCGACGGCGATCCTGCCGATCCAGAAGATCCGGCTTCAGTACTTCGACTGGTGTCTCAAGCAGGCGACGCCGAGTTTCGCCGCGCCGAAAGTCCGGGTCTTCGTCACCGGAACCAACCGGTGGATTACCTCGGACCGGTATCCGCTGGCCGAGGCGCCGCTCAAACCGCTCTATTTTACCGGCAATGGCTCGGCCAACACATCGGGCGGCGACGGCCGGCTGTCGTGGGATCCGCCGCAGGGCGCCACGCCGGACAAGTACACCTATGATCCCGGGAACCCGACACCGTCGGCGGAACCGGTCACGAATCACATCCGGATCGAGGATCGCCGGGACGTGCTGGTGTATTCCACGCCGGTGCTCACCGATACGGTCGAAATCGCGGGCCGGGTGTTCGTCAAACTCTGGGCGGCGAGCGACGCGCTCGATACTGATTTTACCGGCAAGCTCCTCGACGTCTATCCAGACGGCCGGGCCGTGCTGCTTGGACCGGTGCCGGCAGGGGTCCGCCGGGCTCGGTACCGGAACGGCTACGACCGGACCGTGTTGCTCACCCCGGGCAAGGCCGAAGAGTTCACGATCGAGCTGTTCGACATCGGGCACGCCTTTCTGCCGGGCCATCGGATCCGGGTCGAGGTCGCCAGCGCCGCGGCCTCTTTCACCGACCCGAACTTGAACACCGGCAAGCCGATCGCGACCGATACGACGAAAGTGCTCGCGAACCAGACGATTTTTCATGAGCCCGGGCGGGCGTCCCGGATTCTGCTGCCGTTACTCACCCGGCGCGACCATTAGGAGACCCTGACGATGGCGCTGATGATCCCGTGTCCCAACTGCGGCCCGCGCCCCTACGGTGAGTTCTGGCCCAGCGGCGAGCTCCCCGAGGGCGGTCATGCGGTGGATGGCGACGTCGATGCCGACTACCGCCGGGTCTGGCTTCGCACCAACATCGCGGGAGAGCAGCGCGAACGGTGGTACCACCACGCCGGGTGCCGCCGGTGGTTTTCCCTCACCCGCAACACTCTGACCAACGCGATCCATGACGTCGTTTGACTTCGAGGGCCGCTCGGTCCCGATCGAGCCCGGCGACACGATTGCCTCGGCGCTCCATCGGGCCGGGGTTCGAATTCTCTCGCGATCGTTCAAGTACCACCGGCCCCGGGGCCATTATTGCGGCACCGGTGACTGTCCCAACTGCTCGATGACGGTTGACGGCGAGCCGGCCACCCGCACCTGCGTGACGCCCGCGGTACCAGGGCTTTCCGTCATGCGATCGACCGGCTTTCCGTCCGCCGACCACGATCTGCTGAGCGCGCTCTGGTGGATGCGGAAGCTCCTGCCCGTCGGCTTTTACTATAAGTCGATGATTCACCCCAGGGAGTTCTGGCCGGCGGCCGAGCCGATCATCCGGCGCCTGGCGGGCCTGGGAGACGTGGACGTGCATACGCCGCCGGGGGAGCCCGAGCGGCGTTATCACCATCCCGACCTCTGTGTGGTCGGGGGCGGGATCGCCGGATTGACGGCCGCGCTGACCGCCGCCGAGGCCGGGAGCGCCGTGGTGCTCTGCGACGAGGGCGCAATCGGCGAGAAGATTCCACCCGGCACGCTCCGAAATCAGGTCGAAGCCCTGGGGGTTCAGGTCCGGGCCCACCCCAAGATCGCGGTGTTCGAACGAGGGGTGGCGTTCGGCGTATACGAAGGGCCGCTGGTGCCGATCGTGACGGCGGATCGGCTCCAGTTGGTGAGCTGCCGCCGGCTGATCCTCGCGACCGGCGCATCGGAACGACACCTCGTGTTCGAAGGGAATGACCTGCCCGGCGTGTGGCAGGGTCGCGGCGCGGCGTTGATGGCGGGCCGGGGACTCAAGACGGGCCACCGGGCGGTCGTCGCGTTCGACAGCGATGAAGGGCTGGAGCATCTGTCCTCGCTGATCGCGGCCGGGGTTGAAATCGCGGCCGTCGTGGCACCCGAGGCAATGACGCTGCGCTTGCCGGCCGGCCTGGCGACGTTCCCGGGCGGGAGCCTGGTGGCGGCCAAGGGGGCGAAGAAGGTGCGCGCCGCCATCATTCAGTCCCGAACCGGACTTACCACGGTGGCCTGCGACACCATCGTGGGGTCACTGGGACTCGAACCGAGGGCCAGCCTGCTTCGGCAGGCTCGGGCCGCGTCCGTTGAGGCGATCGCGATCGGCGACCTGGCCCGACCAGGGCTCAAGGCCGCCGCGGCCGAGGCGGATGGACGGTCGGCCGCGAGGGGGAGCGTGCCGGACGTGGCCGTGCCCGATCTGCCGGTGTGTCCGACCAGCGGGTTCGTCTGCCTGTGCGAAGACGTGGCGGTGAACGATCTCGAGCTGGCGTGGGATGAAGGGTTCCAGTCGACCGAACTGCTCAAGCGCTACTCGACCGTCACGATGGGACCCTGCCAGGGCAGTCTGTGCCATTCCCACCTCCGGGGGTTCGTCGAGAAACAGGCACCCGGCACCCAGTGGAGCGGGCCGACCACCGCCCGGCCACCCGCTCGGCCGGTCCGGCTGGAGGACGTCGCGGCCGGCGCGCGGTATCCGTTGGAGTGGCATACGGCGCTCCACGAAAAGCATCTCGCGATGGGTGGCGTCATGGAGTGGGCCGGCGCCTGGAAACGGGTCGAACGCTATGGCGACGCCGCCGACGAGTACCGGGCGGTTCGGGAGCGGGTGAGCGTCATGGACGTCAGCACGCTCGGTAAATATCTGGTGAACGGGCCGGATGTGATCCCGTTCCTCGAGCGCCTGTATCCCTGCCGGGTCGCCGACCTCAAGGCCAATCGCAGCCGCTACGTCCTGCTCCTGAACGAAGCCGGCTATGTCTTCGATGACGGCCTGGTCGCCTCACTCGGGCCCGAGGGCTACTACCTCACGTTCACGAGCGGCGGCGCCGACGTGATCGAGAGCTGGCTTCGGGACTGGGCTGAGACCTGGGGCCACGACATCCGGATTGCCAACCAGACCGCGACGCTCGGCGCCATCAACCTGTGCGGCCCTCGGGCCCGGGATCTGCTCGCCCGCCTGACCGCTGAACCCGTCGATCCGAAATCGTTTCCCTATGGCGGGATTCAGTGGATGACCGTCGCCGGCATTCGGTGCCTGGTGCTCCGGGTCGGATTCGTGGGCGAATTGTCCTTTGAGCTCCATCACCCGAGGCTCGAATCCGAACGCCTCTGGGACGCCCTGCTCGACGCCGGAAAGGATCTCGGCATCCGGCCCCACGGCCTCGGGGCGTTGCGGCTGCTCCGGCTCGAGAAGGGCCACATCATCGTGGGTCAGGATACCGACTTCGACAGCACGCCGCACAAACTGGGACTCGACTGGGCCGTCAAGATGGACAAGCCGGCATTCGTGGGTCGGACCGCGCTCCGGCGCCTCGAGGCGATTGAGCCGAACCGGGTCCTGCGGGCGTTCCGGTTCGACGAGGCGCCGCTCGAAGGAGCCCAGCTACTGATGGGCGCGGAACGGGTGGGGTATCTGACGTCATCTCGTTTTTCCCCGGCCCTTGGGCACGGCGTGGCGCTCGGCTGGGTCTACAGGACGGCGCACGGCTGGCCCGACGCCGTGACCGCGGTGGACGGGTCCGGCCGGTCGTTCGAGGGAACGGTGGTGCACGGGCCGTTCTACGACCGGGAAGGAGCGAGGCTCCGTGCTTGATCTGATTCCGGCCGAGGCCTCGGTGGTGGCGTGTCTCGCGGACCGAGAGACACTTGATGGGCTCGCGAGCCGCCATCGATCCGCGGTCCGGGTGGCGCCCGACGAGCTCTGGTTGATCGGTCCGCGGGCGGGACGAACCGACCTCCTGACGGCAGCGCGCGACCAGCTGGGTAGCCGGGGCCTCGCGGTGGACCAGACCGACGGCTGGGCCGTCTGGACCGTTGAAGGCGACGACCGGCTCGAGATCATCCGACGCCTGATGTTCGCGGCGGTGCCCGACCACCGGCCCGCATTCGTCCAGGGCGCGATCACCGGCGTCGGGGGCAAGGTGCTGTACGAGTCGGGGCGGCTCCACCTGTTCGTGCCGGCGCCGGTCGGGCACCACGTGATCGATCGTATCCTGACCGTCGGCGCCGACCTTGCCCCGGTTATTCAGCCGGCGGCGCCCCTGGTGCCGGCCGGGGCGGGGAGATAGCCATGCTCAAACTCTTTCGGCGGCACCAGTACCTCCGTCAGGACACGCTGGGCCACTCGTACGATGTCGTCATCATCGGCGGCGGCGGCCATGGACTCGCTACGGCGTACTATCTGGCCCGGAACTTCGGGATTCGGAACGTAGCCATCCTGGAACGCTCCTATATCGGCTCGGGCGGCACCGGGCGCAATACCACCGTGCTGCGGGCCAACTACAAGACGCCGGACACGATTCGGTTCTACCAGCGAAGCTTCGAGATGTACGCGACGCTGGCGCAGGACCTCGACTACAACATGCTCCGGTCGGAGCGGGGGCTGTTGTGGCTGGCGCATTCGGATCCCCAGATTCGCAACCAGCGGGAGCGGGCCCTGCAGAATCAGCAGTTCGGCGTCGACACCGTGTATCTCGATGCCCGCCAGGTTCATGATGTCTGTCCCGAGCTCGACATGTCCGGCGGCGGGAAGCGGCCGATTCTGGGCGCCGCGTATCACGCGCCCGGCGCCACGATCCGGCACGATGCGGTGGCGTGGGGATACGCCATCGAAGCCCAGCGGCTCGGTGTCTCGATCCACCAGGGCGTGGAGGTGACCGGGCTCAGGATTGATCGGGGCCGCTGCGTCGGCGTGGAGACCAACGGCGGCTTCGTGGCGGCCGGCCAGGTCCTGTCGGCGGTGGGCGGGTACGTCACCCAGATCACCAACATGGCCGGGTTCCGAATTCCGATCGTGACCCATCCGCTCCAGGCGTTCGTCACCGAATCCTACAAGCCGGTGCTGGACCGGATCGTGGCGTCGGCCGATCTGCACATCTATGTGTCGCAGAGTTCCCGCGGCGAAGTGCTGATCGGGGCCGAGATTGACCCGTATTCGAGCTACTCGACCCGCTCGACCTTCCCGTTCCTGGCCTCATGCTCGTCCCGGGCCATCGACCTGTTTCCGTTCCTGGCCAAACTCCGGATTCTCCGGCAGTGGACCGGGCTCTGCGACATGACGCCGGACTACTCGCCGTTGATGGGCGTCACCGAAGTTGATCGCCTGCTGCTGTCATCCGGCTGGGGGACCTGGGGATTCAAGGCGATTCCGGCCTCGGGCATCTCGATGGCGGAATTGATTGCGACCGGCAAAGTGCCGCCGTTGATTGCGCCGTTCGCGCTCGACCGGTTCCGGCGGGACCTCGCCGTGCCCGAACGAGCCTCCGCGGGAACTCACTAGGACCAGGAGAGAGAGGCGGTCATGGAGTCGATCTGGCGGCGGCGGTCGGTTCGGATCTTTCTGGCGATCGGCTTTGGCGTTCCCTGGCTGGGGTGGGGCATCATCGCGATCACCGGCATGGGCCAGTCACCCCTGCGAACGATGTTGTTTTACACGGGTGACTTCATGACGGTGGCCGGTCTCGTGGCCACCGCGGTAGCCGGCGGCGGCCCGGCGCTCAAGGCGATGTTTCGGCGTTGTCTGATCGTCGGCGGGCCGGTCTGGCTCCCGGCCGTCGGCCGGCGGGATACCTTCATGGTGGAGCGCGACCTCGCCGCGGAGTCGGTGAGCGTCGGCTGATCTCCGTCCAAACCGATCAAACGAGAGACACCCATGCACCGACGTGACGTAGTGAAGGCGGCGGCCGCCGCATCATTCATCCCCTGGCTCCAGCCGGGGCCGGCCTGGGCCGCTTGGCGGGTCAACGGCGACCGGGTCAACGGCTGGCTCAAGGAATTGTCGCGGTTCGGCGCCAATCCCGAGGGCGGAGTGACCCGGATCGGGTTCAGCGATGCCGACGTCGAGGGCCGCGGCTGGTTGGTGCCGGTGATGCGGGCGGCTGGACTCGAGGTGGCGGTGGACCCCGCGGGCAACATTCTCGGCAAACGGGCCGGCACCGCACCGGCGCTCAAGCCCCTCCTGTTCGGCTCCCATATCGATTCAGTCCTGAACGGCGGCAATTACGACGGCGACGTCGGCACGCTCAGCGCGGTCGAGGTGGCGCGAACGCTGATGGAGAAGGGCTACCGGAACCGCCACCCGTTCTGGGTCACGATGTGGGCCGACGAGGAAAACGGCCTCACCGGCAGCCGGGGATTCCTGGGCGAGGTTTCGGCCGCGGACCTGGCCCGCCCGGGCCCGCGCGACGGCATCGTGCTGGCCGACAAGATCCGGAAAGTCGGCGGGGACCCGGCGGCCATGGCGGGGTACCGGCACGAGCCCGGCAGCATCGCGGGGTACGTCGAGCTCCACATCGAGCAGGGCGGCATCCTCGACCGGACCCACGTCAACATCGGCGTCGTCGAGGGCATCGTGGGGATCATGTCCTGGGATGTGACGGTGACGGGCTTCTCAAACCACGCCGGCACGACGCCGATGGACGAGCGGAAGAATGCCCTTCTGGCGGCGGCGGAGCTGGCCCTCGCGGTCGACCGGACAGTCAAAGGCCGGCCGGGCCGCCAGGTCGGCACCGTCGGCCGGTTTCAGGTGAAGCCTGGGGCCCAGAACGTGATCCCGGGCGAGGTCTCGCTGTCGATCGAGATTCGCGACCTGTCGATGGAGACGCTGGCGTCGCTCTGGACCGAGATCAAATCGGCCGGCGACCAGATCATGACGAAGTACGGTACCAGTTGGGTGGCCGCCGCACGCCCCACCAACGTGACGGCGCTGTCCGATCCGGCGGTCCGCGGCGTGATCGACCAGGCTGCCAAGGGGCTCGGTCTCACCACTCGGCTGATGCCGAGCGGGGCGGGGCACGACGCCCAGGACCTGGCCCGGATCGGTCCGATGGGGATGATCTTCGTGCCGTCGGTGGGCGGGATCAGCCACAGCCCGAAGGAGTTCACCCGGGCCGAGGACGTGGCCAATGGCGCCAACGTCCTGATGCAGACGATGCTGCGGCTGGATCAGGCATGAGGGTCGGAGTCGCCGGCCTGCTCCTGGCCGGGCTGCTCTCGGGCCGGATCGAGGCTCAAGTTCAACGCCGCGACGCCATCAAGGTCGCGATGCGGGACGGCGTGAGCCTCATCTCGGACCTCTGGCTGCCGGCAGGCGCGGCCAAGTATCCGGCCATCATCATCCGGACTCCGTACGGCCGCCGCGCCGAATGGATGGACGGGAAGGGTGTGGGCGAATACTTCGCGGCCCGCGGCTATGCGGTGGTAGTGCAGGACGTCCGCGGCACCGGCGAATCCGGCGGCACGTTCGCGTTTCTGTTCCAGGAAATCAACGACGGCTACGATGCGATCGAGTGGATCGCGAAGCAGCCTTGGTCCAACGGCCGGGTGGCCACGATGGGGCTGTCGTATTTCGGGGCGTCGCAGTGGGTCACCGCCCGGACCCGGCCGCCCCACCTCGTCTGCATGGCGCCGACCGCCGCCGGCGGCCTTTACTTCAACGAACTGCCGTACGTCGGCGGCGCGTTCGGCGCGAACTGGGCCCTCACCTGGCTCAACCGGTTCGGCCCGGACCGGGTCGATCCCAAGAAAGTGGATTGGGCCAAGGTGGCCCGCCACCGCCCGCTCAGGACGATGGACTCGGTCATGGGCCGGGTGATGCCGATTTACCGAAGCTTCCTCGACCACCCGACCATGGACGAGTACTGGCGGAAGCTCCAGTATTTCGACGAGGACTTCGCCGAGGCCACCCTTCCTGCTATGACCATCACCGGCTGGTTCGACGGAAATCAGCCTGGTGCCCTCTTCTACTGGCGCGGAATGCGGAAGCATTCTCCGGCGCGCGACCGGCAGTTCCTCCTGGCTGGGCCGTGGGATCATACCCAGACCTGGACCGGCGGTGGCGAGAAGATCGGCGCCTTTGAATGGGGCAAGCGGGGAATCGTCGACTACCGGCCCGTGCAGTTGGCCTGGTTCGACTACTGCCTCAAGGGTACGGCGACGGCATTTCCCTATTCGCGGGCCCGGATCTTTGTGACCGGCTCGAACGAATGGCGTGACTTTCCCGACTACCCGCCCGCGGCAAGCGCCACCAAATCCCTCTACTTGAGGAGCAGCGGCCGGGCCAATACTTCGGGGGGGGACGGGCGGCTCGAGTGGCAGCCTCCGCAACGGGAAACCGCCGACCGTTTCACATACGATCCGCGGGATCCGACGCCCGGCCCCGATGAGGATGGCGGCTCGGACCTGGCCCCGCTGCAGAAGCGGGCCGACGTCCTTGTCTATACCTCGGCGCCGCTCACGAGGCCGGTGACCATCATCGGTCAATCGAAACTTGAACTCTTCGCCGCCTCGGACGGGTTCGACACCGACTTTGCCGCCGTGCTCATCGACCGGTTTCCCGACGGCCGATCGATCATGATCGGCCCGAAGGTCGGGATGATCCGGACCCGGTATCGTGCCGGGTACACCCAGGAACTCCCGCTGGTGCCGGACCGCCCGACCAAGCTGTTCATCGACCTCTACGATGCAGCCCACACATTCCTGCCGGGCCATCGGATCCAGTTGCAGTTGGCCAGTGCGGCCTCCCCCCATTTCAACCCGAACCAGAACACTGGCAATCCGGTGGCGACAGACACCGTGTGGCGGGTGGCCCGTCAGATGGTGATCCACGAGGCGACCTTCGCCTCACGCCTGTTGCTGCCGGTGTTTACCCCACCGCCGAGGTAGCGATGCGTTTCATGCTTCTGATGGTCCTGGCGCTCTGCCCGGGCCTGGTCCAAGCCGAGAGCGGCCCGAGCCGGAGTGAGCTGGGCCGGTGGAAACGGCTCGCGGCCGCCGTCA
Organism: Gemmatimonadota bacterium; assembly: GCA_025350665.1. Lineage (GTDB taxonomy): Bacteria > Gemmatimonadota > Gemmatimonadetes > Gemmatimonadales > GWC2-71-9 > SHZU01. The sequence continues at coordinate 23,995 of JANXXJ010000055.1, read as the reverse complement.
CCGTCTACCGCGACACCTGGGGCGTGCCTCACGTCCACGGGCACACTGACACCGAGACGATGTTCGGGATGGCCTATGCCCGGGCCGAGGATCGGTTTCAGGAAACGGAGCCGTCCTATATCCAGGGCCTGGCCCGCTGGGCCGAGGTGGTCGGCGAGGACGGGGTCGGGATGGACACCTTCCTCCGCGCGTTCGAGATCGAACGACTCGGCCGGGAGGAATACGCCGCCGCCACGCCCGCGCTTCAGGCGCTGGCCGACGGCTGGGCGGACGGTACCAACTATTTCCTGTACCGCCATCCCGAGATCAAGCCGCAGCTCGTGATCCATTACGAAGGCTGGATGGTGTTCATGCTGTATCGGGCCTTTGCCGTCGATCCGGGGTCGACCGGCGTCGATCTCAAGGCGATGCTCAAGATCACCACCCCGGAACGCCACTCCGAGGAAGGCTCCAACATGTGGGCCGTCAGCGCGGCCAAGAGCGCCAGCGGCCACGCCATGCTGTTCGTGAACCCCCACACGCCGCTGCTCCCGGTCTACGAGAGCCACTGGATCAGCGACCAAGGCTGGAACATGTCCGGCCTGACGGCCTATTCGAACACGATGATCCCGGTGAAGGGACACAACGAGCACCTCGGCTGGGCCCTCACCGTCAACAACTCCGACATGGCCGATGTCTGGGAGGAAACCTTCGACGACCCGGCCGATCCCCTCGCATATCGTTACGCCGGGGCCCACCGGCGCGCGACCGAATGGCGGGACTCGGTCCGGGTCCGGACGGCCGCCGGGATCGAGACCAGGCCGCTGCTGTTCCGGAAGACGCATCACGGGCCAATTCTCGGCCGCCGGGGCGACAAGCAACTGGCCGTGAACTACGGGAACCTCGACCACGGCGGCCTGTTCCAGCAGTGGTACGCCATGGGCAAGGCCCGGAACTTCACCGAGTTCCGGCGGGCCCTCGACATCAACGGCCTCACCTACCACAACGTCATGTACGCCGACACGGCCGGGAACATCTTCTTCATTCATGCCGGCGCCGTGCCGAAGCGTGATACGACCCTCGACTGGAGCCGGCCGGTGGACGGATCGGACCCGAGGAGCGACTGGCACGGGTACCACACCCCGGCCGAGATGCCGCAGGTGATGAACCCGCCTTCCGGCTGGATGCAGAACACCAACTCGACGCCGTTTCTGACCACGACGGACGACGTGAACCCGAAGCGGGCCGACTACCCGAAGTACATCGGCCTCCACCCGGACAACTGGCGGGCTCGCGCCTCGCGCAGGCTCCTCAGCCGGGCCGGCAAGTTCAGCTTCGAGGAGTGGACGGCGATGGCCTTCGACACCTACTTCTATGCGGCGGACCGAGATCTGGCTCCGCTGTTCTTCGAACACGAACTGCTCACCGCGGTCGATCCGCCCCGCGCCGCCCGCCTGCAGCCGATGATCGACAGCCTCAGGCATTGGGACCGGCGAGGCAGTACGACTTCCGTGCCGGCGCTCTGGTTCACGATATACCAGACGATCGCCGGCCCGAAAACGGCGAGGGCGGACACGACCACCTGGTACCGGATTGCGGCGCTCGAACGGGTCCCCACGGACCTGATCCAGTACTTCGGGAAATCCGACGTGGCGCTGGGCGACGCGATCCGGCTCCAGCGGCCGAGCGAACGGGACCGGGAGACCTACAGCGACGAACGGCCGAGCCTGCCGATGCCCTCGGCCGAGGGCGGGCAGGTGGGGGCGATCTTCTCGGTTGGGACCGCGGCCGGCAAGGAAGGGCACCGCCGCTATGACGTCGCGGGCTCGGCCTATGTGTCGGTGATCGAGTTTGGACCCAAAGTTCGGGCCCTCTCGATCATACCCTTCGGCGAAAGCGGCGATCCCAAGTCGCCGCACTTCTTCGACCAGGCCCCGTTGTTCGCGCAGGGCCGGTTCAAGGAGGCCTGGTTCAGCCTGGACGACATCAAGGCTCATCTCGAACGGGCGTACAAGCCCGGGGAGGAGCGGCCATGAACGGCGCCGTTGCAATGACCATCGCCGGGCTGCTCGCGGTCGGCGTGGCCCCGGCCCGGGCCCAGACGACGGGCGGCATCCGGTTTTCGATCTCGGTGCCGGCGTCAGTCCGGCCTGAGGCGCTGACGGGGCGAGTCTTCGTGGCGATCGCGCCGACCAATGACCAGGAACCTCGGATCGCCGCCTACAACTCGGCTCGCCAACGGGACGCCCGGGTGCCGTTTTTCGCTGCCGACATCGAGGAACTGGCCCCGGGCCGGGCCGTTGTCATGGACCGTTCGGCGATCGGATTTCCGTATCCGAGCCTCGATCGGTTGCCGGCCGGCGACTACTGGGTCCAGGCGATCGTCAACGTCTACACCCGCTTTCCCCGGGCGGACGGCCACACGATCTGGGCCCACATGGACCAGTGGGAAGGGCAACGCTGGGCGTTCTCCCCGGGCAACCTGTACAGCCGGAGTGTCCGAATCCATCTCGACCCGCGGCGTCCGAACCTCACCCGGCTGGTGCTCGATCAGGTGGTGCCACCGATCCAGGTGCCGGCCGATGATCGCTGGGTCAAGCGGATCAAGATCAAGAGCGATATTCTGAGCAAATGGTGGGGCCAGCCAATGTACCTCGGCGCCACCGTCCTGCTGCCGAAGGGCTACGACGAGCACGGCGATCTCAAGTACCCGGTCGTCTTCCACGAAGATCACTTCAGCCTCGAGGCCCCCTTCGGCTTCACCACCACGCCGCCGGATGAACGCGGGCCCCAGATGTTCGCCAACCTGACCCGCGAGGCCGGGGGGAAGAAGGAGAGCGGATACGAGTTCGGCAAGGCGTGGACCGGGGACGACCTCCCGCGGTTCATTGCCGTCAAGCTCCAGCACCCGACCCCATTTTTCGATGACTCGTACGGCATCAACTCCGCCAACAACGGCCCCTATGGCGATGCGATTCATCAGGAACTGATTCCATATCTCGAACGAACGTTCCGGATGATCGGTGCTCCGTATGCGCGGGTCATGACCGGCGGGTCCACGGGCGGGTGGATCTCGCTGGCTCTCCAGATCCACTATCCCGATTACTACGGCGGGACGTGGACGCTGTATCCGGACCCCGTCGATTTCCGGCGCTACCAGCTGGTCAACATCTACGGGGACACCAGCGCTTTCCGGCTGCCGAATGCCCCCTTCGGGGCGCCGGAACGGCCGTTCCAGATGAACACGATGGGCCAGGCCATGGGGAATGTGCGGGAGCTCTCCCGCATGGAGGAGTCCCAGGGGACGAGGGGGCGGTCGGCCGGTCAGATCGACGCCTGGAACGCGGCCTATGGCCCGGTCGACGCGGCCGGCTACCCGCGGCGCCTCTGGAACATGGCCACGGGGGAGATCGACCATGAGGTGGCCTCGTCGATGCGGGACCGCGGCTACGACCTGGGAGCCTACCTGGCGAAAGAGTGGCCGAGGATCGGCCCATCGCTGGTCGGCAAGCTCCGGGTCTTCACCGGCGAGATGGACCAGTTCTACCTGGCGCCGTCCGTGTACCTGCTGCAGGAGTTCTTGGAAGGCACGACCAGTCCGTACTATGCCGGCGAGTTCGGGTTTGGGCGGCCGATGAAGGGCCACGGCTGGCAGCCTTGGACCAATGCCGACCTCCTGCGGATCATGGCGCGCCAGGTGGCCCGGAATGCGCCGGTCGGAGCGGATCTGCGCTGGCTTCCGTGACGCCAGCCAGTGACGCTTCACGCGCGGTTCCCGAACCCTTAACGATCGTGGTGTCAGTTTGTCTGTGACACCGCTTCTAGGGGACTTCGGAGGCTCGTCCATCGAAGAGAAGCGGTGGTGGGGAAGGAGGCGCGGGCGAGGCTGGTACTCGTCCGCGTCTCCGTTTTTCGGGCCGGGGCGGAGTAGTGCCGGGATCGCCGGGGCGGTACATTGGATTCAGTCTTGTATCCCGAAACCGACATCGCCTTCAGGTCACTTTCCCCTATGAAGAAACCGGACATCGCCTCCGTTGCCGTCGTCGGAACCGGCGTCATCGGCCGGAGCTGGATCCAGGTGTTTGCCCGGGCGGGCTGCCGGGTCCGGGCGTTCGACCAGAACCCCGAACAGCTGGCCCGGGCGATGGCGTGGTTCAAGGCGGATCTCAAGGACCTGCGGAGCCGGGGCGAGATCAAGAAGCGGGAGGCGAAGGCCCGGTGGGATCTGGTCGAGGCGGTGGACTCGCTCGAGGACGCGGTGGCCGGGGCGGGGTACGTCCAGGAGAGCGGGCCCGAGAACCTCGCGGCCAAGCGGGCGCTCTACGCCGAGATCGATCGGTGCGCGGCCCCCAGGACGATCATCGGCAGCAGCACCTCGACCATCGACATGACCGAGGTCGCCGCCGGGCTTCCCGGGGCGGCTCGCTGCATCGTGGCTCACCCGGTCAATCCGCCGCATGTAGTGCCGGCGGTCGAGATCCTGGGCGGGACGGAGACGGACCGCAAGGTGGTGAAGCGGACCATCAAGTTCATGATGGGGCTCGGCCAAACGCCGATCGTGATGTACCGATTTGCGCCCGGCTTCGTGATGAACCGGCTCCAGAGCGCGCTGGTCCGCGAGGCGGTCGACCTTGTCAAGAGCGGTGTGTGCGATGTCCAGTCCGTGGACGATGCGATTCGCGAAGGGCTCGGCCTCCGTTGGGCGCTGCTGGGCCCGTTCGGCGTAGCCAACACCAACGCTGACCACGGCGCCGCCGAGTACTTCGCCCGGTTCGGGGAGTCATACCACGCCCTCTGGGACGACCTCAAGACCGACATCCGGTTCGACGATGATCTGCTGCGTCGGATCGGGAAGCAGACCGACCGGATGCTCCCATCCACGCACCAGACCCAGCGGGCCTGGCGCGACCGGATGGTTGGCCGGATCCGGCGCCTCAAAGCCGAGGATCCGTTGCCGCTCAAACCGCGCCGCCGGACCAAGACCGGCAAGCGCTAGTCTCACCTTCTTTCCAGGATACACCAGCATGGCCGGGAAATCCGATTTTCTGTGGCGCTACGCGGACGCCTACGAGTACATGGAGCGGGTCGGCAAGATGCCTCCCGTGATCATCGTCTGCTCCTGCAACGGCGGGGTCCAGGGCAAGGAGTCGAACGACAATCTGCCCGAGACGGCCGACGAGATCGCCGATTCGGTGTACGGCGCCTACCAGGCCGGCGCCACCATGGTCCACGTGCACGCCCGGGACCCGAAAAACCACACCCGGCCCGCGACGACGACGGACGTCTGGGCCGTGGTCAACCGCAAGATCCGCGAGCGCTGTCCCGAGATCATCATCAACAACACCACCGGCGGCGGGCCGGACATGACGATGGACGAGCGGCTCCAGTGTCTGCCGGCACGCCCCGAAGTGGCCTCGCTCAACCTGACGCCGGACATGAGCAAGTTCCGGATCGCCGCGCGGAAGGCGCCGCTGCCGTTTCCCCGGGACGAGCAGGAGTTCGATGAGTGCCTGCCGTTCACCTATGGCCTCGTGAACCGGTTTGCCTCCGAGATGAAGAAGTACGGGGTCAAGCCCGAGATGGAGACGTATCACTCGGGCGGCGCGTGGGTCATGCGCGACCTGATCAAGAACGGGGTGGTCGAGGCCCCGTACTGGATTCAGACCGTGATGGGCTATCAGACCGCGAGCTGGCCGACGTTCGAGAATGTCGTCCATCTCGTGCGCGAGATGCCCGAGAATACCCTGTGGCTCACCTCGGGGATCGGGCCCCACCAACTGCCGATGACCACGTTCGCCATGTTGCTTGGCGGCCACGTCCGGGTCGGGCTCGAGGACAACGTCTACTACAAGCGCGGCGAGAAGGCGAAGAGCAACGCCCAGTTGGTGGAGCGGGCCGCCCGCCTCGCCAACGAACTCAACCGCGGGGTGGCCACGCCGGCCCAGGCCCGGCAGATGCTCGGCCTTTCAGCCGTTCCGTCGAAGTACTAGCCCAGTGGATCGCCTTCGCGACCTGATTGACCGGCTGGTTCGGGCCGATTCCCGGCTGCCGGTGGAGGCACGGGCTGCCCGGGTGATGGCGGATGAGATCCGGGCGGCCGGTCTCGAGCCGGAGTGGACGGAGGTCGCGCCCGGACGGCCGAATGTGTGCTGCATGGCGCGTCTTGGGCCGAAACCGGGCTTCGTCACGTTCACCGGGCACCTGGACACGGTTCTTGATGCGGAAGGCTGGAGTACCGATCCCCTTCAGCCGACCGAGCGTGACGGCAAGCTGTACGGTCTGGGCGCGCTCGACATGAAATCGGGGCTGGCCTGCGCGTTCACCGCCTTCCGCCGGTTGATTGAGGACCGGGGCCGCCACGCGGAACTTGGTACCATCGGTTTTGCGGCAACTGTCGACGAGGAGGCCTATGGGACCGGGGCCCGAGCGTTGCTCGGGACCAAATACGGCAAGAGCGATCTCATGCTCCTGACCGAGCCGTTCCACGGGTCAGGCCCCGACGACGCCGTGCCGTTCGTCATGCCGGGCAAGGTTCTGTATCGGGTCGTCGTGCGCGGCAAGAGTTCCCACGCGCTTTGTCACCCGGAGCGGGGCATCAACGCCGTCGATGACGCGGCGAAGATCGTTTCCGCGCTCGAACGCCTCGAACTGGGTTCGCATCCGGTGCTCGGCCGGATGAACTACTCGACGCTCAAGATCGACGGCGGGTATCGGGAGTACTCCGTGGTGGTGCCCGAGCGGTGCGAGATCATCGTCACCCGGTTGCTCGCGCCGGGGGAGACGCGGCAGGGAGCCGTCGGGGAGCTGGAGCGTCTGGTGGCGGGCCTGGGCCTGGCCTCCACCGTGACGGTCGAGGCCAGGCCGCCCTCTTATGAGCCGTTCGAGATCGATCCCGACCATCCGGGCTTGCAGGCGTTCGAGGCGGCCTATCGGGTCCGGCTCGGCCGGGATCCGTCAATCGGCGGGCTGCTGGGCATTTCCGACGCCAATATCTATCAGGGCGAGGGCGGCATTCCCACGATCATCTTCGGGCCCAAGGGACGCGGCCTTCACGAGAAGGACGAGTACGTCGAGCTCGACAGCCTCGCCCCGGTCGTGGATGTCCTGGTCGACACGACGATCCGCTATTTCGAAACCGGAATCTGAAGGAGCATCACATGACGCGTTGGGGTTGGATGGCAGCCGTGCTGGCCTGGGTGACACCTCTGGCCGCCCAGCGGCCGGTGAAAGTATTCATCTCGGTGGACATGGAAGGCATCACCGGGGTGGTCACGAGCGATCAATTGGGCCCGACGGGCTTTGAATACGAGCGGTTCCGCGGCTTCATGACGGCCGAGGTGCTCGCCGCGATCCAGGGTGCCCGGGAAGCGGGCGCCACCGAGTTCGTGGTGGCCGACTCGCACGGGAACATGCAGAACCTGCTGATCGACCGGTTCTCCCCGGATGTGATGATCGTCCGCGGGTCGCCCCGGCCCCTCGAGATGATGCAGGGAATCGACTCGACCTTCAGCGCGGTGATGTTCATCGGCTATCACGCCGCCACGACCAACCCGAACGGGGTCCGGGCCCATACCATTTCGAGCGCGACGTTCGCGGCGGTTGAGCTGAACGGCGCGCCGATGGCGGAGTCGGGCATCAACGCCGCGGCCGCGGGGGTCTTCGGGGTGCCGGTGGTCCTGGTGAGCGGGGACGAGCAGGCGGTTGGCGAAGTCCAGAAGCTGCTGGGCGACGTTGAGGGCGCCATCGTCAAGCGGAGTGTCGGCTTCCACTCGGCGATGACGATGACGCCGGAGGCGGGGCAGGCCCTGATCCGGGCCAAGGCCAAGGTGGCGATGGCGCGGCTCCGGGACTTCAAGCCCTATCAGGTCAGGGGCCCCTTCGCGCTCGATCTGACGTACAAGAATTACACGCCGGCGGAAGCGATGGCGATCCTTCCCGGGATCGAGCGGCGGACCGCCCACACCATCAGGTACTCGGCCAAGTCCATGCTCGATGTGATGCGGTTTTTGGTGTTTGCCACGACCTACCACTCGGACATGACGCCCTAGGCGGGATTCAACGCGCCGAGTCTGGCTACAGCGGCCCGTACCGCCAGGGCCAGCTCGGCGACCTGAAAAGGCTTCTGGAGCCCTCGGGCCCCGGTCCGGGTCATGAGAGCGTCGTTGGCGTCCGAGTGAAGGTCCCCGCTGGTCAGGATGATCCGTCCTCGGAGCGTCGGGTCGTGTTCGATCAGACGCTCGATCAGCTCCCCACCCGACATTTCCGGCATGTTGTGATCGGTGATGATCACATCAAACCGCTCGGTCCCGATCCGGGCGAGCGCCTCGACGGCGGACGTCACCGTGACGGTCCGGAATCCGACCCGGTCGAGGCACTTGCCCATGCTCCGGCAGACCATATCGTCGTCGTCGACAAAGAGGATGGACCACCGGGTCCCATCCGGGCGAGCGTTCTCAACGTTTCGCGGCGCGGTCATCTGGACGCCTGGGCGCCGGTCCTGGTGAACGCCGCATCGATCGCGGCTTGCCGGGCCGAAATGCGGTCGAAGGTGGCGTCCGCGTTGTAGGCACCGGTCAGTTGCCCTTTCCCGTCGCCGACAGCCGCCGTGACGGCGCGGCCGTCGAACCGGGTAACGACGGATTGGACCCGGGTTTCGATGTCCTCGAGCAGGCCGCCCACGCCGGCCAGCTGCTGCGCGGTGATGTCCTGGAACTGGAGATGGCCGAAGAACTCGTTGAGCTCGTCGCGGAGCGAGTCGATAGCGGTGGCCGCCGTCGGATGGTCCGGCACCACGGCCGCCAGCTGGTCGATCAAGCCGAGGGAGCGGTCGATCCCGTTCATCAACTCCAGCGTGGCCGATTCGGTCACATGGGCGACCTGAGACAGTTTGGCGTGGCCCTTCTGGAGCCGCTCGAACGTCACGTGGCGAATCGCTTCGCGCCCCTGCTGGATCCCGCCGAGGGCGTCGGTCACTTCGGAATAGGCCCGGAGTACGATGCCGGGGAGCGCAGTCAGGTCAGGGCGCCTGCCCAGGACCCGCGCCAGCTCGACCAGGCGGCCGCGGAGCGTGTGCGCTTCAGCGCCGATGTTGACTTCGCTGACCAGCTGATCGACGGGATCCATGGTGCCCTGGAACTCGATGGCGAGGGTGCGCAAATCACTTCCGGCGGGGCCGTCGCCGCTGACGCTCATGCGACCGCCGTGATCTGGCTGATCTTGTCCTTGAGGATCTGGGGGGTGAACGGCTTGAGGATGTAGCCGGTGACGCCGGCTTCCACGGCCTGTATGATGTCTTCCTGAACGCTCCGGGTCGTGACCATGAGGACGGGCGTCTTGGCGGTGGCGGCGTTGGCGCGAAGGGCCTTGACCAGGCCGAGCCCGTCCATGACCGGCATGTTCCAGTCGGTGATGACCAACTCGACCGACGGGTCACAGGCCTGGAGGGCCTGGCTGCCATCGCCGGCCTCGACCACGTCGGTCATGCCAATACTCTTCAGGGCGTTGACGACGATGCGTCGCATCGTGGCCGAGTCATCCACCACAAGACACTTCATCGCGTCCAACCCGTTACCCGTGGAGCTCGGGATCCTGGATCAGGCGCCGGGCCACCTGGGCGATGACTTCGGGTCTGTCGTAGTGGCCCGAGGCCAGTCGCTCGCCGATCTGCTTCAGCCGTTCGGGGGGGAGCGACGACTGGCTGGCCCGCGCCTCGGTCTGTTCCGACAGGGCTTTGGCGTCGGCCGACACTTCGACCGAGTCCTTCCGAACCTCGGCGTCCTTGGCTTGGGCGGCCCGGTTCTGGGCGGCGCCGGCCTTCTGGGCTTCCTGGGCCCGGGCGCTCTCGAGCGCGGCCGGGTCAGGTTTGCGGGACGGGCCATGGGGTGAGGTCGGATTGATCGCCATTGGTCGCTTGCTCCTTCGAACTACGCTGTTGGGCGGGCGTACCTTCGACCCCCGCTCGGTTACCCACTATCGGATCGCCAGACACAAACTTGAATGACCGGCTCGAGCCCAGCCTAGTGCAGGCTCTGTGCCCGGGAAGAAATCGCCGGTCGATGCTTGCCGATCCTGGTGGCGCCGGCGGGGAGGACCCCCACCGAACTTGAGGCGCCCCGCACCCCGCCCATCTCCTGCAATCGCAACAAGGTATCGGCATGGTCGGCGAAAATCTTGAGTTGGCGGTCGAGAACTGGCGTACCTCTTGCCCCTCCCCTCTGGCGGACCCTTCGAACCGGCAATTTGTGCCCGACTTCGATGGGGTCTCTTCCGGATCGACCGGATCAATCGACCGACTTTCAGCGAACGGGGATCGGAGAGCTCTCGGCGGATGGGAATCAACCTGCTCGAAAACCAGGAGGCCGTGGTCGGCGGACTCGCCGTCGATGTCAGACAGGTCCTGCGCCGCGGCCTTGCCCATCATCAGGCGGGGGACTGGGCGTCGGCGCTCAAATCCTATCGTGCCGTCCTGGCGCTGGATCCGGAGCAGCCTGATGCCCTGAATTTGACCGGCGTTCTGGCCCATCAGATGGGTGATCACACGCTGGCGGTGACGCTGCTGGAACAGGCGACGGCGATCGACCCTCGGGCCCCTGATTTTGCGATCAACCTCGGACTTGCCCGCCAGGCGCTGGGCGACATCGAATCGGCCCGGGCGGCGTTCGAGCGGGCGGTGCTGCTTCGTCCGGCCTCGCCGACGGCCCATCTCCATCTCGGGACCGTCCGGCGCCTGCTGGGCGACCTTTCCGGTGCCGTGTCCGCCTACGACCGGGCCCTCGCCCTCGACCCCGCGTTTGCCGAAGCGCACGCCACCCGCGGCGCGGCCCTCCATTCGTTAGGCCGGCTGGCCGAGGCCGAACGGGCGCTTCGTCAGGCGGTGGAGTTGCGGCCCGGCTTCGCGGAAGCGCATTCGGACCTGGGCTCGCTGCTCCAGGCCACCGACCGGCGCGAATCGGCGATCGAGTCCTACCGGACCGCCATCGGGCTCAAGCCGGACCTGGTCGAGGCCTATGCCAATCTCGGGACGGCCTATATGGCCGGTGGCGAGATCGAGGCGGGCATCGCGGTGTATCGACAGGCCCTCGCGGTAGCCCCCTCGCACTACCAATCGCTGGTCAATCTCGGGATGGCGCTTCAGGGAAGGGGTCGTCTCGACGAGGCCGTCGCGGTGTTCGAAGCGGCCCGAGTGGTTCGCTCGGACGCCAAGGAACCGTACGTGCACCTTGGCGCGATCTACCAGGCCCAGAACCGGCTCACCGAAGCCCTGGCCGCGTTCAACCTCGGTCTCGAACGGGTCGGGCCCGACGCGGATCTGCTGAGCGGTCGGGCGGGGACGCTTCGGCACCTCGACCGGCTCGATGAATCGATCCGCGATTTGCGGGCGGCCGTGGCCCTGACACCGAATTCGGCCCGGCTCGAGACCAATCTCGCTAACACCCTTCACGCCGTCGGCGACGAAGTGGCGGCGCTGATCGCGGCGCGCCGGGCGATCGCCCTCGACGCTTCGATGGCCGAAGCGAGACTGACGCTCGGCAACATCCAAAAGACGCTGGGCCGGCTCGAAGACGCGGCCCGAAGCTATGGTGACGCGCTGGTGCTCAAACCGACGCTGGCCGAGGCGGCGTTCAATCTGGGGAACCTCTGGCGCGACAACGGCCGCTATCCGGCTGCAGTCGCCGCGTACGACCAGGCCCTGGCGATCGATCCCGACTACGGCGACGCCCGATGGAATCGGGCCCTCGCGTTGATCGGCGGCGGCGACCTGGCCCGCGGCTTCGACGAATACGAATGGCGATGGCGCGACGGAAACCGCTTCAAGGTCCCGATCCTGCCCGGCGGGCCGCTCTGGCAGGGCGAAGATGTTCGCGGGAAGCGGATCATGGTGTGGCGCGAGCAGGGCCTGGGCGACGAACTCCTGTTCCTGACGACCGTGCCCGATCTGATTGCGGCCGGGGCCCAGGTGATGCTGGTCGTCAGTCTCCGCCTCGTCGAGATGGTTCGCCGGGCCTTCCCGACCGCTGAGGTGATCGGCAGCGAGCCCGGTGCACTGGATGGCCTCCGCTACGACTTCCATGCCCCGATCGGGAGCCTGCCGCGCTGGCTCCGGCGCACCAGGGACCGGTTTCAGGGCAATGGCGCGTTTCTCAAGCCGCTCGCGAGCGCCCGCGCCAAGTGGGAGGTTCGCCTCTCGCAGCTGGGGGCCGGCCGGAAGGTTGGGATCTGCTGGCGGAGCGGCCTGTTGTCGGCGACCCGGTCCCGGCACTACGCCCCGTGGACCTCATGGCTCCGCGTCCTGCGGACCCCGGGAATCGTCTGGGTCAATCTGCAGTACGACCAGTGTGATCAGGAACTGGCCGACGCGCGCCGGCACGGCATCGCGATTCACCAGTGGGAAGGCGAGGACCTCCGCAATGATCTGGAGAGCGTGGTCGGACTGCTCGGGGTACTCGACGCAGTGGTCACCGCACCAACCGCGGTAAGCTCGCTCGCGGGCGCGGTGGGAACCCCCACGCTCCAGGTCGACAGCGGCAGCGACTGGACGGCGTTCAGCGAGGATCGCTGCCCCTGGATGACCTCCATTCGGATGGTGCGGAAAGACGACTTCGAGCAGGGCTGGGAGCCGCTTCTCGACCGGGTCAGCCAGGAGTTGGCGGAGTGGGCGGCGGGAGGGAAGCCGCTGTGAGTCTGCCCGATCACCGGGACATCCCCGGCCTGGCTGCCTTGCAGCGTGGCCTCGCGGCCCAGCAAGCCGGCCGGAAGGACGAGGCCGTTCTCTGCTACCGCCGGGCGATTCGGCAGAATCCCGGCCTGGCCCCGGCCCACTTCAATCTGGGACAACTGCTGCGGGAGCGAGGCGAATACGCCGACGCTGCCATTTGCTTCGAGGGCGCCGCTCGCCTGAGGCCTAACGCGAGCGATGCCTGGCTCAACCTGGGCGCGATGTTCGAACGCACGGAACGGCATCGTGACGCCGTCGCGGCCTATCAGCGGGCGGTCGCCTGCGCGCCGGAGGAGCCGGCTCCGCAGTACAACCTCGGCAACGCCCTCATGGCGCTGGGGGATTACCCCGGAGCCGCGGCCGCATACCGGACGGTAATCGAGCAGCGCCCCGACCACATCGACGCCCAGTGGAATCTGGCCGCGGCCCTGCTTTCCTCCGGCGATTTTGACGGCGGATGGACCCAGTACGAATGGCGCTGGGCCAAGCTGGGCCTCGATCCTGCGGCCGGCTTTTCCTGCCCGACGTGGCAAGGCGAGCGGGTGGTGGAGAAGCGGATCCTGGTCTGGCGGGAGCAGGGGCTCGGCGACGAGATCCTGTTTGCCGGCTGCGTCCGTGAGCTGGTCGCGGCCGGAGCGTCGGTGACGCTCGCCGTGACGCCAAGGCTGAATGGGCTCTTTGCCCGTGCCTTCCCGGGCGTGACGGTGATCGACGACGGCAAATGGAAAGGCAAGGAGTTCGACTTCCATTGCCCGATCGGCGGTCTGCCCCGCTACCTCCGTCGAAACCGGGATCAGTTCCCGCTCGAATCACGATTCTTCCATCCCGACTCGGCTCAGGCCACCAAGTGGGCGGGCCGGCTTGATCAGTTGGGCGCGGGACTCAAGGTCGGGATTTGCTGGCGGAGCGGGCTGCTCACGGAAGATCGACGCCACGCCTACTCGGCGATTGATGAGTGGGAGCCGCTGCTCCGTCTCGAGGGGGTTCACTGGGTGAATCTCCAATATGACGACTGTGCGGCCGAGGTCGCCCGGGTCAAGGAACAGTTTGGGGTAACCATCCACCGCTGGCCCAAGGAAAATCTCAAGAACGACCTCGAAAGCGTGGTCGGCTTGATCTGGAATCTCGATGCCGTCGTCACGGCGCCTACCGCGGTGAGCTCGCTCGCCGGCGCAGCCGGGGCCCCGACGTGGGAAGTCGACAACGGTTCGGACTGGACCGCTCACGGTGAAGAACGGTGTCCCTGGTTCCCGAACATCCGGATGGTGCGCCGGGCCAGCGGGTCCGGGGATTGGCGCCAGGCGCTCGAACGGGTGGCCGCCGAACTCGACAGTGTGCGGGTTCCGGAGTACGCCCGGTGACGACGACCACATCCCAGAAGCGACCGGGACCGGCGCGCGCCGATCTGACCAGCGGGCTGAATCACCATCGGGCCGGCCGGTTCACCGAGGCCCATGGCTGTTACCACCGGGTCCTGAGCGCGGATCCCGCGAATCCCGACGCCCATCATCTCCTCGGCTTGCTGGCATTGGGCCGCGGCGCGCTCGGCGACGCCGGCAATCACTTTGCCCGCCTCGTCACGCTCCGTCCGCGGGTGGCGGAGTATCGCTCGAACTACGGCCACACTCTCCGGTTGCTCGGTGACTACGACCACGCCGAGCGGGAACTCCGCCAGGCGACAGCGCTCGATCCGTCGTTCGCCGATGGCTGGATCAACCTCGGGCTGGTCCGGCTCGATCGCGGCGACGCGGCCGGGGCGGTGGCGGCCCTGGACATTGCCGTGGCCCGGGCCCCGCATTCCGCGCTGGCGCAGATGAACCTGGGGAGTGCCCTGCAACAGATCGGCCGGCTCGAAGAGGCCGCTGATCGGTTTGCCCGGTCGATCGCGCTGGCCCCCGATCTGGCGCCCGCCCACAAGAATCTTGGCGTGACGACGCAGCAGCTGGGACGTTTCGACGAGGCGGCAACCCACTACCGGCGAGCCCTCACCCTCGTGCCCGATGACCCCGACGTGCTGACCAACCTCGGCGTTGCGCTGACCCGGCAGGGTCAGGTGGCCGCGGCGCTGGTGGTGCACGACCGGGCCGTGATGGTAGCGCCGCATCAGGCGGCGTCCTGGCTCAACCGGGGAACGACGCTGCAGGCGCTCGGGCAGCTGGAGGATGCGCGGGCCAGCTTCGCCCGGGCCCAGACCATCGAGCCGGGCCCAAAACCCCACACGGCCCTCGGGAGCATTGCGGCGGAGCAGGGGGACTTCTCCCAGGCCATGGTCGAGCATGAGCGCGCGGTCAGCTGCGATCCGGACTTCGGGGACGCCCACTGGAACCTGGCGTTGGCCCTGCTGGGAGCGGGCGAGCTGGGTCGGGGGTGGGACGAGTACGAATGGCGGTGGCGGGCGTCGAGCCGGCCGGCCGATTGTCGCCGGTATCTCCGCCCGCTCTGGCAGGGCGAGCCGCTCAACGGCAAGCGGATTCTGGTTTGGCGGGAGCAGGGCCTGGGCGACGAGCTGATGTTCCTCTCCTGCGTTCCCGAGCTGATCGCAGCCGGTGCCGTGGTGACCCTGCTGGTCACCCCGCGGTTGGTGAGCCTCTGCCGCCGGACATTTCCGGGAACCGATGTGCTGCCCGACGAGACCGGATCCGGAACCGGCGTCGAGTTCGACTGCCATGTCCCGTTAGGCAGTCTGCCGCGCTGGCTCCGCCGGACCCGGGCGGCCTTCCCGGCCAAGGGCGACTACCTCGAACCCGATCCGGCCCAGGTGGCACGGTGGCGGGACCGCCTCGAGGGCCTCGGCCCCGGGCGCCGGGTCGGCGTCTGCTGGCGCAGTGGTCTGCTCACGCCCGAACGGCAGCGTCATTACGCGCCGCTGGAGGCCTGGGCGCCGGTCTGGCGGGTCCCCGGCATCGTCTGGGTCAACCTCCAGTACGACCAGGCCGACACCGACTTGTCGGTGATCGAAACCGCGGCCCAGGTCCGGGTCCACCGGTGGGCCGGCGAAGACCTGAAACACGATCTGGAGAGTGTGGCCGGCCTGATCACGGCCCTCGATGCGGTCGTGACCGCCCCAACGGCCGTCAGTTCCATTGCGGGCGCCGTCGGCGCCCGAACCTGGCAACTCGACAGCGGCAGCGACTGGACCGCGCTGGGCGAAGATCGCAGTCCCTGGGCGCCGAGTGTCCGGATGATCAGAAAGGGCGTGGGCCAGTCCGGGTGGGCGGGCGCGATCGACCGGTTGGCCGCGACGCTCAGTCACTGGGCCGCAGGAGAGTCCGCATGACGGCGACGCTTGGGTTGGCGGAATTTGAACGGGGCCTGGCCGCGCAGCGGGCCGGCGAGGCGGAACGCGCCATCGCGGCCTACCGCACGGCCGTCGCGGCCGCGCCGACTCTGGCCCCGGCCCACTTCAACCTCGGGCAGTTGCTCCGCCAGCGCGGCGAGGTCGCGGCGGCCGCGGTCGCGTTCGATGCGGCGGTTCGCCTCCGGCCCGACGCCCCCGATGCCTGGATTAACCTGGGCGTGTGTCGGGAACAGCTCGGTGACCTCGATACGGCGGCCGCGTGTTACCACGAGGCCAGCCGTCTGGCACCCCACGATGCGACGGCCCATTTCAACGCGGGGAACGTCCTCCGGAAGCAGGGCAATCTCACCGCGGCCGTCTCGGCGTTCGAAGCGGCCGCCAGCCGGATGCCCGACGCCGCTGATGTCTGGCTCAATCTCGGGAACGCCCGCCGGGAGGCGGGCCGGTTCGCCGAGGCGCTCGCCGCATTCGACCGGGCCGACGCGCTCAAGCCGGCCCAGCCCGAGGTGGAATGGAACCGCGCCCTCACCGAGCTCGCATCGGGCCGCCTCCATGACGGATGGCGCCACTACGACTCGCGCTGGGCCCGGCTGGGCCGGCCTCGTGACCGCGGGTTGCCGTGGAACGAGTGGCGCGGCGAGCCGGTGCAGGGTACCCGGATCCTGGTTTGGCCCGAACAGGGACTGGGAGACGAAATGCTGTTCGCCACCTGCGTGCCGGATCTCGTGGCCCTCGGCGCCGAGGTCACGCTGGCGCTCGATCCGCGGCTGGTGGACCTCTACAGCCGGGCCTGGCCCGACGTCGTGGTCGTGCCCGACGGCGCCTGGGGCTCCGGGTCGTTCGACTGGCAGATCCCGTTAGGCGGGCTGCCCCGCTACCTCCGGCCGAGTCGAACTGACTTCCGGCCGCAGTGGAGTCAACTCGTGCCGGCGCGCGCCCAGCTGGTCGCGTGGGGCGACCGCCTCAAACCTCTCGGACCCGGCCTCCGGGTCGGGATCAACTGGCGGAGCGGTCTGCGAGGCACCGACCGACGGCGCTACTACGCCGCGCTCCAGGACTGGCGCCCGATTTTCGAGGTTCCGGGAGTCGAGCTGGTGAACCTGCAGTACGACGACTGTCGCGAGGAACTCGAGACCATGGAGCATGCGACCGGCCGACGGGTGCACCGCTGGCCCGCGGTCGACCTCAAACAGGATCTCGAGTCCGTGGCGGCATTGGCGTGGCATCTCGATCTGGTGATTGCGGCGCCGACCGCCGTGACCTCATTGGCCGGGGCGGTTGGGACCGAGACCTGGCAAGTCGACCCGGGGAACGATTGGACGGTGTTTGGCGAAGAGCGGTCGCCGTGGTTCCCGGCGGTCCGGTTGTTCAGGAAACCTTACGGCGACCGCACATGGAGCGGGACCCTCAACGAAGTGGCGCGCGCCCTGTCCGTCCGGGTGGCCATGACCGCCGGCGCTCGCGCGCGGGCCTGAGTTCAAGGAGATACGATGTTACTCGAAGGACAGTCCATTCTGGTGACCGGCGGCACGGGGTCGTTCGGCCGCGCCTTTCTCAAGACCGTACTCGACCGGTACGATCCGCGCCGCGTGATCATCTACAGCCGCGACGAACTCAAGCAGTACGAAATGGCCGAGGCGTTCAAGGATCGCCGAGTCCGTTTCTTCCTTGGGGACGTGCGCGACCTGCCACGGCTCCAGCGGGCCTGCTCCGGGGTGCAGATCGTGGTCCACGCGGCGGCGCTGAAGCAGGTGCCGGCCGCGGAGTACAACCCGTTCGAATGCATCAAGACGAACGTGCTGGGCGCCCAGAACGTGATCGAAGCCGCAATCAACAGCGGGGTCGAGAAGGTCATCGCCCTGTCGACCGACAAGGCGGCCAACCCGGTCAATCTCTACGGTGCGACCAAGCTCTGCTCCGACAAGTTGTTCGTCGCCGCCAATGCCTATTCCGGCGGCCGCGGCCCGATCATGAGTGTGGTCCGGTACGGCAACGTCGTTGGCAGCCGGGGATCGGTCGTGCCCTTCTTCCTCAAGGCGCGCCACGACGGTGTCCTGCCGATCACCGATCCGCGGATGACCCGGTTCTGGATCACGCTGGATCAGGGTGTGGACTTCGTCCTCGACAGCCTCCGCCGGATGCATGGCGGCGAGCTCTTCGTTCCGAAAATCCCCTCGACCGACATCATGACGCTGGTGGAGGCGCTGGCCCCGACCTGCCGCACCGAAGTGATCGGGATCCGGCCGGGGGAGAAGCTCCACGAACTGATGATCGGCGAAGACGACGCCCGGCGGACCCGCGACATGGGGAGTCACTACGTTCTCCAGCCCCAGCAGGCCTGGTGGGATGAGCAGGCCCTGACCGGCGGCGCACCCGTCCCGGATGGCTTTTCCTATCGGAGCGACAACAATCCTCACCGCCTCGATGTGAAGCAAGTGCGGGATCTCCTGGGGTCGCTGGGGCTCAACTGATGGCATTCCTCCCCTACGCCCGGCAGGAGATCTCCGACGGTGACGTCACTGCCGTCGTCACCGCGCTGCGGGCCGCCCTGATCACCCAGGGACCGACCGTGGACCGATTCGAAAAGGCCCTGGCCGAGTTTGCGGGCGCCGACTTCGCGGTGGCGTTCAACAGCTGCACGGCGGCGCTGCACGCGGCCTACGCCGCGGCTGGTGTCGGTCCCGGCGCGTCGGTCCTGACCAGTCCGAATACGTTCGTGGCCACGGCCAATGCCGCGCTCTATCTGGGCGGATCGGTCCGGTTCACGGACATCGATCCCGAGACCGGCCTGATGGACGCCGACGACGTGGACGATCATGCCGAGGCTTCGGTCCGGGTGGTGGCGCCGGTCCACTTCGGCGGCGAGGTCGCCCCGATGGAGGCCATCGCCGCCGTGGCCGAGGCGCGGCAATGGCGGGTGGTCGAAGACGCGGCCCACGCGATCGGTGCGACCTATCACACCAGCGACGGCCGCGACCACCGGGTCGGTGCTTGCGCCCACAGCGACATGTGCTGCTTCAGTTTCCACCCGGCCAAACAGCTTACGACGGGGGAGGGCGGTGCCGTGACCACGAATGATCCGGCTCTCTACGCCCGCCTCAAGCGGTTCCGCAGCCATGGCATCACCCGCGATGCCGCGGAGATGACGCATAACGATGGCCCCTGGTACTACGAGCAGCTCGAGCTGGGCTACAACTATCGCCTGACGGACTTCCAATGCGCGCTCGGCCTGTCGCAGCTCGAACGGCTGCCCGGCTGGCTCGAGGCCAGGGCCCGGGTTGCCGGGTGGTATGACGCACGCGTGGCGGCCATGCCGGGGGTGTCGCGCCTGATCCGGCCGCGTTGGTCGCGCGGGGCCCACCACCTCTATGTGATCCGCGTCGATCCGGCCCGTCGGCGGACGGTGTACGACGGTCTGCTCGCCGCAGGGATCGGCGCCAACGTCCATTACATCCCGGTCTATCGGCAACCCTACTACCAGCAGCACGGGTTTGCCCGGACCAACCGGCCGGGGGCCGAGGCCTACTATGCGTCGGCGATCACCGTGCCCGTGTTCCCGGCGATGACCGAATCCGACGTGGAACGGGTGGTCGGGGTCGTTGCCCGCTCGCTCGAAGGCACGACTCGATGAATCTCACGGGTCGCCTGCTCATGCTCAGGGCCGACGCTACCGCGTCGGTCGGTGCCGGGCACGCGATGCGGCTGGCAGTCCTGGCGGAAACGTGGCTGGAGGCCGGCGGCGAAGTCTCCGTGTGCGGTCGCCTCGAAATCCCGTTCGTCGTGGAGCGCTTCGCCCGGCTCGGCCTTGCGGCTGAAGACGGCGATGTGACCGAATGTGACGTGCTGGTCGTCGATTCCTACGAAACGGGCGCCCGGTTTCGGGCGACTCAGAGCACCGGCGCGGGCATTCGGGTCCTTGTGGACGACTTCGGGGTCGACGTCGCCCCGGGGTTCGACGTCGTCTGGAACCCGAACGGGACCCGTGAGCCCGCGATGTACCGCCGATTCGGCGGGACCGTGTTCGCGGGCCCCGAGTACCTCGCCGTTCGAAGCGATCTCCCGCAATGGCGCGGCGGGTCGGCCGAGATCGTCATTACGCTCGGCGGAGGCCGGCCACCAGGGATCGTGACCGAGGCTTTCGAGCAGCTGGCCGACATGGTTCCGGATCAGCCGTTCGCCGCTACCGGGACCTGGGCGCCGGCCCGGTGGCGGCGGATCGAGGCCGCCGGCCTTTGGGCCGACGTCGTCGCGGCGAAACAGCTGCTGACCGCGGCCGGAACCACCGTGTGGGAGGCGGCGGCGGTCGGGGTACCGGTCGGGTTGCTGATGATCGCGGACAACCAGCGGCTGGTCTATCGCTGGGCCCGTGATGCCGGGGCGCCGGGCATCAACACGACCTTGCTCGACGCCGACTTTCTGGCCTACCAGCTGCGCTCGTTGATTGCGGTGGCCTGCGCGTTGCCGCGGGTGACCAACGGTACCGGGCGCCTGGTGGAGGGACTGATGGCGATGGCCCCAGCCCGGCCGGTACGCTGAGATGCGAGGATTGGCATGACGTCGATTGCGATTGGGCGGCACCGGGTCGGTCCTGGCGAGCCGTGTTTTCTGGTGGCGGAGCTTTCCGGCAACCACAATGGAGACCTGGAGCGGGCCGTCGCGACGGTGCGCGCGGCTCACGCCGCGGGTGCCCACGCCATCAAGCTCCAGACCTACACGCCGGACACGCTGACCATCGACTGTGATCGGCCGGACTTCGTGGTGTCCGGGAGCGGCCCGTGGGCGGGCCGGACGCTCTACGACCTCTACCGTGAGGCCCATACGCCGTGGGCCTGGCACCGGACGCTGTTCGCCGAAGCCCGTCGCCTCGGCCTCGAGATCTTCTCCACGCCCTTCGATGGCACGGCCGTCGATCTGCTCGAAGAGCTCGGCGCGCCGGCCCACAAGGTGGCGTCGTTCGAACTCGTGGACGATGGGCTCCTGGCCCGGATCGCGGCTACGGGAAAGCCCGTCATCATCTCCACCGGTATGGCCAGCCTGGAGGAGACGGCCCACGCGCTGGACGTGCTTCGCACCCACGGCTGCCGCAAGCTCATCGTCCTCAAGTGCACCAGCAGCTACCCCGCGCTGGACGCGGCGATGAACCTCGCGACCATTCCGCTTCTGGCTGCCGCCACCGGTTGCCCGACAGGCCTGTCCGATCACAGCCTTGGCCTGGTAGCGCCGGTGGTGGCGGCGACGCTTGGGGCCGTCATGATCGAAAAGCACTTCACCCTGGACCGGGCTGCTGGAGGCGTGGACAGTCATTTCTCGCTCGAGCCGGCCGAGTTCAAGGCGATGGCCGAGGCCGTGGAGCGGGCTACCGCGATGCGAGGCCGGGCCGCATTCGGACCCGGGCTCACCGAAGAAGGCAGCTTCACCTTTCGCCGGTCGCTGTACGTGGTGCGCGACGTGGCGGCGGGAGAACCACTCACGCCGGACAATGTCCGGTCGATCCGGCCCGGATTCGGGCTGGCGCCGCGCTACCTCCCGAACGTGGTCGGCCGCGTGGCCGCCCGGGCGGCGGCCCGTGGGACGCCGGTGACCTGGGATCTCGTAACCGAATCAGCCGCCGTGGAGGTGTCGTGAAGACCGTCATCACGATCGAAGCCAGGATGCGCTCGACCCGGCTTCCGGGCAAGGTGCTCCGGCCGCTGCTCGGCGAACCGATGCTGGCCCGGATGATCGAGCGGCTTCGTCGGGTTCGGCGGGCGGATGGCATCGTCGTGGCGACGACCGATCATCCCGCCGATGAACCGATCGTGGCGCTGGCGAAGGAACTCGGCGTCGGCTGGCATCGGGGCAGCGAGGACGATGTGCTGAGCCGCGTGCTCGACGCCGCCCGCGGGGCCGGGGCGGACCTGATCGTCGAAACGACCGCCGACTGTCCGCTGATCGATCCCAGCGTGATCGACGGGCTGATCCACACGTTCCAGACCAATCAGGTGGACTACTGCTCGAACATTCTCAGCCACACCTATCCCCGGGGGCTCGATGCCCAGGTCTTTCCCGTCGCGATTCTGGCGGACGTGGCGGAACGGACCCAGGACCCGGCGGACCGGGAGCACGTGTCGCTCTACATCTACGAACATCCGGAGCGTTACCGGCTGCTCAACGTCGCCAGCGGCCTCGATGCCCGCGATGCCGGCTGGCGGCTCACAGTGGATACCGCGGAGGACTACCAGCTGATCGCGGCGATCTACGGTGAACTATATCCGGCCAACCGCCGGTTCGGTCTCGAGGACATCGTCGAGTTGCTGCACCGCCGCCCCGACCTTGCCACACTCAACCAGCACGTCCGCCAGAAGGCCGTGCGCTGAGGATTTCATGACGACGATGACGAGACAGCTCGATACCTGGACCTCGACCTTCGGCCAGGCCTACACGGACCGGAACAGCCAGTCCCTCGACGAAATGGATCAGGCCTTCGCCGAGCAGTTCGGCGTGCCCAAGTCCGCGATTTATCGCGAGGTCGTCGGCCCGGCGCGCCTCCCGGCCGGCAAGGCGCTCGAAGTGGGTTGCAACATCGGCCTGCAGCTCCGGATGCTCGAACGGGTCAATCCCGGTCTCGAGTTGCACGGGCTGGAGCCCCAGGAGTATGCGGTGGCCAAAGCCCGGGAGCTGGCGCCCAACATGCATTTTCATCAGGGCACGGCGTTCGCTCTGCCGTTTCCGGACCATGCCTTCGATCTGGTGATGACCCACGGGGTCTTGATCCACATCCATCCCGACGACCTGCCCAGGGCGATGGCCGAGATTTGCCGGGTGAGCCGCCGGTTCGTCCTGGCCCACGAGTACTTCGCGCCGGTCACGACCGAGATCACGTACCATGGGAAGACGGGCCTGCTGTGGAAGACCGATTTCGCCCGGCGCTACGAGGAGGTCTGCCCGGGGCTCGAGCGCGTCGAGGTTCGCTACTACCCCTACAGCGCGGCCACCGGCGGCCCGGATCTTTCCGACCAGGTCGTCCTGTTCGAAAAGGGCCGGGTCGGATGACCCGCCGGGCAGCCGTGATCGGCTGCGGCTTCATCGGCGCATCGCCGGTGCTGCCGGGGTCGGGGGTCCAGTCGCACGCCGCGGCGTGGACGCACCACCCGGGCGTCCAGTTGGTGGGCCTGGCCGATCCGGATCCCGAACGGCTCCAGGCGGCCGCGACGCGGTGGTCGGTCCAATCGGCGTTCGCCACGGCGGCAGAGCTCCTCGAACGGCTGAAACCCGACATCGTGAGCCTCTGCTCGCCGGATGCGACTCATGGCGAGGTCCTCGATCTCATCCTCGACCAGCCATCCGTCCGGGCGGTGTTGGCGGAGAAGCCACTGGCCCTCGACGTCGCGCAAGCCGAGGCCCTCGTGGCCAAGGCGGATCGCCGGGGGATCGTGCTGGCGGTGAACTACGTCCGCCGCTTCGCGCCGAGTCACCAGCAGTTGCGGCGCTGGCTCGAGGGCGAGCCCATCGGCGACCTTGAACTGGTCCGGGGGACATACGTCCGGGGCCTCAAGCACAACGGCACCCACTGGTTCGATCTGGCCCGGTTCCTGGTCGGGAACATCGTCGGGGTGCGCGGATTCGGCGACGTGGCTGACGATGCTCTCGACGCGACGATCGACGTAGCCATGGAGTTCGACACCGGCGCTCGCGGCCTGCTGCACGGGCTTCGCGACGTTCCCTATTCGTTCTTCGAAATGGACCTGATCGGCCGGAAGGGCCGGGTCCGAGTCATCGATTCGGGCCAACGGGTCGAGGTGTTCACGGCGGCTCCCAGCCGGCGTTTCCCCGGGTTTCGGGACCTGATCCCGGCTCCCGGTCCCGCCGGAGGCCTCAGTGACCTTCTGATGCACGCCGGGAGCGACCTGGTCGAGGCGCTGGCGACGGGCCGTGCGCCTGCATGTACCGGGGCCGACGCCGTGGTCGCGCTGTCGCTGGCCGATCAGGCGATCACTGACGCGCGAACCAATGAGAGGACTCAT
>JANXXJ010000170.1 GCA_025350665.1 Gemmatimonadota bacterium | reverse complement strand
GCCGGAAACCGGGATCGTACTGGTCCTGACTGGCCACGAATCCGGCCCGCTCCGCCTCGGGCAGGTCCATTGCCTGATCGAAGAGATCACGTAGCTGACGGAGCCGGTCGGCGTCTTTCACGGCGCGTCTCCCAGTTCCTTCGCCAGCCAGGTCCGGGCGAACTGCCAGTCGCGTTTCGCCGTCGCCACGGAGACGCCAAGCACTTCGGCCGCTTCGGCCACTTCGAGCCCGCCGAAGAAGCGGAGCTCCACGACCCGGGCCCAACGGGGTTCGGCGGCGGCCAGGCGTTCCAGGGCCTGGTCGAGCGCCAGCATTTCCACATCGGGCATTGGCGCGGCCGCGAGCGCCTCGTCCAGCGTCACCCGGAGGGCGGCGCCCCGCTTGGCGGCGTTCCGGGCCCGGGCATGATCGACCAGAACCCGGCGCATCACCGTGGACGCCGCGTTCAGAAAGTGAGCTCGTCCCTCGAAGGCGGTTGACCCGTTGCCGACCAGCCGGAGGAAGGCCTCGTGGACCAGCGCGGTCGGCTGCAGGGTGTGATCGGGCCGTTCGCCCCGCATCCGGGCGGCGGCGATCCGCTTGAGCTCGGCGTAGACCACGTCGAGCAATCGGCTCAAGGCCGCGGCATCGCCGGCCTGGGCCTGTTCGAGGAGCTGGCTGATCGGGGAATCGTTGGGAACGGGGGGCGTCATCACCCTCAAGTTCCCCGGTCGGAGCCGGTACGTCAATGAATGAGCCGCGGGGCGGGTGGATTCCGCTTTTTGAGGTAGCCCTCAGAATCGGACGACATGCGTCGCACTCTCCTGTTTCCGGCCCTGGTACTCGCCACTGCCTGCGGTGGGCCGTCCACCCAGCCTGGCGGCAATCCTCCGCCGCCCTCCGGCCAGGCAGCGTCCCTCGCCGTCCAGGCCGGGGATGGCCAGCAGGCCGACCCGGGAACGGCCGTCGCCATTCTGCCGGCCGTGTTGGTGAAGAACGCCGCCGGCCAACCGGTCGCCGGGGCGACAGTGCAATTCACGATCGTCGATGGGGGCGGCTCGGTCAGCGGTGCCACGGCGACCGCGAACTCGCAGGGAATCGCGGCCGTCGGGGGCTGGGTGCTCGGCGAGAGCGTTTCTCAGACCCTCGAGGCTCAACTCGGCAGCCTCACCCCGGTCCGATTCCATGCCACCGTCACGCCGCTGTCCGAAGCGACCATCGGCCCCGGGGGCGGGACGCTCGAGATCACGACCGCCGGCAACCCCTACGATGGTCTCCGGCTGACGATTCCGCCGGGAGCATTTCCCAATCCGGGCATCTGGCGCATGGGGCTCTCGGCCGCCGCTCCGACGCTGAACCTGCCGGCCGGATTTTCGGTGGCCGGGCCGGCCCTCCGGATCGAGACCAATCAGGGACGAGCGGACCATCTGATGACTCTCCGGATTCCGGTCCAGCGGGTCGCGGGTACGGTCCCCCTGTTCGTGATGTTCGATCCGGCGCGGAACCGGATGGAGATGGTGCCGATCGTCGCCTCGGATGCGACGAGCATCACGGTCGCGGGATCCCATCTCAACCCCACCATGGTGCTCGGACCAACTCCGGCCGCGGCGCCCCGCCCCAGCCAGCAGCGGTTTGCCGCTCAGTCGCTCGGAACCGGGCTCGGTATCCCGATCAACGCCACACTCACCTCCCTCGGATCGCCCCTCGTGTTGGCCGCTATCGCGCAGATCGAGTGGGGAGTACCGGACCTGGGGTCCTACCTGTTTCCTGGGGGACACGGGCCGGCCGTCCCACTGATGACCATCCTGAGCGCGCTGTCCAATCAGCCGGTCGGACCGGCGATCAAGACCTCCTGGCCGGGAGGCCCCCTCGCCGACACGGCGGCCCTCGCGGGGCTCATGATCATGGCCAAACGGCATTTCGGCGGTCCGCCGGGGGCCAGCCAGGTACTCGCCGATCTCGCGGCCTTCTGGGCCGCACTGGCGCCGACCGGCCGTGATTCGCTCACCGCCATGAATCTCCGGGGCATGCTGATGACATCGAACGCACCTCAGCTGATGATGTTCACCGAGCAGCTCACTGGGGCTCCGCCGGGGCGGGTCGCGAGAGCCGTCTTTGCCACGATGTACGGCACCGCAAACTCGACCCTGTGGTTTTCGGGACCCGCCGATCCGCTGGCCGCGAGCACCCTGACCCTGGGCCCCACCGGCTTCCTGTCGAAGCTCGCCCGGGAGGTTCAGGACGCCACTCCGTTCGCGGCCCAGGCCGTGCTGCCGCTCGGCGGCAGCTTCCTCTATCCAATCGATCAGTTCGCCGACGTCCTGCCCACGATGATGAACGTCCTGAACGCGTCCGGTCCCGCGCGTGACGCTGGCAACCGGTTAATGGCCACGCTGGCCTCGTTCCTGGATGTCACCCTCGAGTTTCAGCCGACCGCGGGCGCCCCGTGGAGAGCAGTCGACTCGACTCTTGAAATCCGGGACACCACGGCGGCGATTCGGGCTCTCTGCCACAACTGCGCGAACGCCATTCCGCAGTCCAGCCCGCCGGAGCAACAGACGCTGACCGTCTCGACCGGGGGACTTGGGTTCCTCGGTGGAGGACGCCTTGGGTTCAGTGGTTCGGGCATCGGCGGCATTTTCAACGCGCTCGGCGTCGGACACGTCAACGGGGCCGTTCTCGCGTCGATCCAGCCGACCATTGCCGGCCTGGCCGGCGGGCTCCTGGAGCGGATATTGACTCCCGTGCAGATCCCGGCGATCCAGAGGATCTTCACGATTCAGCCCGATTCCCAGACGACCACGGTCAGCACGCCGCTCGTCGTCCACGCTCCCGTTGTGAATCCTCCGCAAGGGCTCGGATACGAGATTCAGTGGGTTTGGGGCGACGGCACGACCACCGTGGTCCAGCACGCCGATAGCGCCACTCATGGGTACCAGACGACCGGCACCTACGCGGTCCAGGCGACTCTGCGCTACCCGGCCGCGGGACCGTTCTCACCCGTCCTCATGGCAGTCGCCCGGGGCACGGTCATCGTCGACCCACCGGTGTTCGTCTGGACCTTCCGGTCGACCACGCTCCAGAGTTCGACCCTGCCGCCCGGCGGCATCGGCCCTGAGCCGGAGGACACGACCATTTCCAATATCGTGTCGGGCATCATGACCAATCTGCAGGCCAATCCGACCAATAACAGCTTGGCCGTGCTCGGGATCGCGAACGGCGGACCCACCTGTCAGGCGGGCGCCGTGCTGCAACGATTCCCGGCCGGGCAGCCGGCCGCAAGCTTCGATTCGACCGCGACATTCGGTCTGGTGGGGTCGTGTGGCGATCCGGACTTTGCGGGGAATCTGACCATGGGGCCCCTTGGCAACGGGACCATTGTCGGATCCGCTGCGCCGGTACCGAACCCCGACGTCATCACACTGCCCGGCGGATCGGTCAACGCCCAGATGACCGGCAGGAACCTGACCGGGACTTTCGTCTGGAACGTGCGCTGCAGCACGGGGATCGGCACGTATACCGTCACCTTCCAGGCCACGCAGGCAAAACCGTAACGGTCGTGAGGCCGGCGGGTCTCGCCGTACCAGCGGGAGCGGTATAATTGAGAACCGGCGGTCGGGCACGGCCGCCGGTTTCTCGTTCGCCACTGGAGCGCCCCATGGGTTCAGTGATCCGCAGCCTGCACCACGTGACCGCCACCGTCAACGAAGCCCAGGCGGACCTCGACTTCTACGTTCAGCTGCTCGGTCTCCGCCTGGTCAAGAAGACCGTGAATTTCGACAACCATCACGTCTTCCATTTTTACTACGGGAACGAGCAGGGCACGCCCGGCACCATCATGACGACGTTCCCCTATCACGGCCACGGGGTGCCGATCGGGCGGATCGGTGCCGGCCAGGTGACCGTCACGTCTTTCTCCGTCCCGGCCGACTCAATCGGCGCGTGGCGGGAACGGCTCGCGGCGCACCAGGTGTCCTTCACCGAAGGCGCTCGATTCGGCGAACCGTTCCTCTCGTTCGTCGATCCTTCGGGCCTCATGATCGAGCTGATCGGAGCGGCCGACGCCCGCGCGCCGTGGACCGGGGGGTCGGTGGACGCCACCCTCGCGATCCGCGGCATCCACAGCGTCACGCTCGCGATCCAGACACCGGCCCGGACGCTCGATCTGCTCCAGGGTCCACTGGGCTTCACCCTGAGCCGCACAGAAGGGCTCCGCCGCCGGCTCACGGTGGGAGCGGGCGGCGGCGGCCATCAGGTCGACATTCTCGAATCCCCGGGCCTCCATGCCGGCTGGAATGGACTCGGCACCGTGCACCATGTGGCGTTCGCGATCGGGACCGGCGAGGAACAGCTGGCCATGCGCGAGGAACTGCGCCACGCCGGGCTCCACGTGACCGAAGTCCGCGACCGTCAGTACTTCACCTCGATCTATTTCCGTGAGCCCGGCGGCGTGCTCTACGAAATCGCCACCCTCCCTCCGGGCTTCACCGTGGACGAGGAACTCAAGGCGCTCGGCACCGGGCTCAAGCTGCCACACTGGGAGGAGCCGCACCGGGCATTAATCGAAAAGGGCCTCCCCCCCATCATCCTGCCATGACCCTGCCTCCGTCCGCCGGCCAGCCGGTGACGGCCCGGGGCCGGCCGTTAGGCGAAGGATCGGCGGTCATGGTAATGATCCACGGGCGGAACGCCGGCCCGAACAACATCCTCGACCTCGCCACCCCGCTGGCCCATCCCGACTTCACCTACCTGGCGCCGGCCGCCGCCGGGCGCACCTGGTACCCGCACAGCTTCATGGCGGACCGGGCGTCGAACGAACCGGGCCTCTCGTCCGCCCTCGCGATGATCGGCACCCTGATCGCCGAGGTCGGGACGCGCGGCATCCCCAAACGACGGATCATCCTGCTGGGGTTTTCGCAGGGCGGCTGCCTGGCAAGCGAGTTCATGGCCCGGCAGCCGGACCGGTACGGGGCGCTGATCGCGTTCAGCGGGGGCCTGATCGGCGAGCCGGGCACCCGGTGGGAACATCCGGGCGGGTTCGACGGGATGCCGGTATTTCTGGGGTGCAGCGATGTCGACGGTCACGTACCGAAGGCGCGGTTGGACGAGAGTGCGGCGGTGTTCGAGAGGATGGGGGCCGCTGTGACCGAGCGGATCTATCCGGGCATGGGGCATCTGGTCAACGACGACGAGCTCACCTGGGCCCGGGACCTGATGTCCCGGGTCGCGGTGTCGTAGGCCCGTCGATGCCGGTGTTCCCTTACGCACGGCTTCAATGTCCGCATCGGTGGACCGGCACGGCTCGAGCGGCAACGGGACCGTCGACCGTGCCCACGGGATTGGGAACGCCGGCGAGGTCACGTGAGCCTGGACACCGGTCGAGCCTCCCGGGTTTGAACCGCCCTAGAGCAGCGTTCCTCTGAGCATCACCATGGCCACCGTGAAGTAGATGATCAGTCCGGTCACGTCAACCAACGTGGCCACGAACGGCGCCGAGGCGCTGGCCGGATCGAAACCTAGACGACGAAGCAGAAACGGCAGCATCGACCCCGCCAGTGAACCGAACGTCACCACGCCCACGAGCGACAGGCCGACGGTCGCCGACACGAGCAGGTAGTGCGGCCCGTAGTTGTACCAGCCGACCGCCTGCCACAGAAGAATCCGCGCCACCCCGATCGCCCCGAGAATGAGGCCCAGCGTCAGGCCCGAGGGCAGCTCCCGCAGCGCCACCCGCCACCAGTCGCTGACCTTGAGTTCCCGGAGCGCCAGGGCCCGGATGATCAGCGAGGTGGCCTGGCTCCCCGAGTTGCCCCCGGAGCTGATGATCAGCGGCACGAACAGCGACAGCACCACTGCCCGGGCGATCTCACCTTCGAAGTGCCCCATCGCCGTGGCGGTGAGCATCTCGCCCAGGAAGAGCGCGCAGAGCCAGCCCGCCCGCTTCCTGATCATCGCCCAGAAGGAGATCTCGTTGTAGGGAACGTCGAGGGCCTCGACGCCGCCGAACTTCTGGGCGTCCTCGGTCTGTTCCTGCACCAGGGCGTCGATCACGTCGTCGACGGTGACGATGCCGAGGAGCCGGCGAGTCCGCTCATCCACCACGGGAACCGCGAGGAGGTTGTACTTGCTGATCAGCCGGGCGGCTTCTTCCCGATCGGTGAGCGGCCCGACCTCGACGACGGTCCGGACCCGCACGGCATCGGCCACCGAGCGGTCGGGGTCCGCGATCAGGAGTTCGCGGAGGGAGACGACGCCCTTGAAGGTGTTCGTGGCGGGGTCGACCAGGTAGACGGCATAGATCGTCTCTTTGGTCAGCGCCACCCGTTTCACGTACTCCAGTGCCTCGCCGGCCGTGATCGCGGGGTCCACCACCGCGGCTTCGGTGGTCATGATCCCGCCGGCGGTTTCCGGCGGATAGGTGAGGAGGAGGGCGACCTCTTCCCGCGTCGCTGCGGTGATGGCGCCTAGAATCAGGGCCCGATCGGCGGGGTCCATCTCGCGCAGCAGTGCTGTCCGCTGGTCGGCGGACATCGCCTCGAGCAGCGCCGTCACCTTCTCGTGCGGCAGCTCGTGGACCAGGTCCGACCGCCGGTGGCCCAAATCCGGATGATCGAGGATGGCCACCGCGTAGTCGAACGGCAGGTGCCCGATCACGGCCGCCGCGCTCTTGGCGGGCAGCAGTCGGAGCACGACGGCCACGTCCGCCGGCTGGTAGGCCGAGCAGATCTCGTTCACCTCGGCCGGATCGCCGGCCAGGAGAAGAAGAATTTCCGGGGTCAGTTCCGGCGGGGCGACGGATTCGCTCATCGCGGACTCCACGTTCGGGACGGCGGGAAACGTAGCGATGCGGAGTAGATTTCGGACCGGGCCACTTTGCCCCCACGATTCGGAGACATCGATGCCCGACCCGGTTTCGCCCTTCTGGAGCGAGTCACTCGCCAGCCTGACCAGCAAATTCGGGAGTGGTGCGGACGGGTTGAGCGATGCGGAAGCGGCAGTCCGTTTGCTCCGCGACGGCCCCAACGTCCTCCATCAGGCCCGGAAGCAGAGTTTCCTCCGGCTCTTCGTCTCCCGCTTCAAGAACCCACTGGTCCTCCTGCTCATCGCGGCCGGCGCCATCTCCGCGGCCACCGGCGACGTCACGAGTTCGGTGATCGTCATCGTGATGGCGCTGCTGAGCGTGACCCTCGACGCGGTCCAGGAATACCGCGCCGGCGAGGCGGCCGACCGCCTCCGGCTGTCGGTGGCGATCCGGGTGACCGTCCGGCGGAGCGGCGCCACCCGGGAGCTCGCGGCCCGCGACCTCGTGGTCGGCGACGTGATCCTGCTCTCGGCCGGCTCCCTGGTCCCGGCCGACGGCCGGCTGCTCGAAGCGAAGGACTGCTTCGTCAACCAGGCCCTCCTCACCGGCGAGCCCTATCCCGTCGAAAAACACGCCGAGCCCTCGCCCGCGGCGCAAGGATCGATGACCGAGGCGACCGGCGCGGCATTCATGGGCACCAACGTCCTGAGCGGCACGGCCGTGATGATGGTGTGCCGGACCGGCGCCCGCACGGCGCTGGGCGAGATCGGGAAGAGCCTCGAAGTCGAACCGCCGCCCACCGCGTTCGAGACCGGCACCAAGAACTTCGGCTTCCTGATCATCCGGCTGGCCGTGGTCATGGTGGCGTTCGTGATCCTGGTCAACACCGCCCGCCACCGGCCGCTGCTGGAGTCGTTTCTGTTCGCCGTGGCGCTCGCCGTCGGGCTCACACCCGAGCTCCTCCCGATGGTCATCTCGGTCACGCTCTCGCAGGGCGCGCTCCGCATGGCGGCCCGGAAAGTGATCGTCAAGCGCCTGGCCGCGATTCACGATCTGGGCAGCATGGACGTCCTCTGCACCGACAAGACCGGCACGCTGACCGAGGCGCGGATTCGGCTCGAGCAGCACCTCGACCATCTGGGCCGTGATTCCGCCAAGGTGCTCCAGCTGGCCTACCTCAACAGCTGGTTCGAAACCGGCCTCAAAGGCCCGCTCGACGAAGCGATTCTCCGCCACGAGGAAGTGGACGTCGCCGGCTGGACCAAGATCGACGAGGTCCCGTTCGACTTCGAACGCCGCCGGGTCTCGGTGCTGGTCGCCGGCCCGCGGGGTGAGCGGATGCTGGTGGTGAAGGGCGCGCTCGAGGACGTGCTCCGGCTGTCGAGCCACACCGACGATGCCGGCAGCCCGGGGGAAATCGACGCCGCGGCCCGCCGGGCTCTCCTCGATCGGTTCGAGGCCCTGAGCCGCCAGGGCTTCCGGGTCCTTGGCATCGCCTGGAAGCAGGTTCCCGCTGAGTCCGCCCACGTCGTCGTGAGCGACGAGACCGGCCTCGTGTTCACCGGCTTCGCGGCGTTCGAGGATCCGCCCAAAGTCAGCGCCGCCCCGGCCCTCGCGGCGCTGGCCAGGAGCGGCGTGACCGTGAAAGTGGTGACCGGTGACAACGAACTCGTGACCCGCCACATCTGCGAGAGCCTCGGCATTCCGGTCACCAACGTCCTCACGGGTCCCGATCTGGACGCCCTGAGCGACCCCGGGCTCGACGCCCGGGCCGGTGACACCACCCTCTTCTGCCGGGTGAATCCAGCCCAGAAGAACCGGGTCATCCTTGCGCTCAAGCGCCGGGGCCATGTGGTGGGGTACCTGGGCGACGGGATCAACGACGCCTCGTCCCTCCACTCGGCCGACGTGGGGATTTCAGTGGAAAGCGGCGTCGACGTGGCCAAGGCCGCGGCCGACATGATTCTTCTCGAGCAGGACCTCGCCGTCCTCCACGAGGGCGTGCTGCAGGGCCGGCGGACCTTCGGCAACATCATGAAGTATGTGATGATGGGAACCAGCTCCAACTTCGGCAACATGTTCAGCATGGCGGGCGCATCGCTCTTCCTGCCCTTCCTGCCGATGAAGCCGGTCCAGGTGCTGCTCAACAATTTCCTCTACGATCTCTCCGAAGTCCCGATCCCGATGGACACCGTGGACGAGGACTTCATGGAGCGGCCCCGGCGGTGGGACATCAAGTTCATTCAGCGGTTCATGCTGGTGGTGGGACCGGTGAGTTCGGTGTTCGACTTCCTGACCTTCTTCATCATGCTCCGGGTGTTCCATGCCGGGGAGGCTCTGTTCCAGACCGGCTGGTTCGTCGAATCACTGGCAACTCAGGTCCTGGTGATCTTCATCATTCGGACCCGCGGGAATCCCTTCAAGAGCCGGCCCCACCGGTTGCTCGTGGTGACGTCGCTCACGGTAGTGGCCGTCGCCGCCGTCCTCCCTTTCACGGGCCTTGGCGCCCGGATGGGCTTCGTGCCGCCGCCGCCGTTGTTCTATCTGATTCTGGCCCTGATGGTGGGCGCCTACCTGGCGGGAGTGCAGGCGGTGAAGTGGTGGTTCTATCGGGCCTTCGCCGCGGGCCGCTGAAGGTCGCCGGGCAGGCCGTCGAAGAACTCCACCTGGCCCGTCTCCAGTGAATACTCGGCTCCGACCACCATGAGGCCCTGTTCCTGGATCAACTGCTCCAGCACCTGAGAGCCGTGGCGAAGATGATCGGCCGAGGCCCGGATGTTGGCGCGAACGGCCTGATGGACCAGGGTGTCATGGTCGAGGCCCGCGTTGAGGAGCCCCGACACCGCCGGCCGAATCCGGTCGACGATCGCCCGCAGATTGCGGGACTGGATTTCAGTGGGCCGGTGGAGTTCTTCGATGGTGGCCAGGATGGCGCCACACTGCGAATGGCCCAGCACTACAACCAGCCGGGTGCCATACCGCTCGGCCGCAAACTCCACACTACCGACCTGTGAGGGCGCCACGATGTTGCCGGCCACCCGGATCACGAACAGGTCGCCCAGGCCCTGATCGAAGACGATTTCCGCCGGGACCCGGGAATCGGAGCAGCCGAGGATGATCGCAAACGGCGTCTGGGCCTCGGCGATTTCCGCCCGGCGGGCCTGGTTCAGAAACGCATCCGACCCGCGTACGTTGGCCGCGAACCGGACATTGCCCAGGCGGAGCCGCGCGAGCGCCTCGTGAGCTGGAATCATCGCCGGCCTATTTCGCGGCGCCGAGGAGTTCGACCAGGTCCGGCGACGGACCGGCCAACTGCCAGCGGACCAGGGCGATCGGAACCAGGCCGACGGCGTTGAACTCGTCCATGAACCGTTTCATCGAAAAGGCCTTCCCCAGCTGTTCGACCCGCGAGCGGAGGAGTTTTTCCGCCTCGATCTTCCCGATCAGGTAACTGGTGCCGTAGCCCGGCTGTTCCAGATATAGATGCTGCTCGAACCACACCGTCGCGGCCGACTCCCGGAGCCAGCCGCGGGGCGTGTTGGTGGCCGCGAACTTCGCCGCCTCGGGCAGCGTGAGCTTGTTGGCGTGCATC
The DNA here is from genome assembly GCA_025350665.1 of Gemmatimonadota bacterium. Taxonomy (GTDB): domain Bacteria; phylum Gemmatimonadota; class Gemmatimonadetes; order Gemmatimonadales; family GWC2-71-9; genus SHZU01. The sequence continues at coordinate 7,165 of JANXXJ010000170.1, read as the reverse complement.
ATCAGGTCGCCTAACGCCCGGGCGGCCCGTTGGCCCAGGAGGACGTAGATCAGTTCACGGGACCGGGGATTCGCGTCGAACATCCCGGCCTGGAGCATCATCTCCTCCCAGCCGGTGGCAAAGCCCTCGGTTCGGGAATTGAAGATGTTGTAGAGCGACGGCGTCCGGCGGATCGGGCTCTCGGGCGGATCGTTCGCCAGCCAGGCAAGGTCGAACCAGTGATAGCCGTGGGTCCGCATCACTTCGAGGTCGCGGTAATCCACCTCGGTAAAGAAGTCCCGGGCCCCCAGCGTGAAGCTGCCGACCTTGGCACGAATCGCGGCCTCGAAGTACGGCTTGATCGTCATCAGCTGGTGGTCGGTCAGAAAGGCCATGTACCGCTTGATGGCCAGGTCGCCTTGTTTGGCATGCTCGGCGGCACTGGCCACCGGCGTCTGCTCGGGCAATGTCCGGTTGCGCTCTTCCTCGAGTGTGAGAAAAGCGTGGGCCCGCGCCAACTCGCGCCGCATCAGGGCCACCTCTTCGGCCCAGGTGTAGGGCACCAGCTGCACGTTCTTCAAGTACCAGTCGTAGTTCTCGATCCCGACGCCCGAGGGACCGGTCTTGGTGGCGCCCTCCTGGTCGGCCCAGGCCGCGAACGAATCGGTTGCCGCCCTGGCGGCGGCAATCACCGGAAGCAGTGCCGGCGTGGCGTCCTTGACCCTGGCCGCGAGGCCGTCGAGTTCGCCGACCTGGTTCCTGAAGGTCTTGGCGCCCCAGACGAAGATGTCCTTCTCGTTGCCCGTCAGGTTGGTCCGCGCCGCCGTCAGCAGGGCCGGAATCCGTTCCAGCGCGGTCCTGATCTCCGCCGCGTCCTTCTCGGCCAGTGGGAACGGATAGCGATAGAGCTCGAGCCCGCCCCAGACGTATGGTCCTTCGCGAGCGGGCTGGTCGCTCTGGTCGCTGAAGACGGTCTGATAGAATGCGGGGTTGTTGGCCCAGGGCTTGAGCACGCGGTGGTCGAAATCGAGGCCGTTCATCTCGGCCCGGACCACGTGGTAGTCCACTTGCTGGGCCGCAGTCCAGCCACCAGGATCGATGGCCTTGAGCCGCTGCTGCATGCCGGCGAGTTCGCCATACTGGGCCGTCATGGCGGCGGCGCTGTAATCGGGAATGCCTTGTTTCAGTTTCGGCGCCTGGAAAGTGCGCCAGTCCTTGAACAGCTGGACCAGGTCATCATACCGGGTGCTCGCCGCTGGCGCCGAGCTGGTCGCCGGTTTGGCCGCGGGCGCACCGGCGCAGCCGAGCGTCGTCAGAAGTGCCAGCACAAACACTGATCGCATTGAGGGCATCTCCGTTATCGGTCGAACCGGATCCGCTTCATCCGGCTGGCACTCAGGTCAAAGCCGGTGATCCGGCCATCGGCCCCGCGGGTGAACATCAGGAAACCGGTTCCCGATTGATAGCCGTCTTTGATCACACCTTCGAGCGCCGACTCGCCGACCGCCCGTCCCTTGAGCATGGCCTTGCCGCCGTCGAGCCGAATGGTCCAGGTGGTACCCAATTCCGGGCTGGTGTAGCTGCCGGCAATTGCCTTCCAGTCGGCGTCCGTCACCGACGCCCTCGCCACCCGATGGAACGAGCCCATCTGTTCGGCCGCCAGCTTGATCGCCATCACCTGGCGGCCCTCGGTGAACTCGACGGCCACTGAGCGGCCCTCGGCCGTGAACTTGTCCGCGCCGGCGGGGACCAGCGGCATGACGCCCCCCATCAACTTGAGCGCGGCCTTGCCCTTCTCCACCACGACCTCCACCGGGGTCTGAATCGATTCGTCGAAGTACAGGCCGACGTACTGGGCCGGATCGACGGCACCTGCCGAGACGGCACCGGCGGGCTTCGGTCGGTCCTTCCCCTCCGTAAAGGCGCTTGCCAGGACCACATCGGCGACACCTTCGGCGCGGAGGGCGGTGCCGGCGTTGCCGACGTTGCAGGTGAGGCCGATCGCCAGCCCTTGGGCCGGAAACCGCATCAGCATGGCGCGGTAGCCCGCCCACGCCCCGCCGTGATGGACTCGGCGGAGACCACGGTACTTGTCGATGAAGAGGCCGCGGGCATAGCCCAGGCTGTCGCCGTTGTTCAACGTCCCACGCTGCTGCATCCGGTCGATCAGCTCCCGGCCGCCGACCTTCGCGTCGTAGAAATTGGCGTCCCAGCGGGCCAGTTCGAGCACGTTGGTGTTGATGGCGCCATCGCCGGCCTGGTCCCAATCCGACATGTCGATCACGTAGCCGCCCTTCGGCCCCGGCGAATAGGCCGTGGCCCGATGGGGGAGCAGCGCCGTGTGATCAACGCGGAAGTGGGTCACCGTCATGCCAAGCGGGGTCAGGAGCCGTTCCTTGGCGAAGTCGGCGAGGGTCTTGCCGGTCACCCGCTTGACGATCACCGACAGCAGGAAGAACCCGGTGTTGCTGTAGTCCCACCGGCTCCCGGGCTCGAAGTTCAGGTTCCGCTGTTTGACGATGACCGCGAGGGCGTCATCGTCATCGGTGTAGTCCTCGAAATAGTGCCCCGCCAGGTACAGGAGCCCGTTGTAATCCCGGAGCCCGCTGGTGTGGCGCAGCATGTGGTCAATGGTGATGGTCTTCTCGTAGGTCGGCAGCTCGGGGATGTACTTCCGGACGTCGTCGGACAGTGAGAGCTTGCCCTCGTTCGCCAGCAACACGATCGACGCGGAGGCGAACTGCTTCGAGGTCGACCCGATGTCGAACACGGTGGTCGGGGTGATCGGCACGCCGAGATTCAGATCCGCCATGCCGTAGCCCTTGGCATAGAGGATCTTTCCCTTGTTGTAGACCCCGAGAGCGCAGCCCGGTGTCTTCGGGCCGTAGTCCTTGAACACCGCGTCGATCCGGGCGGGGTCGATCGCAAAGGGCTTCGATTGCGCGGCGAGCGGCCCCGCCACGAGCAGAGTCCCCACGAGAAGATTCGTTTTCATTCCCGAAACTTAGCCGCCCCCCGGGACCCCGTAAGGGCGGGCCCCGAGGCTCGGTCGGGGCGGGCTTACGCCCGCCCTTACGGATGGCGGGTTGGTCGCCGTAGGTTGCAGGCCATGCGAATGAGCTTTGGCGGGTCGCCCGAAATTCGGGCCCGCCGCGACCAGGTCTGGAAGTCACTGCTCGATCCCAAAGTGGTGGCTGCGAGCGCCGGGGCGGTTCAGGAGGTTCAGGAGCACGACGCCACCCATTTCACGGTCGTGGCCGGGCTCGGCGTCGGCTCTCTCAAAATCAAGTTCAAGCTCGAAGTCGAACTCTTCGACATCGTCGAGGGCCAGAGCGCCAGGATGCGGGCCCGCGGCAAAGCGCCGGGCTCCACCCTCGACATCGTCACCTCGTTCCAGCTCGAAGAACTCGAACCCACCCTGATCCGGCTCGTCTGGCAGGCCGACAGCGACGTTGGGGGCACCGTGGCCAGCGTCGGCGCCCGGCTCCTCGAGGGCACGGCCCGGCGCCTGGCCGAGGAGTTCTGGCGAGACTTCGCGACCGGCGTATCCCGGTCGGCGGCGGCATGACCACGCCGGGCTTCGAGTCGGTCGAGGCGCTGCAAAAGGCGCTGGCCGAGACCGGCTATCTGGCGGACATCGACCTCGCCACGTCGCTCTATCTCAGCCTGACGCTTGGCCGGCCGCTGTTTCTCGAGGGCGAGGCCGGCGTCGGCAAGACCGAGGTGGCCCGGACGCTCGCCCAGGTCACCGGCGGCGAGTTGATCCGGCTCCAGTGCTACGAGGGGATCGACGCCTCAACGGCCCTCTACGAGTGGGACTATCCCCGTCAGATGCTCGAGGTCCGCCTTCTCGAAGCCCGCGGCGAGGCCGCGTCGGCCCGGACCCGCAACATCTTCGGCCGGGAATTTCTGGTCCGCCGCCCGCTGCTCAGGGCCATCGAGAGCGAAGGCCCGGTCCCGCCGGTGCTGCTGATCGACGAAATCGACCGCGCCGACGAGGAATTCGAGGCGTTTCTCCTGGAGCTCCTGGCCGATTTCGCCATTACCATCCCGGAACTCGGCACCATCACGGCCACCGTCAAGCCGCGGGTCATCCTGACCAGCAACCGGACCCGCGAGGTCCACGACGCCTTGAAGCGCCGCTGTTTCTATCACTGGATCGACTATCCGTCCGCGGCCCGCGAGCTGGCCATCCTCCAGGCCCGGCTCCCCGCCCTGAACGACCGCTTGGCCGCGGAGACTGTGGCCTTCGTCCAGCGGCTCAGAACCAGCGATCTCTCCAAACTCCCCGGCGTCGCTGAGACGATCGACTGGGCCGCCGCCCTCGAATCGTTAGGCGCCAGGCAGCTGACACCCGACGATGTCGACCGGACCCTGGGCGTGCTCCTCAAGTACCAGGAGGACGTCGCCCGGACCCGGGGCGAGGGGTCCCGCTCCCTCCTGGCGGAGATCAAGGCGGGGCGGTGAGCCTCGACGCCAATCTGGTCGTATTCGGCCGGATCCTCCGGCGGCTGGGCCTGGCGGTCACCCCCGAATCGACCCGGACCTTCGCGACGGCGATCAGTGTCGTGGGAGTTGGCAACCGAGCGGCGGTCCGGGCGGCCGGGCGGTCCATCTTCGTCCATCGCCGCGAGGACCGGGCGCCGTACGATCAGGCCTTCGGCCTCTTCTGGCGTCGCTACGGCCCGCTCGGCGACGACGCCCCCGAAATTCCCCGGATCCGCCAGGACGAGACCAGGGCGCCCACGTTCCCCGCCGCGGCCCCGCCGGTGGACTTCGAGGTGGACCAGGTCCCCGCCACCCCCGAGCCGAGCCTCGCGAGCGCCACCGAACAGCTCAAGACCGCCGACTTCGCCTCACTGACTCCCGCTGAACTGATCGACGCCGCCCGGATGATCGCCGCGCTCCGTCCGTCCCTTCCGACCCGGCGGTCGCGCCGCTGGACCCTCCGCCGCCGCCGCGGCGAACGTCCGGCCCGCAATCGGATCCTCCGCGCGGCGCTCAAGACCTTCGGCGAGCCGCTGGCCTGGCGCTGGGAAGTCCATCCCCGCCGCCCCCGCCCGATCGTGGTCATCTGCGACATCAGCGGCTCGATGGAACGCTACAGCCGGCTCATGCTCCGGTTTGCCCACGCGCTGGGCCAGTCGGGGGCGCCGGTCGAGGTCTTCGTCTTCGGCACCCGACTGACCCGGATCACCCGCGAACTCCGGGTCCGCGATCCCGACTCGGCGTTGAACCGCGTGGGGCAGGCCGTGGTGGACTGGAACGGCGGCACCCGGATCGGCGAGAGCCTCCGGGAATTGAACCGCCGCTGGGTCCGGCGGACCATTCGGAGCGGAGCGGTGGTGCTGGTGATGTCTGATGGATGGGAACGTGGCGATCCGGCGATGTTAGGCGCGGAGATGGCGAAGCTCCGGCGGTCATGCCACCGGCTCTACTGGCTCGACCCTCTGGCCAGCCAGCCTGGGTTTGCGCCCGAAGTGCAGGGGCTCAAGGTCGCGTTGCCGTACATCGACCGGCTGCTGCCGTGCGGGTCGGTGGCCACACTCGAACACCTCGCCAGCCTGCTCGCCGCAGCCCACCGCCCGGAGCGTGGGCGGCACGGTGGGACCGGACGCGCATTCCCGGATCGATCCCGGATTCCGGACCGGCCGCACTTGGTGGCGGACCGGTCGACTGAACGATAGGTTTCCCGACCGGTCGATGCCGAACCCTCTCGGCGCATCGGTCCACGCCTCGACGATGAGGACGCCAACCGAGCCTCCCCGAGGGGCACCGCCGATGACCGATCGCCGCCGATTTCTCGCCTTTCTCGCCGGCAGCCCGCTGCTCGCCGCGGCCGGTCTCAACGAACGGGTACTCCGCGATCTCGGCGCAGGCTCCCATCGCCGCGCGGCCGCGGCATTGCAGGCGGCGCAACAGGCGGTGCAGGATGGCTCCCTCATCGCCCGGGCCAGTGCGGCCCTGAACGTGTTCGACTTCGAGCCGGTCGCGAAGAAGAAGATCCCGATCGCCCACTGGGCCTACCTTGCCACCGGTACCGACGACGACGCCACCATTGGCGCCAACCGTGAAGGCTTTGACCGGTGGGCCCTCCGACCCCGCCGGCTGGTGAACGTCGACGAGCCCGACGCCGGCGTCACCCTCTATGGCACGCGCTACCCCACCCCGATCGTCATCAACCCCGTGGGAAGCCAGAAGGCGTTCCACCCGCTGGGCGAGATCGCGGTCGCGCGCGCGGCCCGGGCCAGGGATCACCTGCAGGTGCTCTCCACCGTGGCGACGACCTCCATCGAAGACGCCATTAAGGCGCGCGGCGCGACGGTCTGGTTTCAGCTCTACCACGACGTCGAGAACTGGGCCCGGACCCTCCAGATGGTCCAGCGCGCCGAGCGGGCGGGGAGCGCGGCCCTCGTCTTCACGGTGGACCTGCTGGCCGGCAGCAACCGCGAGGCGATGATCCGAGGTGCCCGGCGCGATCCCCGCCACTGCGTCGATTGCCACCTGGGCGGCGCCCCACTTCCCGGCGTCAGCGCCGTCAACGACCGCGACATCCGCCGCAAGCCGAACCTGGTCGGCTATCCGGATGTTCCCAGAATCCCGGAGACCGGGACACCCACCTGGGAGTTCGTCGATCGCCTCAAGGCCTCGACCGGCATGAAAGTGCTGATCAAGGGCATCGTCACTCGGGAAGACGCCGAACTCGCCGTGCAGCACGGCGCGGACGGCCTGTTCGTTTCGAACCACGGCGGCCGGGCCGAGAACTCGCTCCGGGCCACGGTGACGTCGCTCCCGGAAGTCGTGCAGGGCACCCGGGGCAGGATCCCCGTCATCTGCGATGGCGGATTCCGCCGCGGCACCGACATCTTCAAGGCCATGGCGCTCGGCGCCGCCTCCATCGGCATCGGGCGTCCCTATATCTGGGGACTGGGCGCCTTCGGCCAGGAGGGCGTGGAGACGGTACTCGCGTTGCTACGCAAGGAATTCGAGCTGGTCATGCGGCAGGCGGGGACCAAGAACATTGCGGCAATTACCCGCGACCACATCGTGGCGCGGAACTAGGCCGGGCATTGCGCCGATGACGTCGGCGCCATGCGGCGAAATCTGAAGACTCGTCATGCCCGCCGCTGTCTCGAACGTCGGGCTTCCGATTCAGATGCTGAGCCGGCTGCTCGCCGGCCCCGGC
>JANXXJ010000027.1 GCA_025350665.1 Gemmatimonadota bacterium | reverse complement strand
CCGGCGCGGTGATCGTGCACCCCGTCGCGGCGGCGGGGCTCGGCAAGCTGGCGCAATTGTGGGTGAAGGAAAAGGCGGCCGTGGCCCCCGGGTTGGTGACCAGGAAACTCTGGGTCGCGGCCGCGCTGGGGGCGACGAGGTTGGGCTGGGTCCCGGTTGCCGTGATCGTAATCGGCGGGGCGACCGTCAGATTGACCGTGCCGTCGTCGAGGGTCCCCCCCCCGAACGCCGCCCGGAGCGTGATCGGCCCTGTACCAGCCGCGGGCGTATCAAACAGGACCGGAACTGTGGCCTTGTTAGCCGCCCCAGGTTGGATCTGGAGACTGAGCGTACCGAGACCATTCGCCTGGAACCGGCAGTTCGTCGCGGGAGCGCAGGTTGGGAGCGACAGAGCAAAAATCGTGACCAAAGAGCCGGTGTTTTCGACCTGGAAGGACGTCGGGACGCCCGTCTGCCCCGTCGTCGTGGCCAGCGGCTGGCCGTCCGGCGTCACGGCGGCGTTCGGCACGTTGACGCTGAGCACGCTGGGCGTCAGGTTGACGCCGCCAAACGAAGGCGTCACGGCGATGGAGCCGTTCTGCCCGGCGCCACTCGACTGCCAGGTCACTGTCGTGGTATCGGATGCAGCCGCCACCCCGGCCGAATCGAGCGTCAACATGGTCCGGGAGAGCCCGCAGTTGATGGCCCCCGTGATGCCGCACTGCACCCCCACGGTGAACGTACCGGCACCGCGGGACTGGTTGGTGATGGTGTAGACCTGCTTGAGGTTGCTCAGATTCGGCCCAATCTGCAGGATGGACGGCGTGGTGCTCGCTTACGCCGTCGGCGCGACAATCGTCTCATCCCATTTGCCCACAGCCGAAGCCCCGACCGGATTGGTGGATGTGACCGAAAACTGAACCCCGCCCGAACCAGCCGCGCCGACACTGAACGTCACCGTGACGACCTTGAAGTCCTGGGCCGCGATCAGGCCAACAACCGGACACGTGGTAATCGTCACGTTCCCGATCGGCGTACAGGTCTTGGTGAATTGGGCGTCGATGGTCCCGTTGTTGGTGACCGTGAACTGGACCGTATTGCCGGTCGAGTTCGCCAAGCGGATCTTGGGGTCCGGATGGGTCCCGTTGTCAGGACCCACCTGCACACTCAATTGGGCGGTCGCCGCCGCGGGCGTGAGGGCGACCAGGACTGACAGGGCGACGGCGCAGGAAAGCCGCATGGCGATTCCTCGGGTGACAGGTCAGGGGATAACCGCGTCGTCCCAAGATTGGCATTTCCTCGAGGGACCGCAACTTAGAAGATCTTATAGTGTCCGGATACCGGTCACCGATGGACACTCTCGAACGGGACGTCCTCGTTTGAGCATCAGGCCGCTCGACGCCGCGCCCACCAGTAGTAGAACGGCACCCCCGTGAGCGTGAGCCCCACCCCGATCAGCGACTCCACCGGCCGCCCGAGCAGCGCCGTGCCCAGATACGCCGTACAGAGCGCCAGGAAGAGAATCGGCGTGACCGGGTAGAACAGCACCCGGTACGGCCGATCGAGATCCGGCTCCCGCCGCCGGAGAATCAGCACCCCCAGCACCACCAGCCCGTAGGCCACGAAATCGGTAAAGCCGAAGTAGCCGAGAATCGTGTCATACGACCCCGACGCCACGAAGGCGCAGGCGATCAGCCCCTGGACCACAATCGCGTTGGCCGGGGTCCGGTACCGCGGGTGCACCTTTTCGAGCCCCTTGAAGAAGAGCCCATCGGCGGCGAGGGCGTATCCCATCCGCGGGAACACCATCACCGCGGCGTTCAGGGCGCCCAGCGTCGAGATCATCACGCTCGCGGCCACGAAGGCGGCGGCGCGATCGCCCATGACCGCTTTCATGGCGTCGGTGGCCACCAGCGATGACGAGGCCAGTTCGGCAAACGGCAGGACGTACTGGTAGGCGGCGATCACGCCGAGATAGATCACGATCACCGTGCCCATGCCGATGATGATGCCGCGGGGAAGACCCTTTCCCGGGTCGCGGATTTCGCCGGCCACGTAGCTGGTGAAGGTCCAGCCGCTGTACGCGAACGAGGCCGACACGATCGCGGCACCCACCGCCGCGAGCCGCCCGGCGGCGGGGACGGTGCCCGGATCGAGGAAATGACTCCAGGAGCCGTGACTGGTACCCAGGAACGGGAGCAGCATGATGAGCACCAGCACCAGGACCTTGAGCGTGGTCAGGACATTCTGCACCCAGCCCCCGGTCCGGACGCCGAGGACGTTCACGCCCACCAGCACCAGGAGCGTCCCCGCCGCCACCAGCTTGATGCCCAGGGGCGAGAGCGGGACGAAGAACCCGGCGTAGGACGCAAAGGCCGTGGCCACCGCCGCCAGTGATCCCGGGCCGTCCACGAAAAAGAACATCCACCCCATCAGGAACGCGAGGAGCGGGAGCCGGTAGATCCGCTTGAGATACTGGTAGGTGCCGCCGGTTTCCGGGAGCGCGGCCCCCAACTCGGCGTAGCAGAGGCCGCCCGCAGTGGCGAGGATCCCGGCCACGATCCAGACCGCCATGCTCCACCCCGGCGAGCCGACGTTCCGCGCCACGATGCTGGGGCCGAGGAAGATGCCGGAGCCGATCACCCCGCCGATGATGATGGTGGTGGCTTCGAGGCGGCCCAGGCCGCGGACGAGGGTGGGTGCGGCCATCAGAGGCCCAGGACTTTCTTCGAGATCATCATGTGGACCCCAACCCGCCCGTCCACCAGCTGGGTGATCCGGAGATCCGCGGCCACGCTCGCCAGCCGGTACGCCTCGATCTCGGGGAGCGACTTGGCCTCCATCAAGTACGTGATCATCTGCCGAAGCGCGATCCGTGTCGCCACCGTCAGATCGACATCGGTGCCCATGGTGATCACGTGCGTGGGCGTCTCGGCCCGGGGCCAGGTGAGCTTGAGATCCTTCCGGACGATGAACTGGAACCGGCCCCGGAGGGAGGTTTCGATCGCGGTCTGGTCCACCTCGCCGTCGCCCTGGGCGGCGTGGCCGTCGCCCACTTCGAACAAGGCGCCCGCGGCATGCACCGGGATGTAGAGCGTGGTGCCGGCCACCAGCTCGCGGTTGTCGAGATTGCCGGCGTGGATGCCGGGCGGATTGCTGCTGACCCGGCCCGAGTCGGGCGGCGGCGCCACGCCCATGCTGCCGAAGAACGGGCGGAGCGGCACCCGGATGCCGTGATCGAGTTCGGCGATCAGGTTCTTCCGGTCGAGCCGGATGATCCGCATGGTGCCGGGGCCGGTGCAGATCTCGCGCATGAAGCCGGCGCAGCCGTTGTAGCCGTAGCCAATCGGGAGATCGACCTTGAGGATCCGGACCTCGAGCACGTCCCCCGGCTCCGCGCCATCGATGTGGATCGGCCCGGTCAGGATGTGTCCGCCGGGTCCTTTGTCGGCGACGGAGTCCACCACCACGCGGAGCGACCGCTCAATCTCCGCCGCCAATACGCCGGCCGCTTCGAGCCGGGCGGGGGTCGAGGTGATCAGGGTCTCGATGTCCACGAGATCGCCGGACGCGATCCGCAGTACCGGCCGGGCGCCGGCCCAGTAGTAGCCGTAGGCTACGGTGGCGGGACTGGCCGCCAGCCGGTGGACCTTCTGGGCGGAGGCCGGAGCCGCCGCGAGAAACAGGAACGCGACGGCGAGCATGCGTGGGGACATTGGGAGCCTCTCGTGGGGCGACGATCTCAATGTACCCTCGGGATGGTGACTTGCCGGTTTCTCGAGAGCGGCTGCTCGCGAAAGAAGGTCCACATCCGGGCCGTCGCGTCGACGCCCGTGCTGGTGGTGCCGACGAACCATTCCGGCAGCGGCTTGCCACCCGGCCAGGTATGGCCTCCACCCTGGATCCGGTACAGCACCACCGCCGCACTGTCGGCGCAGTTCGGGTAGTCGATCCGCGTGACATCGATGGCGACGGCCGATTCTGCCGGGGCCGGTTCGCATCGGTTCCGCCGGGCCCGGCGATCCGCCGTTCGGAAGCGCCTGGCGAGCGAGGGTCTCCAGTCGGGCACGTCGCCACGGCGGGCCCGGGCAACGGCGAAGAGAGCGACGAGAAACGCGAGGGGAACCTGCGGCGCCAGGATCGCCAGCATGACCGGCTCGCCGGCCTTGAAATGGAGCGCCACCAGAACGACGGCGTCCAGTGCCGCCAGCAGAAGCACCGTGACGATGACGCGCAGCCCGGGCAACCCGTACGGCATCCAGGTCAGTGCCTGCGTCCAGGCGAGAAAGCCGGCGGCCAGCACGGCCGGCCAGACCAACGGGACCACGATGCCCCACGGCCACCGGGCCAGCAGCGCCGCTGTGAGCCAGAGAATCGCGACGGCGCCGGTTCCATACAGCATCGGCCAGCGCGGAGGTCTTCACCGGCAGCGCGAACATGCGGGCGGGGTAGATCGACTGCCGGGCACCCAGGTCACCCGAGAGGCCGAAGCTGAAAACGGCGAGATAGTAGAAGAAAGTTGCCGACAGCGGGACAATCACCAGGGCGGCCCGGCCATCGGGGGGATCGAGCCTGATCGGCTGCCCCGGCCCGAGGATCAGGACCTTGGCGGCCGCCAGGAGAAGCAGGTAGCCGGCCATCCCGACCAACGGCCAGAGATGGCGGCGGCGAAACTCCCAGCCGATGGCGAAGGCGGCGGACCGCACGCCTCAGGCTTGGGCGGCCGGCGCCGGGACACTCCCCACGTGAGCGACGAACGCCGCATCGAGGGAGCCATGGGTTTTCCTGACTTCATCCATCGAAGCGCTGAGAGCGATCCGGCCCGCATTGATCATCGTAACGTGATCCGCCACCTGTTCCACCTCGTCGAGCAACTGGGAGGAAAAGACCACGGTGCGCCCTTCATCGGCGATCGTCCGGAGGATGGCACCGAGGATGTCGCGGCGAACAATGGGATCGAGGCCCGATGACGGCTCGTCCAGCACCAGCAGTTCGGGCCGGTAGGCCAGCTCAGACACGACAACAACGGGTTCACTCACGGCAGAACCCTGACCAGCCCGCGGGAGGAGCAGCCCCACCACGCGGCGGAATCATTCGACCCGCAGCATGGCGACCATCCCCAGCTTCGAGTGGCGGGGCTTGGAATCCGAGTTCCGGAAGGTATCTGCCTGGGGCCCCGGGCAGATAGAGATCGGTGGCGAGCCGAACGCCGTCCGGCATCGGAATCATGACGCCCTTCTCCTGACGGACTCATCTCAGTTCGGCATCACGCCCACCTCCACCCGGCTCGGATACCTGGCCGAGTGGAGGATCTTGTGAGTCTGGGCCCTGAAATCGGCCGGCTTGGCGAGGAAGATGTTCGGCACGAAGGTCTGCGGGTTCCGGTCGTAGAGCGGGAACCAGGTGCTCTGGACCTCGACCATGATGCGGTGGCCCTTGAGGAAGCGGTAGGCCTGCTGATGGAGATCCACCGTGTAGTCCAGCACCATGTTCGGCGTGATCGGCTCGGCCTTCGCGAAGCTCCTGCGGTAGCGGCCCCGCATGATCTCGCTCGACACCATGAGCTGATAGCCGCCCATCGGCTCGTCGGACACGACCCGGTCAGGGTAGACGTCGATCAGCTTGACCACCCAGTCGGCATCGGAGCCCGTGGTGGCGGCGTGGAGCCTGGCGATCACGTCACCCGCAATCGTGACGTCCTCGGCCAGCACATCGGAGGTCCAGGCGGCCACGTCGGGCCGGTGATCGACGAAGCGCTGGTCATCCACCAGCCAGGTGTACCAACGCGAGCCGGCTGAGTAATAGGTCGGCTGCACCGGACGAGGGCGGTACGGCACCGGGTTGGCCGGATCGGAGAGGTAGCTGGTGAAGGAGGTGGCCGCCCTGGGTGCGGTGAACGACAAGGTGCCGTTGGCGCCAAGGTAAAGCGACGTCCGCACGGCGGCCCTGGGCGGCCAGGCATCGTACGACCGCCACTGATTCGAGCCCCCTTCGAACACCGTCGCCTCGGCCAGATCGAGCCGGCCCTGGTCCTTGAGGTAGTGCGCGAAGAACGGCGCCTGGATCTTCTGGCGGAAATAGTCGCCGGTGGCGCTCCCGAACTTGATGGCGCCGAGATGGGTCGCGTCTTCCTTGCCCCACTGGCCGTGGTTCCAAGGGCCAACGACGATCCGGTTGATGCCCGCCTTGTCGTGGCCTTCAAGAGCTTTGTAGATCGCCTGGGGACCGAAGAGATCTTCCTGATCCCACCAGCCCCCGACCGTCAGAGTCGGGACCGTGGTGGTGGTCCAGACCTGTTGCACCGCCTTCGAACGCCAGAAATCGTCGTACGACGGATGGGCGATGAACGAGCGCCAGGTCGGGAGCTTGCTGCCCAGCGAATCGGTCATCCGGGCCAGGGTGCCCTGGCGGAGATACCAGTCGTACATGTCATAGACCCCGATATCGAATTCGGGGTTCGATTTTCCCATCTCGAGCAGGTAGCTGTATTCGAGACCGTAGCTCTGGCGGAAGGCACCCTGGTGGAAGAAATCGTCGCCCATCCAGGTGTCGGTCATCGGGGCCTGCGGCGACACCGCTTTCACCGCCGGATGCCCGCTCATGCCGACCATCTCGGTGAGCCAGCCCGGATACGAAATACCGAGCGCACCGACCCGTCCGTTGTTGCCGGGGACGTTCTTGAGCAGCCACTCGATCGAGTCCCAGGTGTCGGTGGTCTCGTCGATTCCCTTGCCCTGGGTCCAGGGCCGGTTCATCGCGAACTGGCCTTCGGACTTGAACAGGCCGCGGATATCCTGGAAGACGAAGATGTAGCCGTCCCGCGCCATGTCGGCGACATAGGTCTCGGGGAACGGATTCCCCACGTACGCGGTGGCGTCGTAGGGAGTCCGGAGATAGAGGAACGGCAGCGGCGTGGTGATGGTCTTCGGCGCCATGATGATGGTGAAGAGTTTGGTCCCGTCCCGCATCGGGATCATGGCCTCACGGCGGACGTAGTCGAACGCGCCCACGGTCTGGGCCGATGCAGCCGGCGCCACGGAGGCGCCCGTGATCACCGCCAGCCCGGACCAGCGCGCCAGGAAACAGATCAACGGGAGCCCCGGCAGGCGAAGTTGGCTTCGTCGTCGGTACTGCCCTTCCCCTTCCAGACCGCCAACTCAGGATAGGGACACAGGGGACGGGTCCGGCTCGGTTTGCCGTCGGCGCCCATCTTCGAGGCCACGATCCGGACCGGGGTCTTCCCGCGTTCCACCCAGTCGGCGATCGCGGTGGGCCAGTCGGCGTGATCGGGTCCGCTGCCGCCGGTGCAGTGCACCACCCCGGGCAGCAGGAACAGCCGGAGATGCGCGGCCACGGCCTTGCTCCGGGCGGTGGCCTTCTGGTAGTAGCGGATCGTCGCGAGGGCGTTCAAGGCGGGATCGGACCAGCCGTGCCAGAGGAGCAGCTTGCCGCCCCGGGCCGTAAACCGGTCGAGATCGAGGTTGTCGGCATTCATGTAGCCCGTGATCTTGGCCAGATCGGTCCGGGCGCGGGCCAGGTCATAGCGAGCATAATTCCAGCTGCTGTCGCCAAAAACGAAGTACTTGAAGATCTCGGTCCCGAAGGCCCACTGGGCCGTCGGCGCCTTGGCCGACCCCGAAGCGGGGAACAGGCTCCCCAGGCCGGTGATCCAGGCGGGCCATCCGGCGCCGCCCCCCATCTCGTCGCCATAGGGCTGGCCGGGATAGATGACCCCGTCCTTGTCGGCGATCGGGCGGTAGATCATCTCGACCGCCGCCCGCTGAGCCTTGGTGAGGCAGTCTTGGCCGGGCTGGTCGGAGGGGCAAGGCGGGATGACGGCGAGTTTGAAGTCGCAGGCGCGCGGATCGTCGAGCACGCCGTCGGTCACACCGTCCCTGGCGTCGCAGGCGGCGAGGACCTTGGTCTCGATCATCTTCATCACCGGCGCCGGCAGCAGCGGCGGGGTGAGCTTCGACGGATCGGGATACACCGCCTTGATATTCTTGAGGAAGGAGACGGCCACGTCGGTGAAATCGTACGCCGGGGCGCCGGCGACAATGCCGTCGAAATCGTCGGGATAGCGCTGCGCCTCCATCATCGCCTGGCGCCCGCCGTTGGAGCAGCCGACGAAGTACGACTTCGCCGCCGCCCGGCCGTAGTAGGCCTGAATCAGCGCCTTGACCGTCTCCGCGGTGCGGTGGACACCGAGATAGCCGTAGTTAAGCCGGCGTTCCTCGTTGCCGAGCGCCCAGACAGCCTGGATGCCGCTGCCCTCGTGTCCCGTGTCCGTCCCCGCGGTGGCGTATCCATTGTCGACCTCGCCCGCGACCTGGTTATCCACCGTCCCGACGAACCCGCCGCCGCCACCCATCAGGAACCGGCCGTTCCATCCGGCGGGCAGCAGCGCCACGAACTTGATCTCCTTCCCGATCACGCCGCTCACCCGGCAGTGGGCCACGCGGGGGCCGTCCTTGGCCGCGGGCGTCACCACGACGGCCTCGGTGATTCGGGCGTCAGTCAGCGTAGTCGATTTGAGGGATTCGCAACTCATCGCCGGGGCGAGATTCGCGGGGGCGGCCTGGGAGGAGGCCGACGACGTGACGACAGCCAGCAACGGCGCGACCAGGAGCGGCTTCAAGTTCATGAGATGTCTTCGGGGAAGTAGAGGGCTTGAATCTACTGGTTTCGGCGCGGGATGAGCAGGTCTTTACGAAGACCCGCGGTCAACCTACGGGTTCCGGATGTCCCCCGGCCTCTGGCCGAGGAAGCGAGTGCCGAGGACCCGATAGACGTCCCGGGAGGTGATCCCGTCCGGTCGGCCCAGGTTGGTCAGGCAGAAGGCGAGACGCTCGTGGATGATCGTGGGAACGTCCCCCCTGTAGCGGACCGCGCAGCGGGCATCCCGGATTTCGGCCCGGCGGCCGACCTGGACCAGCCAGGCGTCGGACCGGACCAACTGAAACGACTCCCGGTCGAACTGCAGCATGCCCGCCCAGTCCGCCGACTTGATGCCGGGCGCGGGCTCGAATGCGAGCCGGTGCACCCTCCCGGCCTCGGTGGAATCCGTGCCGACGTACCAGACGCAGTGGGCTCGCTGGAATTCCTCGCGGGCCAGGTCTCCCATCGTGAAATAGCGGGCTGCCTGCGGCGGAAAAGCGGCGGCCTGGGGAGGACCGCGCCCCGGCGATCACCAGCTGGGCCGGCCCACCGGTCAGCGCGTTCGCCGGGGCGACGCAGTCCTTCGGCTGACGGTAGGTGCGGATGTCGGCGGCGGTGACCACCAGATCGGGAAGGACCTGAACCCTGGCGCCGAGGGCGATGCTGAGCTGGTCGACGGCCGTCGCGTCCTTCCCCGGGTCGACCAGCACGAGATCGAGTTCGAGCGGGGCGTAGCCGATCTGCTGGACCCGGAGCCGCTCGGGACCCGGCTTGAGGCCGGCAATCGCGAAGGCGCCCCGCTCGTTGGCAAACGCCCGGCGGTTCAGGCGGACGACGGTTACCAGCGCATAGCTCAGGCCCGCGCCGCGGGCGGTGTCGGTGACCGTGCCACGGAGTACACCACCCGAGATCACAACGCGAGTCTGGCCGGCGGCCGGCGAGGCGAAGCCCGCGCCCGTCAGCAACGCCACCCCGATCGCCACGCGAGGAATCATGGCCGGGCTTTGGCACCCCGGTTTCGCAGCAGGTAGACCGGCACACCAAGCGCCACAATCGCAAACCCGGGCCAGGTGGTGGCGTTGCGGTAGATGAAGAGCATGACCAGGAGCACCGCGGCCGCCGCGATGTAGAGCGCCGGCACGAATGGATACCCGAAGGCCCGGTACGGCCTCGGCGCCTCCGGCCGGGTCTTCCTCAGGCGAAATAGGCCCAGCAGCGTCAGGATGTAGAACAGCAGCGCGGCCGAGACCACATAGTCGAGAAGATTGCTGTAGAGGTTCCCATAGGCGTGGGTGGCGGGATCATAGGTGCGGGGCAGCACCAGCAGGCAGGCCCACGCGCCCTGCAGCACCAGCGCCCACGCCGGCACCTGGGCTCGGTTGAGCCGCCCGGCCGGGGCGAAGAACACCCCGTCGCGCGCCATGGCATAGGTAGCCCTGGCCCCGGAGAGGATCAGACCGTTGGCACAGCCGAAGGTCGAGATGATGATCCCGACCGCCATGATCAACGCGCCGCGGCCCGGCAACACCGCTTCGAGCGTGGAGGTGGCCACCCGGTCGGCCGGCGCGTGCTGGATCTGGTCGAACGGGAGGGTGACGAGGTAGGCCAGGTTGGCCAGCAGGTAGAGGGCGATCACCAGACCGGCCCCCGCCGCGAGCGACAGCGGGATGTTGCGCCGAGGGTTTTTCACCTCGCCGGCGGTGAAGGTGATGTTGACCCAGGAATCGGCGGCGAAGAGCGATCCCACCTGCGCCACGCACAGCGCCACGAAGAGACCGAACCCGGTCTCCGGCGTAAGGCCCGGCGCCACCGGTACGGCACCCCGAATGGTCCACAGGTCGCCGAAGTTCCCCGACACCGCGATCCGGTTCCAGCCGAAGGCCAGACCGAACACCACCAGCGCCGCGAGCGCCACGGTCTTGGCCGAGGTGAAGACGTTCTGGATCAGCTTGCCCAGCCGAAGACCGCGGGTGTTGGCCCAGGTGAGGGTCACGATCACCAGCAGCGCCACGAGCTGCGTCGTGGAGAGCGACACCGCGTAGCGCTCGGTCAGATGGATCGGTGCGATCAGGTAGCGCTCTTCGGACACGCCGGGAGCCCAGACGCCGAGGTAGCGGGCAAATCCCACCGACACGGCGGCGATGGTGCCGGCCTGAATCACCAGGAACAGCGTCCAGCCGTAGAGAAATCCCCAAATCGGCGAAAAGGCCTCGCGCAGATAGACGTACTGGCCGCCGGCCTTCGGCATCATCGCGGCGAGTTCGCCATAGGAAAGGGCGGCCGCCAGGGTCAACGCGGCGGTGACGCCCCAGGACACCAGCAGCCAGCCCGGGCTGCCCACCACCCGCGCCATCTCGGCCGACACAAGGAAGATCCCCGAGCCGATCATCGACCCCATCACCACCATCGTCGAGTCGAAGGCGCCGAGCCCTCGGGTGAACTCGGTCTCCAAACCGGCGTCGGGCTGCGTTGAGGTCATCGGACTCTCGCTCCATCCTGGGTCGTGGTGGCCGGCCAGCGCGATGGTGGAATCTTACTCACTTGACGGTTGCTTGACCCGCTCGCTCTAGGCTCCCTGATCACCCTCACAGGAGCCCCCATGTCAAAACGGTTCACAGTTCTTTGCTTCTTCCTGCTGGCCGCCGCCTGCGACAGCGCCCCCTCCGCGCCGGACAGCCAACCACAGGAGGAAGTCGCCGGCCGGGCCACGGTCGTCCATGCCGGCCAGTCGATCCAGGCGGCGATTGATGCCGCGACCGCCGGCGACGTCATCCGGATCGAGCCCGGGACCTATCGCGAAACCCTTACGGTCGACAAGGCCGGTCTCCGGATCGTCGGCCTCGGCGGGGACGGCAAGCCCGGCGTCGTGATCCAGAATCCAGGCGGGGCCGACGACGGCATTGACGTCGGCCAGAACGGGGATGGCTTTGCGCTCGAGAACGTGACGGTCCGCGATTTTGTCGACAACGGCGTCGTCCTCAACGGCGTAGACAAGTTTCTGCTGTCCCGGGTCACGACCATCAGCAATGGAGAGTATGGCCTCTTTCCGGTCTTTTCCTCGCATGGACTGATCGATCGGTGCACCACGACCGGCCATAGTGATGCCGGGATCTACGTGGGCCAGTCGAGCGACATCGAGGTCCGCCGGAGCAAGGCCTACGGCAACGTCCTCGGGATCGAGATCGAAAACTCGACCCGGGTTGGTGTCCTCGACAACGAGAGCTACGACAACGTCGTCGGCGTCATGGTCGTGCTGCTCCCCGGGCTCGTGGTCAAGACCTCGGATGGCGTGCAGGTCCGCGGCAACCGGGTCCACGACAACAACCGGCCGAATTTCGGCACACCCGGCGAATTGGAGTCATTCGTGCCGACCGGGTCGGGCATTCTGGTCGTCGGGGTCGACCGGGCCGTCATCGACGACAACGTGGTGACCGGCAATCAATTTGTCGGCGTCGGGCTCGGCAGCTCGCTCATTCTCGCGGCCCTCGCGGGACTCCCCCCGTCGGCCTTCGACGATATCGAGCCCAATCCGGATGGCGTGCGGATCACCAACAACCGCGCCACCGGCAACGGCGGCGTCTCGTCGATCCCGTTCCTGCCGGCCGTCGATCTGCTCTGGGACGGCTCAGGCGCCAACAATTGCTGGCTGGCCAACCGGTTCGGAACCTCGGTACCGGACCCGCTCCCGGCCTGCCGGCGAGAGCGGGGACCGCAGTCCTCGGACAACCCGCCGAGCAATCCTTAACAGATCTGACGAGTGACCAGGGCGGGGACGGCAGCCATGCGTCCCCGCCCTGTCATTTCGTGCTCACGTTCGTCCAGCGACCATTCTTCGCGGAGGATGCCACGCAGGCTTCGACGAAGGCCATCCCGGCGACACCATCGGCAATGCCGGGGAACAGCACGTTCGAATCCGGCTTCCGCCCCCCGCGCTTCGCCGCGATCGCGCGGGCGACTTCGGTGTAGATGTTGGCGAAGCCCTCGAGGTAGCCCTCCGGATGGCCGGGCGGCACCCGGGTCACTCGGCCCGCCGCCGGACCCGCGCCGGCCCCGCCCCGGGTGATCAGCCGCTTGGGCTCGCCGAACGGCGTATGCCAGAGATCGTTGGGATCGACCTGCGACCACTCGAGCCCGCCCCTGGTGCCGTAGACCCGGATCATCAGGCCGTTCTCGTTGCCGGGCGCGACCTGGCTGGCCCAGAGCATGCCCCGGGCGCCCCCCTGGAACCGCAGCATCGCGTGGACGTTGTCGTCAACTCGGCGACCGGGCACGAAGCTGGTCAGGTCGGCCGACAATTCGTCCAGCGTCAAACCGGACACGAAGCAGGCGAGCTGGTAGGTATGGGTGCCGATATCGCCGACGCAGCCACCCACCCCCGTCCGAGCGGGATCGGTGCGCCAGGCTGCCTGTTTCTGACCGGTCTTCTCGATCGGATTGGTGAGCCAGTCCTGCGGGTACTCGCCCTGCACCAGGCGGATCTCACCGAGGTCGCCCGCCGCGACCATGGCGCGGGCCTGCCGGACCATCGGATAGCCCGAATAGTTGTGAGTCAGGGCGAAGATGACCTCGGGATGTTTCGCCAGCAGCTTTTCCAGCGCGAGCGCTTCCTTGAGGTCGAGGGTGACCGGCTTGTCGCAGATCACGTGGATCCCGGCTTCGATGAAGGCCTTCGCGATCGGGAAATGGAGATGGTTCGGCGTGACAATCGACACCGCCTCGATCCCGTCCTTCCGGGCCGCCTCCCGGGTGGCCATCGCCCGGAAGTCGGGGTAGATCCGGTCGGGCGCCAGCCCCAGTTCCTCGCCCGACGCCCTGGCGCGCGCGGGATTGGAGGAGAGCGCCCCGGCCACCAGGCGAT
>JANXXJ010000359.1 GCA_025350665.1 Gemmatimonadota bacterium | reverse complement strand
ACGGCCGGCACGATGTCGCCATACTCCGATATCGGGGTCAAGCATGACATCGACGCCGGGCTCCAAGCCGGCCCGCTGATGGTGCTCACCAGCCCGTTCATCGACCGGCCCGGCTATCCGATCCCGTATTTCAAGCACATCGAGAGCCCGGACGCCGCCCGCCGCCTGGTCCGCTACTGGGCCGACGAAGGGATGACCTGGTTCAAGGCCTACACGTTCGTCACCCGGGCCGATCTCAAGGCCGTCATCGAGGAGGCGCACCGGTTGGGCCGGAAGGTGACGGCCCACCTCTGCTCGGTCACCCACAGCGAGGCGGCCGACTTGGGGATCGACGAACTGGAGCACGGGCTCCTCACCAACACGGAGTTTCTCCCTGACAAGAAGCCCGACCTCTGTCCGGGTGAGGGCCGGATCTATCAGGCCGCGGCCACCATCGACCTCGACAGCCCGGCGGTTCGGGCCGGGATGCAGCGACTGATCGATCACAAGGTTCCGATGACGTCGACGCTGCCGATTTGGGAGACCCTGGTCCCGGGGCGG
This sequence comes from Gemmatimonadota bacterium, assembly GCA_025350665.1. Lineage (GTDB taxonomy): Bacteria > Gemmatimonadota > Gemmatimonadetes > Gemmatimonadales > GWC2-71-9 > SHZU01. The sequence continues at coordinate 1,519 of JANXXJ010000359.1, read as the reverse complement.
ATAGTCCAGCAGGGGGCGTTGGACGCGCTCAGCCCCGAGCTACGCGAGGACTACCTCACGATCCAACGCCGGTTCGCCGGCGATTCAACCTCGACGTTCGGTGCGGCGTTCACGAGCGCGCTCCGCTGGGAACGGGCGTTCGTCAAGGCGGGCGGACTATTGGGGGCCGGCACCGATCCCACGGGTTATGGCGGAACGATCGCCGGGTACGGCAACATCCGGGAGCTCGAGCTCCTGGTGGAAGCCGGCTTCACTCCGATCGAGGCGATCACGATCGCGAGCCGGAACGGCGCTCGGATCCTCGGGGTGGAGGACCGTCTGGGCACCCTCGAGGTCGGCAAGCAGGCCGACCTGGTGGTGGTGCGGGGCAATCCGGCGGAGCGGATCGCCGACATGGAAAACCCAGTCTACGTCTTTCGCAACGGGATCGGCTTCGACTCGGCCAAGCTGATCGCTGCCGTTAGGGGGCTGGTCGGGCGATTCTAGCCAGGTCAACTGAACGGGCGGCCGCCCGGCTAACTTGAGCCGTAACCTGCTCCGGGAGTGCCCCATCGCTCGCCTGGCTTTCGTTTCGTTCGCGGCCGTCGCATTCACCCTCGGCCTCTCTCGTCCGGCGCTGGCGCAGGACCGAGACCCGGCGCCCTACGACGACGTCGCCACCCGCAACGTCATGGTCGCCGCCCGCGACGGCATTCGTCTCGCGACCGACGTTTATGCCCCGGGCCGCGGCGGGGCGGTGTCGGGGCGCTTCCCGACCATCGTCGAGCGGACGCCGTACAACAAGGACTCCGGCGCCGAACCCCAGGTCCAGTACTTCGTGCCGCGCGGCTACGTCGTGGTGCGCCAGGACATCCGCGGACGTTACGGCTCCGAAGGGAAATGGCGCCCGCTCCGCGACGACGGCCCCGACGGGGCGGCCCTGCTGGCGTGGATTGCGGCCCAACCCTGGTCGAATGGCAAGGTGGGCACGGTCGGCACCTCCTACGGCGGCGCCACCCAGCACGCCATCGCTATCACCAACGCGCCGAGTCTCGCCGCGATGGTACCGGTGGACGCCATGAGCAACACCGGATACTACGGCATCCGCCACCACGGCGCCTTCGAGCTCCGGTGGCTCAACTGGATCATGACGTTAGGCAACGCCACCGGAACCCACGCCGGCGCCACCGGCCTCTCGAGTACGCCCAACGCCCTCGCGGCGGCGACCCGGGCCGCCACAACCCCGGCCGCGGTGCCGGCCCTCCTCGAGCTCGGCACCAAGGTGCAGGAGGCGGCCCGAGCCCTCCCGCTCCGCGCCGGTACGACGGCGCTCAAGTTCGCCCCGGACTACGAATCGTGGCTGGTCGAGGCGATGGAGCACGGCGACAACGACGCCTACTGGACCGACATGGGCGTCGACGTCGTGGATCATCTGCCGCAGTACCAGGACGTCCCGATCTACCACGTCACCGGATGGTACGATTCCTGGGGCACCCAGGTCGCCAACATGAACTATGTCGGGCTCTCCCGGACCAAGAAA
>JANXXJ010000221.1 GCA_025350665.1 Gemmatimonadota bacterium | reverse complement strand
ACCTCGACCAGGCGCTTGACGAACCGGATCAGGTCGGTCATCGGGCCGGCGCTCCTTCCTCCAGCATGATCGGCAGCGTTTCCCCCGCCGCGACCCGGCGTTCGAGCTCGCCGAAGGTGCGGTCCGGATCCTCGGCGGCGTAGCGCCCCTTGGTCCGCTCGGAGGCGAGCCAGTCATCGAGGGTCGCGGGCACGATCCCCTCCGAGGTCACCTGCCCCTTGGCGGCCCGGATGGCCAGGATATTGGCAAATTCGTTTTTGAGGTGGCCGGCGTGGCCCCGGACCCAGACCAGCTGAACGTCGTGCCTGGCCAGTGAGGCGTAGAGCGCCTTCCAGAGTTCGAGATTCTCGATCGCGCCGGCTTTCCGCTTCCAGCCCCGGGACACCCAGCCCGGGAGCCATTCCCGCACCCCGCGCACCAGGTATTCGGAGTCCGATACCATCAAGACCCGAAGACGCTTCCCCTTCCCGGCCAACAACTGGAGCAGGGCGACCGCGCCGGCCAGGGCCATCCGATTGTTGGTGGTGGCTGATGAGTGGATGAAGAACTCGCGCCGCTCGACGCCCCTGGCGGTCCGGATCTCGACCAGGCCGCCGGCCCCGCCGGGGTTGTCGCCCTCACGGCCGTTACCGAGGCAGCTCTCGTCGAGGTGGGCGATCGCGATCGGCAGCGGGGGAGCCATCAGGACAGGACCTCGAAGGATTCGACGTGGGAAAGCTCGAACATCATTTCGGTACCGGTCATTGGCAGGTAGCCGATCAGCCGCTCGCCCCGGGCCGACAACTCGACCCGGCGGGCGGTCACCACGAACTCCACGCCGCGGCGGCGCACGGCCACCCGCAGTCCGTCACGGGCGGCGCGTTCGAGTTGATCCATCCGGGCTGGCGACCAGTGAAACGGCACGGCGGGAATATAGGTGTCTCAGGCGTCCGGCAGCGCGCTACCCCGCTCAGCCCGGATCACCCCACGCTCGCGGGTGATGATGCCCACGGTCCGGGCCGACGGGGCCGGGCCGGCGCGGAGGGCCTCGATCAGATCCCGGGCCCGATCGTGCGGAATCGCGATCAGGAGTCCCCCCGACGTCTGGGCGTCGGACGCCAGGATCCGCTCGAAGCGGGTGATGTCGTCGCTCCACTCGACCGGCACCGTCTCGAGATTCCGGGTGGTGCCGCCCGGGACGACGCCCTGAATGACGAGTTCGGTGGCGCCGGCCAGAAAATTGAGCCGGCTCACGTCGATCCGGGCGCCCACGCCACTTCCGTTCACAATATTGGAGAGATGGCCCATGAGGCCGAAGCCGGTCACGTCGGTCGCGGTCACCGCGCCGTGCGCGACCGCCGCCTCGGCGGCGCCCCGATTGAGCGTCGTCATCTGTGCGACCGCCTCGGCCATCTCGGCCTCGGAGATGAGACCGCGCTTCAAGCCGGTGGCCAGGATCCCGGTGCCCAGCGGTTTGGTGAGGACCAGGATGTCGCCGGGCTTGGCGCCGGAGTTGGTCAGCATCCGGTCCGGATGGACTTCACCGACCACGACCATGCCGAATTTGGGCTCCGGGTCATCGATCGAGTGGCCGCCGAGAATCAGACAACCGGCTTCCTTCGCCACCGACTGGGCGCCCGCGAGCACCTCACCGAGGAGGTCCATGGACAGCGTGCCGCGGGGCCAACCGACCAGGTTGAGCGCGAACAGCGGTCGCCCGCCCATGGCGTAGACATCAGAGAGGGCGTTGGCGGCGGCGATCCGTCCCCAGGTGGCAGCGTCGTCGACGATGGGCGTGAAGAAATCGACCGTGACCACGAGGGCCCGATCGGGCGCGATCCGGTACACGGCCGCGTCGTCGCGGCTGGCCGCGTCGATGAGGACGTTGGGATCGATGATTCCGGGGACGTGACGCAAGACCTGCGACAACTCGGCCGGGCCGAATTTGCAGGCTCAGCCGGCGCCGTGGGAGAGCGAGGTCAGCCGGATCCGCGGTTTCTGATCGATCGGTTCGGTCATGACGATCCTCGGGTTCGGGGGACGTAGGGGCGGGCTTACGCCCGCCCTTACGGGCGCCGGGGCCAGGGTCGGGCACCGGGGCCGAGCGGGGCGCCCGGGTCGAGAAGTTAAGTGAGCCGGCGGAGAACTTGAAATCCGACCAGGGCGCGCTCGTCGGCGGCGACGTTGCCGAACGACCCGTCCTCGCGCTGGCGCTGGAGCAGGCTGGGCAGGGCGCGTTCCAGCATCGGGAGGACCAGCGGATGGTCCACCCGGGCCAGGCCGGCCAGGGCATTGAAGAAGTCGACCCGGGGCCAGGTGCCGTCGGCCGACTGGTGATGGGCGGCAATGCGCACCAGTGATTCGAGCACCGGACGCCAGCGTTCCGGCGCCTGCCCCAGCGCGCCGATCGCGCCGAAGGCGAGATCAGGGGTCAGCATGTCGTCCCACCGGTCCCACTCGATCACCAGGTGGGCAAAGCTGTCGAGATGCTTCTGGACCCCGGGGTCATGGTGTCGGCCGCCTTCGACCGCCACCTCGAGGGCCCAGACGCTGGTGGCGAAGCGGGCCTGCGATTCGATCCGGTAGACCTTGCCGTTAGGCATCGTCGCGGGTGCGGCCCGCTGGGCCGGCGGCGCCACCGAAAAGAATCCCCCGAGAAAATGCTCGCAGACCCGGTGGGCGTGCCGGGCCGCGGTGCACCCCTCACCGAACGCGCCGGGCTGACCAACCAGCCCGAGCAACCAGTCGAGCGACCGATCGCGCACGGTGACCGGACCATCAAGGGCGATGAGGTCAGCGAGGGATGCCACCACCGTGGCCGTATCGGCCGCGCCGCCATCGGGCCGGAGCCGGCTTTGGGCCCGACCGATCAACTGATCACGGAGCACTTCGTCGGACGGGAAGACGTGCCCCAGGGATCGGCGGGCCGCCCACCCCTGGCGGGACGGGCGTCGGGCGAAAAACCCGGCGAGCCGGTCGAAGGCGGAACGTGCGGTCATGAGCTCCACAGCAATGCGAAAGGGCGCCCCGCCGAGCGAGGCGCCCCTTCGTTCCGGCGGTGACGAACTATCTCTTCTTTTTCTTGGCCGGCTTCTTGGCTGCCTTCTTCACGGCCTTCTTGGCAACCTTCTTCGCCGGCTTGGCCTTCCTGGCCGCCTTCTTCACGGGTTTGGCCTTCTTCGCCGCCTTCTTCTTGGTCGGCTTGGCCTTCTTCGCCGCCTTCTTGACCGGCGCCTTCTTGGCCACGGCCTTCTTGGCGACCGGCGCCTTGGCCACCGGCTTCTTGACCGGAGCTTTGGGCTTCGCCGGCCGGGGCGGTGCCAATCCGACCGGGGCGGCGATCGGCGGCGGCGGCGGCGGCGGCGGTGGTGGTGGCGGCGGGGGTGGCGGCGACGAAGGCATGGGCTCCATCCAACCCGAGCCAGTCCAACCCATCTCCATATCATGGAATACGGCCATGCTGGTCCTCCCCGACGGCGGATACGCGGTTTTGGTGGTCGCTCGAATACACTCTCGCCATATATCTTGCACAACTTTTCAACTTGTGCAAGCTATGCGCGCCTTGACGCTCGTCGAACACGGTGGGATTGACCGCCTCCGGGTTCAGGAAATGCCCACTCCGGCCGTCGAACAACCCGACCAGGTCCGGCTCCAGATCCGTTCAGCGGCTCTTAACCGCTTGGATCTATTCGTCTTAGGAGGTCTGCCCGGGATTACCCTGGGGTTCCCCCACGTCGTCGGGACCGACGCGGCCGGGGTGGTGGACCAAGTCGGGACCGGGGTGACCGGACTTACGCCCGGCGACCGGGTGGTGGTGAACCCGGGGATCTCCTGCGGGACCTGTCCAATGTGTACCAGCGGCCAGGACCCGCTGTGCCGGACTTTCGGGGTCCTCGGGGAACACCGCTCGGGCACGGTGGCCGAGTATCTGGTGGTGCCGGCCCGGAACGTGGCCAAGGTGGGGACCCACCTGAGTTGGGCCGAGGCCGCGGCTCTGCCGCTCGCCACGCTCACCGCGTGGCGGATGCTGGTGACGCGGGCGCAGGTCCAGGCGGGCGAGACGGTGCTGATCTGGGGAATCGGCGGTGGCGTGTCGCTCGCGGCACTCCAGATCGCCAAGCATCTGGGCGCCCGGGTGGTCGCGACCAGCAGTTCGGACGAAAAACTCGCCGGCGCCAAAGCGTTAGGCGCCGATGTCGTTCTCAATCACGCCAGCCAGGACGTGGCCCGTGAGGTCCGGGGCCTCACCCGGATCGGGGCCGACGTGGTGGTCGATTCGGTCGGTGAGAAGACCTGGGACAAATCGCTCCGGGCGCTCCGGCCGGGCGGACGCCTGGTCACCTGCGGCGCCACCACCGGCCCGATGGTCCAGATCGACATCCGGAAACTGTTCTGGTTCCAGTGGTCGATCCTCGGATCCACCATGGGGACCGTGAGTGAATTCGCCGCGATGATGGCGGTCGCGAACAGCGGCAAACTGACCCCGAAGGTCGATCTGGTGGTTCCGCTCGAGCAGGGCATCGAGGCGTATCGACGGCTCGAGAGCGGATCACAACTTGGCAAAGTGGTAATCGAGGTATCCCGATGACTTCCATTCTCGACCGGCTCCGGGTCGGCTTCGACCAGCTGGGCTCGATCGTTCCGTCGTTCCTGGGCGCGGCGCTCATTCTCTTTGCCGGCTACATCGTGGCTCGGATGGTGGAGCGGTGGACCGACGCGATCCTCCAGCGCCTCAACTTCAACAAGATGGCCGAGGCCGGGGGATTCAGCGAAGCGATGGGGCGGACCGGGACCCGGCTCGACCCGATCCACGCGGTCGGCAAACTGCTGTTCTGGATGGTGATGCTGGTGGTGATCCTGCTCTCGAGCGCGGCGCTCGGGCTCGACAGCATCAACCAGATGTTCGGCACCATGCTGTCCTACATCCCGACTCTCATCGCGGCGATCGTGATCGTGATCCTCGGCATGATCGTGGGCGAATTCGTCCGCGGCATCGTGCTGGCCTCGGCGGGCGGAGTCGAAGGGGTGCCGACGCTCGCCAAGCTGGCCAAGTCGGCGGTGGTGCTGATCTCGGTCTTCATGGCGATGCAGCAGATGGGAGTCGCGGCGGAGATCATCACGGCGGCCTTCACGCTGGTCTTCGGCGCGATCGGTCTGGCCGCGGGGCTCGCCTTCGGGCTGGGCAACCGGGAACTTGCCGGTGAGGTCACCCGGCGGTGGTACGAGGAAGGGCGGAAGCGCCGGAAGAAGCGGGGCCCGGGGAACGGCGGAGGCGAACCCACGACACCGGGCCTGGTGCCGGTCGCCGCGACGCCGCCGGACCCGGATCAGCGTTAGGCAGCCCCGCGACCCGCTCCGGACATCACCCGGCTCGAGCGGGTCGGCTTCATCATGAAGAGTGGCGTCACCGATCGAGGGGACCTGGCCCGGACGCCGTAGGGTCGGCGGGAACCGCAACCTTGCCCATTGGTCCAAGGGGGCGGAGATTCGAAGACCTTGGACCATCTCCTGGACCGCCTTGGCGCCGGACTGGCGCCGCACTACCGGATCATCCGCCAACTGGCAACCGGCGGCATGGGTGGGGTCTACCTGGCCCTGGACCCCGCCCTTCGGCGCCAGGTAGCGGTCAAGGTGCTTCGCCCCGAGCTGGCCACCGCGGCCCAGGCCGAACGATTCCTTCGCGAAGCGCGGGTCCTGGCCCGCCTGTCCCACCCCAACGTGGTGACGGTCTACTCGGCGGGCGAAGCCGAGGGGTTGTTCTACTTCGTGATGCAGTACGCCGAGGGCGAGACCCTGGCGGCACGACTGGAACGGGGACCGCTCGACGCCTCGGCGGTGCTGTCCCTGGCCCGGGATCTGGCCGCCGGTCTCGAGGCCGTCCACGCCCAGGGCATCGTGCACCGCGACCTCAAACCGGCCAACGTGCTGCTCCGGCCCGACCGCGCGATGATCGCGGACTTCGGGATCGCCCTGGTGGACGCGACGACGAGCGAAGACGCGCCGCCATCGCCCGACTCCGGCACCCTCGCGTACATGGCCCCGGAGCAGCGGCAACGACTCCCGGCCACCACCCGCACCGATATCTACGCGGCCGGCATGGTGCTCTACGAGGCCGCCACCGGACGGCGATGGGACAGCGCCGTCCTGCCCGGCCGGGCTGACTGGCACGGAGTCCCGGCCCGCCTCAGGCCGACTCTCGATCGGGCGTTGGCCCAGGACCCGACGGATCGGTGGGGCTCAGCGACGGCCATGCGGGCGGCGCTCAACCAGACATCGCTCGGACGGCGAGCCGCCGTGATCGGCGCCGCCGGGCTTGGGGCGCTGGCTCTCTGGTTCGCGTTCGTCAGACGGAGCGATGTCACCAACCCGGCCGATGCGGGCGCCGCACCGTTGTTTCTGGCAGCGCCGGCGCCCCGGTCCCCGCTGAGCGACTCGATGGCGCGAGCGCTGGGTGTGCGGCTGGGCCAGAACCCCGACTTTCGAATCGTCTCGACAGTGGCAGATGCCGGCATCGCCATCGCCACGACGGTGATGGTGACCGGCGCCAACGTCCGCCTGGGCGCCACAATCTCGGGCCAGCGGATCCCCACACCGATCACGGTCCCGGCCGCAGCTGGGCCCCGCCGTGACTGGCCCAGCCTGATCGACTCGGTCGCCGGTGCGATCGTCCGTTCCCTCTATCTTGGGCAGGTCGATGCCGATCCATGGCTGCCTCGCAACGCGCTCCCGGCGTCCGACGGCGCAATCCAGGCCTGGTTCCGGGGAGAACTGGCCTACGCCGAGGCACGGTGGGACGACGCCGGTCGTCACTATCACGACGCGGAGCAAGCCGATTCGACCTGCCTTCTCTGCGTCTATCGCCTCAACGACGTGGACCGTTGGCTCGGTCAGGGCGTCTCGTCCGAGCGAACCGTGCGCCTCCTCGCCAACGTCGGGCGATTCCCGCCCCACTATCAGGCCCTGATCCGGGCCTACGCGGCCCCGTGGCCCGCGCGGTATGATTCGCTCCAGGCTGTGCCCGCTCGGTACAAGGATTTCGCGATCGGTTGGTTCGCGGCGGGCGACGAGGTGTTTCACCGGGCGATGCTCCTGGGCCACCCGCGAGCCAACGCGTTCCACCTGATGCTCCAGGCCGTCCGTCTCAAGCCGGGATTCGCGCCAGCCTGGGAGCACCTCGCTTGGTTGGCGATGGCCGTCGGCGATCAGCCCACGGCGCGGGGGGCCCTCGATTCTCTCGGGAGGGCTCCGCCGGCAAGTGGACTTTCCGCGGCCCTCCACAAGTCCCTGGAGTTAGGCTATGCCTGGCGGTTCGGGTCGGAGGCCGAGGCGAGGGCGCTCACCGACTCGGTGCTTGCATCGCCCGAGATCAGGAAGGTGCCGGACCTCGCGGCCGGCGCCCGGGTCATGATGACGATGGGCGCCCCCGCGGGCGCCGTCTATCTTGGCGCGGCCTTCGAGCGGCGGCTGGGCGGCCACGACCTGATCCAGAGCGGTCTCTGGGGCCAGCTCTTCGGCCTCGCGGCCCTCGGCCGGACCGACGACATGCCGGCGGTGGCGGCCCGACTCCTGGCCCGTGAGCCGGATCCTGAGACCGAGGCGTTTCTGGAGGAGTGGGCTGCCGCGCAGTTCCTGCTCCGCGCGGCACCGGTGCCCGACAGCGTTCGGCGGCACCTGGCAAGTCTCGCGTCCAACGCCGAGCCCGAGTCCGCCCTCGCAAAGCGGCTGACCTGGCTCGGGGCTTTGATCGATTCCACCCTGCCGATCCCCTCCAGGTTCGACCCCGCGGCGGATGCGCTGCTCCTCGCGCAACGCGCAGCCGGCCGGGGCGATCCGGGACCGGCTCTGGCCCTTACGAACCCGTTCCACCCGGTCGCGCCCGAGACCGCGGCCGATCCCTATCTGCCCCTGCTGTTCCGCTGGTTCCGGGCGAACTGGCTGGAGCGGACCGGCCGGGCCGGCGCCGGCGCGCAAGAACTCGCGGGCCACCAGCACCTCGATCTCCACGGGCTTCCGACCGGCGCACCAGAAGCGGGGGAGGTGGACTGGGCCACTGCCCCGCTAGTGGACTGGCGCCGAGTCCGACTCCTCCAGAGCGATCCCTCGGGCGCCGAGCGCTGTCGAACGTTAGGCGAAATCGTCCGGCTCTGGCGGGGCGGCTCCTCCTGGGCCCGGATCCGAGCCGACTCGGCCGCCGCCCTATCCGCCGCGCTGTGCCGGAGGCCCTCGTGATCGAAATCCGAACGCTAGGACCAGCGGAGGTAACCGTCGACGGCGCACCGCCGCCGCCCGAACTGCTCTGGCGCAAACACCTGGCGCTGTTGATCTACCTCGCCCGATCCCCGCGGGGGACCCGGACCCGCGACCATCTCCTCGCCCTGCTGTGGCAGGACAAGCCTGGATCGGCCGCGCGTCATTCCCTAAATGAGGCGCTCCGAATCCTCCGGCGCTCCGCCGGCGAGGAGCGCATCGCTACCACGGTGGACCAGGTGACGCTCCAGGGCGGCGTCCGGCTCGACGTGGACGAGCTGGAGCGGGCCCTGGCCGACGGGCGGGCGGCAGCCGCGGAAGCATTGGTGGCCGGGGAGTTTCTCGAGGGATTCGCCATTCCCGGTGAGTCGGGTTTTGAAGACTGGCTGGCGGCGGAGCGGCGGCTGTGGCGAACCCGTTCGGTCGGCGCGCTGGTGGGCCGCGCCGGGGGACTGATGGAGGCGGGTGATCACGCCGCCGCGGTTCAGGTCGCCGAGCGGGCCGCGCGGCTCGATCCCAACTCGGAACCGGCGACCCGCACGCTGATGGAGGCATTGGCTCGCTCGGGGGATCCCGGGGCCTCGGCCGCCGCGTTTCGCCGATTTGCCGAGCGGGTCCGGGAGGCATCGGGAACGGTACCGACGCCGAGTCTCGTCGGACTGGCCGAGCGGATCGCGCGGGGGGCCGGCCGGTCGCGAACGGTGGCGGCTCCGGCGAGCCCGCCGAGCCGGCGCCGGGCGCCGCTCGTCGGCCGAGTAGAGGCGATGCGGGCGCTCAACGACGTCTGGTCCACGGTGCGCGAACCCCGTGCCGCCATGGCACTGCTGCTGGGCGATTCGGGCCTTGGCAAAACCCGCCTGCTCGAGGAGATCCGGGCGCAGGTCATCATCGACGGCGGCACGGTGGCGGTGGCCCGGCTGGTCGAGTCCGATCGACAACGGGCCGGTGCGGCGGTGCTGGCGCTGGCCCGAGGCGGACTTGCCGACGCGCCGGGCGTAGCGGGTGCCCGGCTCCCGGCCTTGGCCGCGATGGCCGACCGCCTGCCGGACTGGGCCGACCGTTTCCCCGCAGCCGCCGGCGCCCCGGCCGATCCCCTCCCCGAGGCGATCTCGGAGATCTTCGACGCGATCACCCAGGAGGGACCGCTGGTGGTGATGGTCGACAACGCGCAGTGGATCGACCCCGAGTCAGCGGCGGCGCTCGAACTGGCCGCCCGCAATCTCGGCCGCAGGCCTCTCGGCATCATGTTCGCGGCGACCGGCTATCCGGCGCGGGACGAACTCGATCGCCTTCGCGCCGGGTTGGGCCGGGACATCCCGGGACGGGCGGTTCGGCTCGACCCGCTCGGGGCGATCGATATCGCGGCGCTGGCCGCGTGGGCGTTCCCGTCCTATGACAAAGACGCGCTCGACCGAGTCAGCCGGAGGCTGGGGATCGAGACCGGCGGATATCCGCTCTTCGTGATCGACCTGCTCGACGCGATTGCCGCCGGCATCGATTTCGGCGAGACCAGGCCCTGGCTTCGGCCGACGGACACCCTGAGCCAGACCATGCCAGGCGAGCTTCCGGATACCGTGGTTGCTGCGATCCGGGTCGGGTTCCGCCGGCTCACCCCGGATGCCCAGTTGGCGGCTGCCTGCGCCGCCGTCGGACCGCCGCGGATTGACCCCGATCGCCTCGCCGGCGCGGTCGGCCTCAGTGAGGATCGCCTCAGCCCGGCGCTGGATCAACTCGAATGGGCCCGATGGTTCACCGTCGATCCAGTCGGCTACACGTTCGTCGCCCGGATCGTGCGGGACGTCGTGGGGCGCGATTTCGTCACCGCCCGCCAGCGGCGGCAGTGGATCGCCCAATGGGAGGCAACGACTTGACGACGGCTTGAGGGGGAACGGACAGCTTGGGGTCACCCTAACCGGAGACCCCCATGTCTTCCTTCAAGCACCCGCTGGTTCGTTTCGCCGTGCTCGCCGTGACCGCCAGTCTTGCGGCCTGTTCCTCGCCCGACAGCACCGGGCCGTCCCCGACCCCCGACGAGCCGTCGCTTCGCCGCGAGGAAGGACGGCCGGCCACGGTCTCAGTCATGACCCGCAACATGTACATCGGCGCCGACGTCGATGCCGTCATCGCCGCGATCGCGGCCGGTGACCCGGCGGCCGCCTTCGCGGCACTCGGCACCGCGATCCAGACGCTTGCCGCCACCGATTTTCCGACCCGGGCCCGCGGCTTTGCCGAAGAGATCGGCCGTCGGCGACCGGATGTGGTTGGCCTCCAGGAAGTCTCCAAGATCGATATCACCCTGCCGGGCGATCCGGCGATCGACATCCACCTCGACTTTCTGCCGACCCTGCTGCACGAACTCGAGATCCGGCATTTGCCGTACGCGGTCGCACGGCGGAACCACAACTTCAGCGTGGCTCCCTACGGAGGCGCGGTGAGCGTGTCGGACGACGACGTGATTCTGATCAACACCAGTCGGGTGACGGTCCTTGGCACTCTGGGCAAGGTCTTCAACGTCAACATGCCGCCGGTCGGCGGCCTCGCGATCCAGCGGGGCTGGGTCGGCGTTGACGCGGCGATCGGCGGCCAGCGCTACTCCATCGTCAGCACCCATCCCGAATCGGGCAGCAACCCGGGACTCGCCCTGATCCGCGCCGCCCAACTCGACGAGATCGTCACGGCGCTGGCCAGCGCACCGCGCGCCATCGTCATCGGGGACCTGAATGACGGCCGGGGCTCGCCGATGTACCAGGTGCTGCAGGGCGGCGGGTTCACGGATGCCTGGCCGGCCCTCCGGCCGGGGGTCGAGGGCCTGACCTGCTGCAACGCACCTGACCTTTCGAACCCCAGTCCAGCGTTCACGCAAACCCTCGACTACGTCTTTGCCAAGGGACTTGGCAACGGCACGCCCGGGCTCCAGGGCTCGATCGAACTGGTGGGAATCCGGCCGTGGGAGCGGCTCCAGGGTCCGGCGTTTCCGATCTGGCCGTCGGATCACGCGGGGGTGTGGGCCCAGTTGTTGATGCCGGCAGGCCGGGGCGGCGACGACCACTAGCGGCCGGTCCCTCGGCTCGATGCCAGCCCGTCTTCTCGATTCGGAAGGCGGGCTGTTTCATCGCTGGGACCCGGGCGAGCCCTGCGCGCTCCGGCAACCAATGGAGCGAGTCCCTCGGGAAAACTGGTCCTGTCTACACCCCGGGAATAGATTTCATGTTCCCTGCCACGCCCGGATCAGATTGACGCTTCGGTCCTCACTTCGCGCGCTACTCGCCCCGACGCTCAAGCGCCTGCCCAGGGTCTGGTCTCTGGTCAAGCAGGCGGACCGCTCGATCGAGCGGACCCGGCATTCGGTGGCCCGGGTCCTGCCGATGGTGATCCAGCCGCAGCCCCGGCAACTGCACGTCGCCATCACGGCCCATTGCAACCAGCGCTGCATCGGCTGCCGGTATGGCCGCGATTTCATGCCCGGAAGTCAGTTGGAGTGGCCCATGGCGCGGCTGCTGCTCGATGATGCCGCCGACGCCGGCTTCTGGCAGATCCGCCTCTACGGCGGCGAACCGCTGCTCCACCCCGACCTGGAACGGATGGTGGCTCACACGGTGGCGCGCGGCATGCAGCCCTATGTCACCACCAATGCGGTCCTCCTCCAGCATCGCATCGACGGACTCTATCGTGCCGGACTCCGGCACCTGAACGTCGGATTCTACGGTGTCGGCGCAAGTTATGACGAGTACGTCCAGCGCCATCGTTCATTCGAACGGATGGAAGCCGGGATCGCGGCGGTCCGCGACCGCTACGGTATGGACGTCACGATGCGGATCAACTGGCTGCTGATGCGCCCCTCCTGCAACCTGGACGATCTCGACCTGGCGTGCCGTTTCGCCGAGCGGTACCGGCTCCGGATCCAGGTGGATCTCGTGCACTATTCACTCCCCTATTTCAGCGAAGGCCCCGACCGGGAACTGCAGTTCCGGCCCGAGGACCGGCCGAACGTCGAACGAGTCGCCGACGACCTGCTCCGCCGCCAGCGGGAGCAGCCCGGTCTCTTCTTCCACTCGGCGATCGCACTCCGGTCGATCCCTGACTGGGTCATCAAAGGCCCGGCGATGCGGGTGCCCTGCGACGCCAGCCAGATGGTCTGGGTCGGCGCTGACGGCACGGTGCAACTCTGCTACGTGACCTTCCCGTTCGGCAACCTGCACCAGACCCGGCTCCGCGACATGATGAACACGGCGGCCCACCGTTGCGCGGTCCGGGACGCGTTCGCGCTCAACTGCCCGAATTGCCACTGCGGCTACGACACCCGGGTCGAGAAGGACGCCGCATCGGCGCGTCACTACGCCAAACTGCTCGGGCCGTCCTGACCGCGGCATGAAGACCAGCACGATCCTCCTGTACGCCCTTGCCCGCCTCGAGGTGACGTTCGGGCGCCGCGGTCCCAGAGCCCCACCGACGACCGCCGATCGCCTCGATCCCCGACTGGTTCCGTCCGTCGCCGCGGGGGACTGGTCCGATCGGGTGCTGGGAGAAATCGACCAGGACGGCGCGGCATTCGCCGCCGATCCGCGCGACCGGGTCGTGTTCGGTGGAACCGGAGCGCCGGCCCCGCGAAAGTGCCATCGGCTGGAAATCATCCTGGCTAACGGCTCGGTCTGGGTCAGGAAGTCCCTGATTCTGCGACAGCATGACGCGGTCACCGAGCGGATTCGCCAAGCCCTCAACTGGGACTTCTATCTCGAGGCGGCCGCCTTGAGGCGCCTCCATGGTTGCCCCGGGGTTCCCGCCGTCGGGCGCATCGATCGCCGCCGAGGCGCAATCGAGATGGAGTACGTTCGGGGGAGCCCACTCCAAACGGCCGTTGCCGCGATGACGACGGGCGACGAGTTCGCCGATGGCGTCACGGCCCTGCTCGCCGAGGCAAACGCCGCCACGATCAAAGGCGTGATCGAGACAGTCGGCCGGGTGATCGACCACGGTGTCGTTCCCCGCGACCTCCACCCGGCGAACTTCCTCCGGGGCCGAGACACCGGCACGCTGCACCTCGTGGATTTCAATCTCGTCTCCCTCCGCCCCCTCCCCGGCTCGACCGCGGCGGCCCGGCGAGTGAAGGACCTGCTGCGCCGTTGGCTGACGGCCCGACCGCAGGGGAGTTAGCTTCGGCTTAAACTCACAGGGGACTGTCCCATGCGCACTGCCACGCTCCTCGCCGGCCTGCTCGGCGCCCTCACCTCAACCGCGGCAGCCCAGGTCTCCTCCGACACCCTGCCGATCGCGGTCGCCAAACGGCAGATCGACGCCTTCAACCGCCGCGACCTCGATGCCTTCATGGCGGTCTGGGCCGACAGCGCGGTGGTCGCCGAGTTTCCTTCGGGCAAGATCATGTGGCAGGGCAAGACCACGATCCGGGAGCGGTTTGCCGGCGTGATGAAGGCGCCGGGCGTCCCCACGGTCGAGGTCGAACCACGGATCGTGAACGGTGCCTTCGTGGCGGACAATGAGCGGTGGCCCGCGCCCCCGGGCGCGCGGAACAGTGCGGTGTGGATGTATGAAATCCGTGGGGGGCTGATCCAGCGGGCCTGGACCGTCCGACTGCCCTGACACTAGTCGTCGAGACCCTCCATCGCGCCGCCCAGATCACCCTGGACGGCGCGCTCGAGCCGGCCGAGCCTGAACTGAAACTGCTGGATCGCGAAGTCGGTGAATTCATCCATCCGGAGGCCTAGCGGCATCGGGTCGTAGCAGGCGAAGATCTCGGGGATCACCCCCACCGCGGGTTCGATCAACTCGCCCATCCGCCGCTGGACCCGCTCCCAGAGACCGGCGCCCTCCTCGTGGACCAGCCGGCTCAGCAGATACACGCCGTAGGCGATGTGCCGGGACTCGTCCCGCTTGGTGAGCTGAATCGCCTCCTGCATTCCGGGCATGATGTTGTTCCGGGCCAGCGCCGCGTGATAAGCCCGGTAGCCCGTCTCCGCCAGCACGCCCTCGACGATCATGTTGTAGGTGACACTCGCCATGGCGAGCGCCTCGTTGGAATCATCGGTCCTGAGCCGGTCGAGGGCCTGTGGCAACGCCTCCGCAAAGATCATCCGATAGCAGGGCGTGTGATACCGCGTGAGGTCCGACCGTTCCTCGGCCACCTCATCGAAGTACCGCCGGAACAACTCGACGTGCTTGGCCTCCTCGAACAGGAACGACGTCAGGTACATCTCCTCCTCGAGCCGGCCCTGCCGCGCGATGACCTGGATCAGCGGCAGGAGATCCACGGTGACCGCCTCCTCGCCGGCCTGGAACAGACTGGTGAGCCGGAGCAGGACGTCCCGCTCATCGGGTTTGAGCCGGGCCCAGTCCTCGCGATCACGACTGAGATCGATCGCAGCCGGATCCCAGACGCCCAGCCGCTTGGCCTTCTGCCAGAGCCGCCAGGGGAACGATGCCGTGTCGAGGCCGCCAGGACTGGTGGTGACATAGGTCCGGTTCATGCAATGATCTCCCGAATCGGTTTGCCCGAGACATCCGTAAGCCGGAAATCGCGGCCCTGGAATCGATAGACCAGCCGCTCATGATTGAACCCGAGGAGGCGGAGCATGGTGGCGTGAAGATCGTTGACGTCGGTCTGGCCGCTGATGCCCTCATAGCCGATCTCGTCGGTTTCGCCGTGGGTGACACCAGGCTTGATCCCGCCCCCGGCGAGCCACATGGTGAACGCACCGGCATTGTGGTCCCGGCCGATGAACGGATTGTCGGCGCCGGACCGGTTCTCCTGCATCGGCGTCCGACCGAACTCCCCGCCCCAGACGATCAGCGTCTCGTCGAGCAGCCCGCGCTGCTTGAGATCGGTGACCAGCGCCGCGATCGCACGGTCGGTTTCCTTGCAGCGGTCGAAGAAGCCCTTGTTGAGCGCCTCGCTCGCCGACGCCCCATGCGAATCCCAGCCCCAATGGAACAGCTGGACGAACCGCACGCCGCGCTCGGCCAGCCGCCGCGCCAGGAGACAATTGTTGGCGAACGACGTGGTACCCGGCGTGGTGCCGTACATCTCGTGAACGGAGGCCGGCTCCTTCTCGATGTCCATCGCCTCCGGAACCGAGAGCTGCATCCGGAACGCCATTTCGTACTGGGCGATCCGGGTGAGGATCTCGGGATCCTGCGCCGCCTCGTGCTCGCGCTGGTTGAGCGCGTTGATGGCGTCGAGCGATTTGCGGCGAAGATCTCGCGGCAGGCCCTTGGGATCCGACAGGAAGAGCACCGGATCGCCCGATGACCGGCACTGAACGCCCTGATAGACGCTGGGAAGGAACCCGCTGCCATAGACGCTGGCCCCGGCGTCCGGCCCCACCCCACCGGAAAGCAGCACGACGAACGCCGGCAGGTTCTGGTTCTCCGATCCCAGCCCGTAGGTCACCCACGCGCCGATGCTCGGGCGCCCGATCCGGGGGCTCCCGGTATGGACCAGGAGCTGCGCCGGCGCGTGGTTGAACTGGTCGGTCCGCATCGCCTTGAGGAAGGCGACATCATCGACGATCCGCGAGAAATGCGGGAGGTGGTCCGAGACCCAGGCCCGCGACTCCCCGTACTGGTTGAAGGGTGCCTGCGGCCCCAGCATCTTCGGGATGCCGCGAATGAAGGCGAAGCGCTTGCCCTTCATCAGCGATTCGGGACAGAGCTGGCCGTTGAGCCGGGCCAGCACCGGTTTGTAGTCGAACAGTTCGAGCTGCGAGGGCGCGCCCGCCATGTGGAGGTAGATCACCCGCTTGGCCTTGGGCGGGAAATGCGGGGCCAGCGGGCTCAGCGGATCGAGAAGATTCCGGGCGATCCCCGGCACCGGGGTCCCTCGGGGCGTGTCGCAGCCCAGCAGTGTCGCCAGCGCGGTGGCGCCGATGCCGGTGGCGCCGGCCTCCAGAAAGTGACGCCGCGTGACGTGGGCGAGCGACTGGCCCTCGAAGTCGTGCTCTTCGGGCACCGGCTACTCCTTGGTCACAAACTGATCGAGATTCATGATGGCATTGGCCACGACGGTCAGCGCCGCCTGTTCCGGCCCGACCCCGGCCACTCCGCCTAACGAATCACCGTCGCCGGGATGGGCCCGGTAGTGCGCCAGCGCCGCCTGATACAGCGTCCGCAGCGCCGCCAGCGATGCCTGATCCGGCACCTGGAGCAGCGCCAGCCGGTAGCCGCGGCCGAGAGCCTGATCGACGTCGGCTGGCCCGCCGGAGTCGGCCATGCGCCGAGCCAGCGCGGCCGCCGCCTCGAGGAAGGCCGGATCGTTGAGAGTGACCAGCGCTTGCAGCGGCGTGTTGGTGCGGATCCGCCGCGAGACGCAGAACTCCCGGCTCGGGCTGTCGAACGTCAGCATCGCGGGATAGGGCGCGGTCCGCTTCCACAGGGTGTAGAGCGCGCGACGGAAGCGGTCCTGGTCGGTGGCGGTCTTCCAGACTTCGCCGCTGTAGGGGCGCTGCCAGACGCCGTCCGGCTGCGGCGGCATGACGCTCGGCCCCAGCATCCGGTCGCTCAGCAAGCCGCCCACCGCCAGGGCCTGATCCCGGATCTGTTCGGCCGTCAGGCGATAGCGGGGGCCGCGGGCGAGGAGCCGGTTCTGGGGATCCCGCTCGGTCAGCGCCGGCGTGGTGACGGAGGACTGGCGGTAGGTCGCCGACAGGACAACATCCTTGAGCAGCGACTTGATCCGCCACTGATCGGTGGTCGTGAACTGAACCGCGAGCCAGTCCAGCAGGGCCTGGTTCGATGGTGGCGTGCCCTGGGTGCCGAAATCCTCGCTGGTCTCGACGAGGCCGACGCCGAACAGCTGTTCCCAGAACCGGTTCACGATCACCCGGCCGGTGAGCGGATTGTCGGGATGGACCAGCCACCGGGCCAACCCCAGCCGGTTAGGCTCGAGACCGGCGGGCCGGGGCCCGATTGAGGCCGGGACACCGGGCTCGACCTCGGCGCCGTGGACCAGAAAGTTCCCCCGCTCAAACACGTGGGTCCGGCGACGACGCCCCGAAGGCAGTTCCTCCATCACCGGTGTCAGCGCGGGTGCCAGCTTGTTGATCCGCGACCAGGTCTGGTCCCGCTCCTTTCGGATGGCCGCCAGCGCCGGATCGTCCGTCACCTCCGCATAGACCCAGTCGAGCATCATCTTCTGCTCGCCGTCGCGGTCGGCCTCGGGCGTCCGGGCGATCCGGAGAACCTCGTTCTGCCAGGTGTCCTTGAGCTTGCCGGCCACCGCCGGCACCATGAGCCGGGTTTCCCACTCGCGGCGAGCCGTCTGGATGGCCGGCGCCGCCGTGAGGCTCTCGGCCCGGGCCTTGAGGCCGCGGATCACCGCGTAGAGCGCCCGGCCCTCCCGATCCTTGTCCGCCGGGAAGCTCGGCAGGACCGGATGGTCGTTGGTCTGATCCCAGTCGGCGGTGTTGTTGAAATAGGCGAAGGCCCGATAGTAGTCCTGGTGCCGGAACGGATCATAGGGATGGCCGTGACACTGGGCGCAGCCCATCGACGTACCCTGCCAGACCACGAACGTCGTGTTGACCCGGTCGATGACGGCAGCGGTCCGATGCTCCTCGTCGTCGGTGCCGCCCTCATCGTTGGTCATCGTGTTGCGATGGAAGGCCGTCGCGGTGAGCTGATCCTCGGTCGGGTTGGGGAGGAGATCGCCGGCCAGTTGTTCAACCGTGAAGCGATCGAACGGCATGCCGCGGTTGAACGCCTGCACGACCCAGTCCCGGAACTTCCAGATGCTCCGCGATGGATCCTTCTCGTAGCCCTGGCTGTCGGCATAGCGGGCCAGGTCGAGCCACATGGTGGCCCAGCGTTCCCCGAACCGGGGCGAGGCCAGCAACTCGTCGATGAAGCGCTCGTAGGCCTTCGGGTCCCGATCGGCGCAGAGCTGGTCGATCCGCTCCAATGCGGGTGGAAGGCCGATCAGGTCGAGGCTCGCCCGGCGCGCGAGCACGGGACAGCTCGCCGCCGGCGACGGCGTGAGTCCCTCGCGGTCGAGACGCGCCAGCACGAAGCGGTCGAGGTCGGTGCGCGGCCATGCCGGATCCGACACCGCGGGCCACGGCGCCGCCACCGGTTTCACATAGGCCCAATGGGGCTCCCACAGCGCGCCCTGCTTGATCCAGCGCTTGATGGCGGCAATCTCGTCGGCCGAGAGCGGATCGCGGCCCTTGGGCATCCGGTCGTGGGGATCGGGATGGGTGATCCGGCGGACCATTTCACTGGCATCGGGATCGCCGGGAACGATCGGACGCTTGCCGGACTTGGCCGGCTTGAGCGCGTCCTCACGGAAGAGCAGGCTCAGATCGGCCTGCTGGCGAACACCGCCATGACACGAGACGCATTTCTTGTTGAAGATCGGGCGAATGTCCCGGTTGAAATCAACCGCACCGCCGGATGACCATGCTCCCCGAGCGACCAGAACAACGGCGATCACTCCCGCCCCGGCCAGCCAGATGCGCTTGTTCATCGCGACGTTCCCGCCGGTTGCATCGAGTCGGCCGCCACCGTGCCGCCGAGGTCGATCGCCAGGCGCGGCAGGCTCCGCTTGAGACTGTCGGCCCCCGCGCGGGTCGCCTGGGTCTGCCAGAGATAGAGCGAGCGGAGCCGGCGCAGGCCGGCCAGCGGTCGAAGCCCGGCATCGGTGACCCGGGTTCCATACAGGTTCAGGTATTCGAGGTACGGCAGTTCGGCCAGGGCGACCACGGTCCGATCGGTGACCCGGGTGCGCTCGAGGTGGAGCCGGGTCAGGTGAGGAAAGCCGCCTAACGTCGCCGCGACAGAGTCTCCGGTGTCGGTCCCGCCGAGATCGAGCCAGGCGACTTGCGGCCCAAGGCCCCGGAGCAGATCGAGCCGAGCCAGGGCGCCGCGGGCATCGACGTCGAGAAAATGGCTCCCGTTGGCCAGCGGCCGGAGCACCAGCCCCGCGGCCCGGGCGGCAGCCACCGCCGTCGAATCGGGAGCGGGCACCCGGAGCGTGAAGATTCCGCTCGGCAGGTCCGAAAGTCCGTAGCTGTCGAGCACGCGCTCGATCCGGGCCGGCCGGTCGATCTCCGCCAGCTTGGCCTCGGCCGGCGCGCCCTGATCGATCCACCACCGAAGCAGCTCGGCTTCGGCGATAGGGATCGCGCGATCGGGCGGCATCCGGTCCTTGTGACCGGGCGGGAGCCAGAGACGCGCGATCAGTTCGCTCTGCTCGCCCCGCCCCGGCAGGATGACCTTCCCGTCCTTGCCACCGGCCATCAGGCCTTCCAGCGTCGCAAGGGAGAGGCCGCCCTTCTTGCGCTCCGGGTTGTGACAGGCCCCGCATCGTCGATCGAGAATCGGCTGGATCAGGGCCTGATAGGCAGCCGCCGTATCGAGTCCGTCGATCGAGCGCTGCGCCAGCGCGTCCTTCGGCACGAGACCCGCGACCCGCCTGACGGACGCCGGCAGGCTCTCGCTGAGATACCCCTCACCGTGGGTCAGCGTACCGCCGAGGTGTCCGCCCACCACCAGACCCGCGCTGAGCAGACCGAGTCCCGCCGCGTACCTCGGGCCGGCGCCGGCCCGACGCCGCATGAGGCAGAGCCCGACCGCCGTGACGGCCACGCCGACACCGATCCAGCGATGCCAGGCGAGCACGGCAACCGGGTAGCCGCCCCAGTCGGCGAGGAACAGACCGGCCGTCGCGGCGACGATCGCGGCCCAGGCGCCGAGGTAGAGCGTAACCGGCGCCGCCGGCTCGAGCGCGGGAACCCGACCGGTGCGCACGGCCAACTCCAGCAGGGCCGCAAGTAACAGGATGCCGATCGGCAGGTGAACCAGTGTCGGGTGGAAGCGGCCCAGGAAGAGCCAGACATCGGACTGGCGGCCGGCCCCGGTCAGCATCACCACAGCCATGACACCGAGCCCGACTCCGAGACTCACCTCCGACCGGCGCATCGGCCGGCTACTGCCTGGTCAGCTTGGTGACCCGGCCGTCCTCGATCCACTCGACCACGTAGATGCTGCCGGCCCGGTCGACCCAGAGCGCGTGGGGCGAGATGAATTTGTTCGGGTAGCGCTTCTCGGGCGGAATGTTCGGATAGCCCTTGAGGTCGGGATAGCGGGCCCCGAAGTCATCCCACGACGTGAGAGACTTGCCGTCCACGTAGTCGCCGAGGTCGGCGACCTTCCTGTTGTTCCGATCGAAGATCGAGACTCGCGAAAAGAGATCCGGAATGTAGAGCAGGCCGTCCCGGTGGAAGGTGGTACAGGGATAGCGCACGTCGGCCCTGGTGATGACTTCCTCGAGCAGCTTCCCGTCGAGACTGAAGTTCACGATCCGGACATTGCCGCGATCGGTCACCTGAAGGACCGGCGTGCCGTTTCGGGCGTCGATCTTGATCCCGTGCGGTTCCTTCAAGTTGGCGGGCTCGGTCCCGCGACCACCGAAGGAATCGAGATACTTGCCGTCGTTGGCGTCGTAGACATGAACCCAGGACTGGCCGTAGCCATCCGCCACGTAAAGCAGCCCGTTGGGACCTAACGCCGTTTCCGTCGGGCTGTAGCCTTTGTCCTGGGTGTAGATATCGGCGCGATAGGGACGGCCCGCCTGCCAGACGACGTCACCGTCGAGTGTCGTCTTCACCACCTGGGCCAGGTTGGTGTTGGCGAGATACAGCACCTCTTCGCCGTTCTCCTCCGCCAGAAGCAACCCGTGGGCGCCCTTGGCGTACGCCTGTCCCCACGACGAGAGGTAGTTCCCGTCGTGGTCGAAGATCATGATCGCGTCCCGGCTCTGGTTCGCGATGAAGAAGCGGCCCTTTCGGTCCTCCACCACGCCATGGGTGTAGCCGAAATGTTTGCCGGCCGGGACCCGGGCCCAGTGATGATCCATCCGATAGACGTAGTCGCCGCTGCCGAGGAACATGGGGACCTCGCGGTGAATGAGGACCGACGCGGCGGCCGCCGTGGTCTGAAGGAATTCCCGCCGGGACGGCCCGGCATTCCGATGCTCCGGCAATCGCGGCATGAGGGGCAGTCCTCCGGGGTAGGTACCAAACCGGGCGAGGGCCACAACGGCCCCCGCCCGGCCCTGCATCACCGCTCGCCCGTCAAGAAACCAGCGGCAGCTTGCGAACCGGTTTGCCGGTCAACGCCAGCAGTGCGTTGGCCACGGCCGGACCGATCGGGGGCGTACCAGGCTCGCCGACGCCGGTCGGCTTTTCGGTGGACGGCACGGTGTAGACCTCGACCACCGGCATTTCACGATGGCGAAGGACCCGGTACTTGTCGAAGTTGGTCGACACGACCTTGCCCTTCTCGATGTCGATCTTGCCGTAGAGCGCCGCCCCCAGCCCGTAGGCGATGCCGCCCTCCATCTGAGCCCGGACTACGTCGGGATTGACCACGATCCCGCAGTCCACCGCGCAGACGACCCGGTGCACCCTGGGCTTCGCACCCTCGAGCGAGACCTCCACCACCTCGGCGACATAGCTGCCGAACGACTTGTGAACCGCGACGCCGCGGGCCCGGCCCGCCGGCAGCTTGCTGCCCCAGCCGGACTTTTCGGCCGCGAGGTTGAGCACGCCGAGCCAGCGGGGCTGTTTGCCCAGCAGGCCGCGGCGGAACTCGACCGGATCCTTGCCGGCCGCATGAGCCAGCTCGTCGACGAACATCTCCACCGCAAACGCCGTGTGGGTGTTCCCGACCGACCGCCACCACTGGACCGGAATCCCGATTGCCGGCGTGTGGAAGTCCACGTAGACGTTCCCGCCCACGTACGGCTGGTCCGCGGCGCCCTCGAACGAGCTCGCGTCCTTGCCGTCCTTGGGCGCCATCGGCGTCCCCATCATCACCGACTGGCCGGCGATCCGATGAACCCAGGCGACCGGCGCGCCATTCTTGTCGAGACCACCTTTGATGTGGTGCATGAACGCCGGCCGGAAGTACCCGGCGGCGGTGTCATCCTCACGAGTCCAGACCAGCTTGACCGGCGCCTTGCCCTGGATCGCCTTGGCGATCGCCGCAGCCTCGACCACGTAGTCGCTCTGACCATTGGCGCGGCGGCCGAAGCTCCCGCCGGCGTAGAGCATGTTGATCTTGACCTGCTCCGGCTTCATGCCGAAGACGGCGGCCACGGCCATCTGATCGAAAGTCTGGAATTGGCAGCCATACCAGAGCTCGGCGCCGTCCTTGTTGAGCTGGACGACGCAGTTGAGCGGCTCCATCGACGCATGGGAGAGGTACGGGAACTCGTACATCGCCTCCACCGTCTTGGCGGCCCCGGCCAGCGTCTTGTCGGCGTCGCCCTCTTTCCGGACCTCAACGCCGGCTTTGGTGGCCAGCGCCCGCAGATCTGCCGCCACGTCGGCCGAACCCTTGGTGTTGGCCTTGGAGGTATCCCACTCGATGGTGAGCGCGTCCCGGCCCTTCTTGGCGGCCCAGAAGTGCTCGCCAAGCACCGCGACGCCGTTCGGCACCTGCACGACGTCCTTGACCCCCGGTACGGCCTTGGCCTTGGTGGCGTCGAACGACTTGACCGTAGCGCCAAACAGCGGCGGATGCGCCACCACGGCCGTCAGCATCCCCGGAAGCTTGACGTCCTGGGTGTACCGCGCGGTCCCGGTGCTCTTCTCTTTGGCATCGGTGCGCGGCGCGCCCTTTTCCTTCCCGATATACCGGAAATCCTTCGGATCCTTGAGCTGCGGATTCTCCGGCGCCGGGAGTTTGGCCGCGGCCGCCACCAGCGTGCCGTACTCGGCCCGCCGATTCGACTTGGCGTGCACCACGACGCCGGGCTCAGTGGTCAACTCGGACTCGGCCACCCCAAACTGTTTGGCGGCTGCCGTCATCAGAACCGCCCGCGCCGCCGCTCCGGCTTTGCGATGCTGCTCCCACGAATTGGCAATCGCGCTCGAACCACCGGTGCCCTGCATTCCGAACAGCAGATTGGCGTACTTCTTCGCGTCGGCCCCGGCGCCCTCGACCCGGACTTTGGCCCAGTCGGCATCGAGCTCTTCCGCCACCAGGGTGGCGAGGCCGGTGTAGCTGCCTTCACCCATCTCGAGGTGCTTCGCGATGACCGTCACGTTCCCGTTGCCGTCAATCCGGAGGAAAGCATTGGGTTCGAACTTGCCGTTGCCGCCGCCCGCGGCGGCGGCTTCCGTTCCTTTGCCCGCCGGCGCGCAACCGACCGCCACCAGCAACCCGCCACCCACGGCCACCGAGACGCGAACGAAGTCGCGCCGGCTCCAACCCGATTCAGTCTTGGCCATGGATCACCCCTTCTTCATTTCCGCCGCGCGGTGAATCGCGGCCCGAATCCGCTGATAGGTCCCGCAGCGGCAGATGTTCCCGTTCATCGCAGTGTCGATGTCGGCGTCCGTGGGAGCCGGCTTGGCTTCGAGCAGCGCCACGGCCGACATGATCTGGCCGCTCTGGCAGTAGCCGCACTGCGGCACCTGCAGTTCGACCCAGGCCTGCTGAACGGCATGCATGCCGTCGGGGGACAGGCCCTCGATCGTGGTGACCTTCTTGTCGCCGACCGCCGAGAGTGGGGTGACGCAGGACCGGGTCGCAACCCCGTCGATGTGAACGGTGCAGGCGCCGCACTGCGCCATGCCGCAGCCGAATTTCGTGCCGGTCATGCCGAGCACATCCCGGAGGACCCAGAGCAGGGGCATCGTGGGATCGGCGTTCACGTCCTTGGGCTGGCCGTTGACGTTGATCGTGGCCATCGAACTCTCCTTAAGAATCGCTGCTGATTGAGGCGGGAACCGCCATGGAGATTACCTCCAAGCGGCCCCGGCGGGAAGCACCGGCCTACCGGCCGCTCTTCCCCGCCGCGAGCCAGCCGTTCGGATCGTAGACTGCCCGCCCGCCGAGCAGCGTCAGCACACTGCGGGTAGCCGGCAACCGTTCGACCGGAATGGTGAAAATGTCCTGCGAGAGCACCGCCAGATCGGCCAGGAGCCCCGGCGCGATCCGGCCTTTCTCCCCCTCCTGGAACTCGGCCCAGGCCGACCCGTGGGTATAGGCCTGGACCGCCTCTTCCATGGTCAGTTTCTCGACCGGGTTGTCGGGATGGATCACCGCCAGCATCAGGTTGAGAAACGGATTCTGAGGCCCGTCCGACGCCAGGCCGAGGACGATGCCTTGCTTGAGCAGACTCTTCATGGGTTGGAGGATCCGCATCCGGGCCGGCCCGTATCGCGCGGCCGCCACGGCCCCGAGACCGAGGTGGGTCGGGTTCTGGACCACGGTCACCCCCAGTTCGAGCGCCCGCCGGTATTGATCCGGCGCCAGCCCTTCGCCGTGTTCGATCCGGGGCCGGAGCCGGAGCCACACCGAGTCGGGCGCCAGTTGGGTCAGGGTCGACAGCACGAGGCCCACCGCGCTGTCGCCGACCGCATGGATGATTGGCTGATCGCCCGCGGCCAGAATCTCGGCCAGCATGGCTTTGAGGGTGTCGGGCGGGAAGTCGAGCCGGCCATACCAGTCAGGCCGATCGGAGTACGGAGCTCGGAGCGTGGCCAGTCGTTCGACCGGCGTCCCATCGAGAATGTACTTGGTGCCGGAAATGGTCACCCGGCCGCTTCGCCGGGTCGGGATGGCGCGCCACGGCACGATGTCGCGGCCGGCAGGCGTGGTCATCGGGAGCCGGATCAAGCGGAGCCGGACCGGCAGATCGAGGGAGTCGGCCAGCCCAGCGATCTGCCCCGGCTCGAGGGACGTGGTCATGTCCTGGATGCTGGTAATCCCGACCCGAACCGCGGAATCCGCTCGAGCCCGAAACGCCGCCCGCACCATCGAGTCTGGCATCCCGCCCGGCACCATCAGGCGAAAGCCGGCGTACTCCTCGATCAATCCCGTGAGACGGCCGTTCTTCCGCTCGAACCGCCCGCCGAGCGGATCCTGGATCGTGTCACCAACGCCCGCCGCCGCGAGGGCGGCGCTGTTGTAGATCTTGCCGTGCCCGGTCCAGGCGACGAGAACCACCGGGTGCATCGGGGCGATCCGGTCGAGAGTCGCGCGGCGGGCATTGGGGTCGGAAAACACCCGCTCGCCAACCAGGACCTCGAGCCGGGTACCGGCAGGATTCCGGGCCACGGCGGCGGTCAGGCTGTCGGCCACCAGCGCAAACGACGGTTCCGGGAGCGGATCGGTGACGGTCGGCACCATCACCGCGGGCTCCGCGGCGCCAATGTGGTCGTGGGCGTCGTTGAACCCCGGCACCACCACACGGCCCGCGAGATCGATCGACCGGGCGCCTTTCGCCGCCTTGGCCCGGACCTCCGCACTCGTCCCGACCGCGACGATCCGCTCGCCATGAATGAGGATGGCTTCGGCCCACGGCTTCTCGACCGACGACGTGAAGATCTTCCCGTTGTAGAGCACCAGTTCGGCGGTGCCCGGGCTTTCATCTCCGGCGCAGGCGGCCAGGGCAACGACGAGAAGGGCCCAGGGAGTTCGCATCCGGCCTCGCGTGATCAATGGGTCGCCGGCGGTGGCGGGGGGCTGGGAAGCCGGAGTTCCATCATCCGGAGGCCGCCCTTGAACTGCTCGGCCACCAGCACCGTTCCGCGACCGGCCGCGACGATCAGGCCCTGGCCCAGGGTCGAAAACACCCGGGTCAGGGTCCCGCTGGTGTCAACCACCTGGTAGCGCCGGACCGAATCGATCAACGGCTTCGACTTCCGGAGCCAGACCAGACCGTCCGCGCCGGTAAAACCCCGCTCGAACGCCGGCTTGAACGGGGCGTACTGCAGCTGCTTCGCCATGGCCTGCAGCTCGTCGGGGAATCGGGTGAGGTACTGCTCCTTGTCCTGCCGGGTCACCTCGAGCACCGGATCGGGCAACCGTTCGCCGCGAACTTCCTTGCCCTCGAAGAGTACCGACACCTCGTTCCGCCGGACCCGCGCGATCCAGATCCGTCCATCCGGCCGGACGCCCCACCAATCGTTGCCGCTGAACACCAGCCGTTCGTAGCGTTTGCCGCGGGCCTCGTGAATTTCGGCCACATCGAGCGGCGCCAACCTGGCGACCGTGTCGAACTTGGCCAGGCCGGCGTCAGACCGGACCACCGCGGCCGAGTCCTTGAGACCGCTGCCGTCCGGGCCCGACAGCGGCGGCACCTCGAAGTAGTAGTGGCCGGCCGCATCGCGCACCTTGGGCAGGACCCCGCGAGTAAACGCCGGCGCGGGCACCGAACCGGCCAGCTTGCCATCCCAGGTCCAGAGCGACAACCGGCTCTTGGCCCAGTCGGCGATCGCCGCGGTGTCGCCGATCGCGAAGACGCCGTACGGCTTGACCAATTCCGGATTCTTGAGACCACCCACCGGCGCCGCTTTCCTGGCGTCGAAATCGAGGAACAGCGCCGCGTCGTGCTCGGAACCCACCACCACCCAACGGCGGCCGCCCAGCCAGGCAGCCTCGGGAATGTTGGTCCACGGGATCACCACCGTATCCTGCGCGATCGGCAGCGGCTCAACCGGCACCGCTTCCGCCCGCCGGGAATCCCGCCGGCCACCACAACCCACGGCCAGCAGGAGGAGACCGATCGCGCCGGCTCGTCTCATGTGCCGCTCGACGTTTCGATTTCCGCCGTCGAGGG
The DNA here is from genome assembly GCA_025350665.1 of Gemmatimonadota bacterium. Taxonomy (GTDB): domain Bacteria; phylum Gemmatimonadota; class Gemmatimonadetes; order Gemmatimonadales; family GWC2-71-9; genus SHZU01. Next base: position 29,315 of record JANXXJ010000221.1, on the reverse strand, counting down.
AACCACGTGATCGAGTGACTGACGGCTCAATTCCGCGTTGACCGCGCCCAGCCCGTCGAGCAGGCCCTTGAGCCGGGCCAGCTGCACATCGAGCGCGGCCGACAGCACCTTGAAAACCTCATATGTCTGCGCCGTGGGCCTGGCCGACGCCTCGACCACCCCGAGCAGGGCCGCAATCTGGTTGTTGAGCTTGATGGGATAGTTGAGGGGATCCTGGCCGCTCTTGTTCTTCACCTGATAGACCTCCGCCTCAACGGCCGAGAGCTGATCGACCAGCGGAGCCACCAGCTTGTCGAGGGTCACCTTCCCCGTGGCGTTGGCGCGGCCCTGACGGTCCTTGAGCTGCGCCTTCACGTTGCGGATGGTCCGGACCGCGTTGTTCGCCTCGGTCGTCTTGTCGCGGATCTTGATCGCAAAGGCGAACTGTTCGTCCAGATCGGCCTGGGTCGCCTCACTCCGCGGATCCTTGAGCAGCTTGAAGGTCTGGGTCTCGGTTTTGTCGCCGGCCGTGATCCGGACCGTGTAGTTGCCCGGCGCCGCTATCGGGCCCGCGGTGCCGGCCGCCCAGGTGATCATCCCCTTGAAGGCAACGGCGTCGGGATAGCGGAGATCCCAACTGAAGCTGTTGGCGCCCGCCTTGTTGGCCACACTCGGAGCCGGCAGGTACCGGTAGCCGCTCTCGAACAGTTCGAAGAAATTCGGCCGCGTCACCGCCGAAAGATTGCGGGCGCTCTCGGGCATGACACCGAGGGCCCGGAGGCTGTCGAGCCGGCTCTGTTCCGATGCCATCACCCGGTTCGAGTCCGCCACCCAGATCGAATCGGGATCGCTGGTGAACCGCTTGATCAGCTGTCCCTTCTGGTCAAGGAACTCGAGCGCCACCTTCTGGCCCGGCTTCTTGAGCCAGTACTGAATCGAGATCTCCCCGAAGGTCTGGTACTGGTCCTTGGGCTGGAACAGGTGCACATCCTTGGCCAGCACCTCGGCGCGAACCTGCCGCAGCGACGAGATGTCATCCATGATCCAGAAGCCGCGGCCATGGGTCCCGAGAACGATATCGGCGTCCTTGAACACCAGGTCGTGCACCGGTACCGGCGGCAGGTTCCGCTGGAGCCGCTGCCAGTTGGCGCCGTCGTCGAACGACACCCAGACGCCCCGCTCGGTGCCGGCCACCAGCAAGCCCTGCCGAACCGGATCTTCGCGGATCACCCGGGCAAACTCGCCCGGCGTGATGCCCTTCACGATCTTCGTCCAGGTCTTGCCATAGTCGGACGTCTTGTAGAGGTATGGCGCAAAATCGTTGAGCTGAAAGCGATTCGCGGCCACGTAGGCGGTGCCCTTGGCGTGCGGCGATGCGTCGATGATCGAGATCCGGGCCCACTCCGGCAGATCCGGCGGCGTGATCTTCTCCCAGCTCTGGCCGCCGTTCCGGGTGATCTGCACCACGCCGTCGTCAGACCCGGTCCAGATGACACCCTTCTCCAGCGGCGACTCGGCAATCGTGAACACCGTGCCGTAGTACTCGACCGAAGTCTGGTCCTTCGTGATCGGGCCGCCGGACGGGCCTAACGTCTTGGGGTCGTTCCGGGTCAGGTCCGGGCTGATCGGGGCGAAGCTGGCACCCTCATCGGTGGACTTGAACACCACGCTCGAGCCGACGTACATCGTCTTCGGATCGTGCGGCGAGAAGACAATCGGGAAGGTCCACTGCATCCGGTACTTGGAATCGACGGCCGAATGGCCCATCGGATTGAGCGGCCAGGGGTTCACGTCCTGGGTGAGCCCGCTGTTCAGGTCGCGCCGGGTGAGGAGACCACCGTAGCTCCCGGCAAAGACGATGTTCGGCTTGTCGGGGCGAACCGCGATGTAGCCCGACTCGCCGCCGCCCACGTCGTAGAAGTCGCTGAAATGGGTACCGGCAACACCCCGGCTCGAACCGCAGAGCGTGCTGTTGTCCTGCTGCGCCCCGCAGACCCGGTAGGGGAAATCATTGGTGGTGGTGACGTGATAGAACTGAGCCGTCGGATAGTCCACGTCGGTCCAGCTCCGGCCGCCGTTGATGCTCACCTCGCCGCCGCCGTCATCACCCAGAATCATCCGCTGCGGGTCGTTCGGCGCAATCCAGAGATCGTGATTGTCGCCGTGATGGGTCCGAAACGAGGTCGGGAAGGACTTTCCGCCATCGTTCGAGCGGTACCATGACACGTTCAGGACATAGACCACGTTCTCGTCCTTCGGGTCAGCGAAGATCCGGCTGTAGTACCAGGCCCGCTGCCGGAGCTTCCGCTCCTCGTTGGTCTTCGTCCAGGTATCGCCGCCATCGTCGGACCGGAAGACGCCGCCGTCGTCCGCTTCGACCACGGCCCAGACCCGCTTCGGGTTGGCCGGAGAGACCGCCAGCCCGACGTTCCCGATCACGCCCTTCGGCAAGCCGGCGTTCCGGGTCAGTTCCTTCCATGTGGCGCCGCCGTCGGTGGTCTTGAAGATGCCGCTCCCGGGGCCGCCGCTGTTCAGCATCCACGGCTTCCGGTAGACCTCCCACAGACCGGCGTACAGCACCTCGGGATTGGACGGGTCCATCACCAGTTCGACCGCGCCGGTCGAGTCGTTCCCGGCCCGGTTCAGGATCTTCTTCCAAGTCTTCCCGCCATCGACCGACTTGTAGACGCCCCGGTTCGAATCCCTGGTGCTGAACACCGGCCCCACCGCGGCCACATAGACGATGTCGGGGTTTTTCGGATTGATCCGGATCTTGGCGATATGGCGCATCTCGGCCAGGCCAAGGTAGCTCCAGGTCCGGCCACCGTTGGTCGTCTTATATACACCGTCGCCATGGGACACGTTGCCCCGCATCGTGTGCTCGCCGCCGCCGACGTACACGATGTCGGGATTGGACTCCGCCACCGCGATGGCGCCGATCGTCCCGCCAAAGTACTTGTCGGTGATCGGCGCCCAGTTGTCGCCCCCGTCGGTGCTCTTGAAGACGCCGCCGCCGGTGGTGCCCATGTAGTACTCCTGGGGCCGGGCCACCGAGCCCGTCACGGCCACCGAACGGCCGCCACGCTGGGGACCGATGTTGCGCCAGGAGACCGAACCGAACGCGGCGGTGTCGACCGCGGTCTGCGCGACGGCAACAGCGGGCGAGGCGGCGGCCAGGGCCACCGCGAACAAACGGGACGAACGTGTCATGTCGAGACCTGTCGGGATGGAAAACGGAGTATGCCAGTACTGGATGTTGCCCGTTTTCGGACCACTCCGCAAGGCATGGCATCCACGGACCTGAAACCGGCCGGCAGGCCCGTCGGCTTGCGCTCTTCCGGGTCGCCAGTACCTTGAAATCGACACTCCCAATCCCATCCCAGGAGGCCCAATGCGACCAGCCCGGTACGCCGGCTTCGCAATCCTGCTGTCCTTCGCCGCGCCGGCCGCGGCCACCGCCCAGACCCCGGTCGCCAACCGCCTGACCATGGAAGATTTCCTGAACGCCGAAGCCCCGAAGGACTTCTTCCGCGGCGGTGGCCCCGAGATCTCGCCGGACGGGAAGCAGGTGGCCTACTCTCGCTGGTGGATCGACAAGATGAACGACCGCTGGAAGCAGTCGATCTGGCTGGTCAACGCCGACGGGACCAGGAATCGGTGGCTGGTGGACGCCGGCGGACATCGCTGGTCCCCGGACGGCACCCGGCTCGCGTACGTGACCCTGGGCGAGCCCTCGGGCGCCCAGATCTTCGTCCGCTACATGGATGCCGAAGGATCCATCACCCAGATCACCCGGCTTGAATCCGGCCCGGGCGGCCTGGTCTGGTCACCTGACGGCAAGTGGATCGCCTACACCGCGATGGTCAAGGAGCCCGCCAAATGGAGCACGGCCATCCCCGGCAAACCGGCTGGCGCCAAGTGGGCCGAGGAGCCCAAGGTGGTCGACCGGCTCCAGTATCGCTCCGACTGGGCCGGCTACATCGATGAGGGCCACGTCCAGGTCTTCGTCGTCTCCTCGGGCGGGGGCACCCCGGTCCAGCTGACCGACGGGCCCTGGAACCACGGCCAGCTGGCCTGGAGCCAGGACGGCCGCGAAATCCTCTTCTCAGGCCTTCGGGTCCCGAACGCCGAATACCAGTGGCGGGAATACGAGATCTATGCGGTGAACGTCGGGACGAAGGCCGTCCGGCAGCTCACCACCCGCAAAGGACCCGACGGAGCGCCGGTCGTATCGCCCGACGGCAAGCTGGTGGCCTACCAGGGCTACGACTGGACCGACGACACCTACATCACCAGCAAGCTCTACGTGATGGGCATCGATGGCTCGAACCCGCACCGGATCGACGGGGCCCTCGACCGCTCGGCCACCAACGTGACGTGGGCCGCTGACGGGAGCGGCGTTTACTTTCTCGCCGACGACCGCGGCCGGTCGCAGCTGTTCTTCGCCTCGGCGGCCGGGGGCGAACCGAAACGCCTGACCGACGGGAACCAGTACCTCGCCGGCCTGAGCCTCGCTCCCACTGGTACCGCCGCGGCGATTCTCAGTACCAACGACACCCCCGGTGATATCGCCATCTTCGACGTGAAGGCTCCCGCCCCGCGCCGGATCACCGACCTGAACGGGGACATCCTGGCGGGCAAGCGGCTGGCCCAGGTCGAGGAGATCTGGTACCCCTCGGTCGAGGGCTTCAAGATCCAGGGCTGGCTCGTCAAGCCGGCGGACTTCGACCCGAAGAAGAAGTACCCGCTCATGCTCTCGATCCATGGCGGGCCCCACGGCATGTTCGCCGGCGCGCTGACCTATATGTGGTGGGAATGGCAGATCTATGCCGGCATGGGGTACGTAGTGCTGTTCACCAACCCGCGCGGCAGTTCGGGTTACGGCAGCGCCTTCGGCAACGCGATCAAGAACGCCTATCCCGGGAAGGACTACGACGATCTGATGGCGGGTGTCGATACCGTGATCAACCGCGGCTACATCGACCAGAAAAACATGTTCGTTTATGGCTGCAGCGGGGGCGGGGTGCTGACCGCCTGGGTGGTCGGCCACACCGACCGTTTCACCGCCGCCTCATCGGAATGCCCGGTGATCAACTGGCTCTCGTTCGTCGGCACCACCGACAGCCCGGGCTGGTACAAGAACTTCGCCAAGCTCCCGTGGGAGGACCCATCGGAATACCTCCGCCGTTCACCGCTCATGTATGTGGGCAACGTCAAGACACCGACCATGCTGCTCACGGCCGAGGGCGACATGCGTACGCCGATGCCGCAGACGGAGGAGTACTACATGGCGCTCAAGATCCGCCAGGTGCCGACCGTGATGGTACGGCTCAAGGACGAGTGGCACGCCTATTTCAACCGGCCGTCCAATTTTCTCCATACGATCTCGTTCCGGGAACATTGGTTTCAGACCTACAAGAACGGGCAGGCCGCCGTCCCGTGAGCCGGGCCGCGCTCGCCGGCCCGGGTTCCGCCCGGCCGGCGAGTACCGGAAACCGTGAAACCGAGCCGGCAACCACCCCGTAGGCCGCCCATTCCTCTCCTGGGAGTCGTCATGGGCCGCTGGTTCCTCGCCTTCGTCATCTGCGTTGCCGTCGCGGGTTCCACGGCCGTGGCCCAGTCCGTCCCGATCGTCATCACGGGGGTCACGGTCATTCCGATGAACGGCCACGCCCCGCTGGCGGACCGGACCGTCGTGATCGAGAACCGCCACATCACCGCCATCCGGGAGCGTGGCCGGGTTGCCATCCCCCGGGATGCCGCGGTCATCGATGGCACCGGCAACTTTCTGATCCCGGGGCTCTGGGATATGCACGTGCACACCACCGTGCCCGGCGGCGACGTGCTGTTGTCCCTGTATGTGGTCAACGGCGTCACCGGCGTTCGCGACATGAACGACAGTTTCCCGCTGGTGAAACAGTGGCGGTCACAAATCGCCAACGGCACCCTCGTCGGTCCGCGGCTCGTGGCATCGGGGCCTTACCTCGAGGGCGGCTTCGTGCCGATCCCCCACATCGCGGTCCGCACGCCCGAGGCGGCCCGTGCCGGAGTCGATTCGCTGGCCCGTCTGGGCGTGGACTTCGTCAAGATCCACAACCGCCTCTCCCGGGCGAGCTATTTCGCCATTGCCGACGAGGTCCGGAAACGCCACTGGGTTTACGCCGGGCACCTCCCGGATTCCGTCACCATCGTCGAAGCCGCGGAAGCGGGCCAGCGGAGCCTCGAGCACCTGTTCGGATTCCCGAGCGTCTGCGCGGAAAGCGAGGCGGCCGCCCTGGCCCCGGCCCATCCGATCCAGCGGTTCCTCGGCGCCTGTGCTGCCACCGACCCCCGCGAGAGCTTCCGGGCCGTCGGCCGAACTGGAGCGTGGGTGACGCCGACGCTCGTCGTGAACTACCCGGTTGCCACGCTGCCCGACACGGTCTTCGGTTCGGATTCTACCAACCGGTATCGATCGCCGGCGCTGCTCCGGCTCCAGAAGATGATGATGACGATGCCGAGAAACGTCCCGCCGGAGGCCGGTATAGTGGGGCGCCGAATCTTCGCCAAACGGGTCGCGCTCGTGGGCATCCTCCATCAAGCCGGTGTGGCGCTGATGACCGGCACGGATGCTCCAGGCTTCAACGCCTTCCCCGGGTTCAGCCTGCACGATGAACTCGCATTGTTCGTGGATGGCGGCCTGACGCCGCTCGAGGCCCTGCGGACGGCCACGGTCGAGCCGGCCCGCTACCTCGGTGCGACCGACTCTCTGGGGACGGTCGAGCCCGGCAAGCTGGCCGATCTGGTGCTGCTCGACGGCAACCCGCTCGCCGACATTCACAACACCCGGCGGATTGCCGCCGTCATCGCGAACGGGCGACTGATCGACGCCAAGGCCCGGCGGTCCTTGCTTGAGGCCGCGGAAGCAGCCGCCCGCCCCTGAACCGTCCGCCGGTCAGTGCATCCGATGGCCGGCGGGCCGCCGTCTCCGCGCGATCATCGGGCGACAACGGCGTGATACTCGCCGCAACCCGGGCGGTGGCCTCAGGGAACCAGGAGCAGCGCCGGCAGATGCGCCGGCCGGATCAGCGGAAAATGGCGGCGATCGGTGGTGAGCACGGTCGTCACCGCCGTCCGCTCCGCCGCGGCGACGATGGCCGAATCGACGAACCCGATGGCCGCGTCCCGATAGGCGTGCATGAGATCGGCGGCCCGCGGCAGATCCTCATCCGCCACCAGGGGCTCGAGGATGAATTCCCCCTCCGCCACGGCCCGGACGAAGGCGTTCTCGGCGCTGGGCCCAAGATGCTTGGCGACCAGGTAGCAGACTTCCGCCAGGATCGGCTCGGGCAACCGGATCTCGGCAGCGTGGCGCTCCCAATAGCTGACGACCCGCCGGTGCCAGCTATCACTCCGGTCCAACAGTGCGTAGACCGCGCCGGTATCGGCGAGTACTGTCATCGGTGCGGATCCGTCCACAGCAGATCATCGACCTTGGACGAAACATCGCTCCGGCCGCTGGCGAACTGCGCGGCCACGCTCGGCAACTTCCCCTTCATGGTTCCTCCTTCGGCCAGATAGGCCGTGAGCGCCTCCCGAACGACCTGCGCGAAGCTCTTCCCGTGCCGATCGGCATACCGATGCGCCTGCTTCAAGAGCGCATCCTCGAGAAAAACGGTAGTACGACGCATGACATATATATACACTCCATGGTATGTCGCCTACAAGATCGGCCCCAAACTCCTCCGATCGACCACGCCTCAACGATGCACCCAAGCCGTCCCCGCCAGGTAACCCGATTGCCGCGCGTCGCATCATTCCAACCCGGAACGGCCGGTCATATCTTCCAGCATGAGTGCCTCTCCGACCGATCTCCGCCTCGCGTCAACCGTCCTGCTCCTCCGCGATGCCCCCGCCGGCGTTGAAGTGTTCATGGAAAAGCGCCACGTCGATTCCGGGTTCGTCGGCGGCGCCTATGTCTTTCCGGGCGGCCGAGTCGACCCGGACGACGCCATCGATGCCGCCCACTGCGCCGACGATGAAGCGAGTGCCTCCGGACGGCTGGGCTTGCCCACCGGGGGCTTGGCGCATCTCGTGGCCGCCATCCGGGAGTGTTTCGAAGAGGCCGGCGTGCTGCTGGCCTACGACCGCGCCGGCGCCCTGCTCGACTTTGGCACTCCCGACGTCGAGGCCCGCTACAAGAGCCTCCGCGACCAGCTCAACGCCGGTACGATCTCGATTCAGCAGATCGCCGAACAGGAAAGCCTTCGCCTTGCCACCGACCGGATCGCCTATTGGTCTCACTGGATCACGCCGTTAGGCGAACCGCGGCGCTACGACACCCGTTTCTTCGTGGCCCGCGCCCCGCTGGGCCAGACCGCCGCCCACGACGACTGGGAGTTGACCAGCTCCGCCTGGGTCACCCCGGCCGAGGCGATCGAACGCGCCATCAGCCGCGCATGGAAGATCATCTTCCCCACCCTCATGAATTTGAAGGACCTCGCCCGCCACACCACCGCGGACACCGCCGTGGCATGGGCCGGTGCCCAGTCGCTCCCGCTCCGGGCCAATCAGCCCCGGGTCCTCGGCGACCGGGTCCTCCTCCCCGGCGACGACGGTTATGAGCGGGCCGAGCCGGATTTTGCCAAGATCGACCCGAAGGTCCTGGCCCGCTCATTCGCGCTGTCGGCGGAACGACAGCCATGACCCCGGCCGCCGGACCGTCCGCGCCGATCGCCTACGACCGGGTGGTCGCCTTGTCACCGCTGGTTCGCCGGATCACCCAGAACAACCCCGGGCCGTTCACCGGCCCCGGCACCAACACCCACCTCGTTGGCACCACGGCCGTCTTCATTCTCGACCCCGGCGAAGCGTGCGAAGACGGTCACCTTGCGCTGATCGTGGCCGCGGTCGGGACGGCGACGGTGGCCGGCGTGCTCCCGAGTCACGGCCACCCGGACCACTGGCCGCTGGCCCCGCGGCTGGCCGGGCACTTCGGCGCCCCGCTGATGTTCCACGGCACCCACCCGGGTTTTCGCACGGATCGCTCCATCGCCGACGGCGACCAGCTCGAGGCCGACGGCGTCCGCCTCGACGTGCTTCACACGCCCGGTCACACGGCGGACCACGTCTGCCTGCTGCTCGCGGCCGAACGAGCGCTGTTCCCGGGCGATCACGTCATGGGGTGGTCCACCTCGGTGATAGCTCCTCCCGAAGGCAACCTCACCGAATACCTCCGCTCCCTCGAACGCCTGATCGCGCTGCCCGACCTCGACATCCTGTACCCGGCCCACGGAACGGCCGTGACCGAGCCCTATGCCCGGATGCGCGAGCTCCACGCCCATCGCGAACAGCGGAGCCGCCAGGCCCTCGCGGCGCTCGCGCTCGGGGACAGCCGGATCATGCCGCTGGTGGAACGGGTCTATGCCGGGGTCGATCCCCGGCTCCATCCCGCCGCGGCCCAGTCGTTGTTGGCGCACCTGCTGGCGCTCGAGGCCGACGGCGCGATCGAGCGGATATCCGGCTCGGAGATCGGTGACCGGGACAACGTGATCTGGCGCCTTCGAAGCCGGTGACCCGGGAGGTCGTTTGCACTGGAGCCCGTCACGCCGCACCTTACGGCATGCGATCCCTCCCCTTGCTCCTGCTTCTGGCCGCGCCCGCCGCGGCCCAGGCTCCCGCCTTCACCGTCGAAGAAGCGACCTTCGCCGACATCCACGGCGCCATGAAGGCCGGCCACCTCACGTGCCGCGCTCTGGTCGAGCAGTATCTCCGCCGGATCGACACCTACGACAAGAACGGCCCGGCGATCAACGCGATCATCGCCGTGAATCCGATGGCGCTCTCGATCGCGGATTCGCTCGACCGGCGCTTCCTGACCGGTGGGTTCGTGGGCCCGCTCCACTGCATACCGACCATCGTGAAAGACAACTTCGAGACCACGGAGCTCCCGGTCACCGCCGGCTCGCTGTCGCTGGCGGGGTTCGTCTCCGAGAAGGACGCCTTTCTGGTCCGGCGCATCAAGGAGGCTGGCGCCATCGTGCTGGCCAAGTCCAACATGGCCGAGTTCGCCTTCACGCCCTATGAGACGGTCAGTTCAATCCTGCCGGGATACACGAAGAATCCCTATGCCCTCGACCGGGTGACGGCGGGTTCGAGCGGAGGCACCGCGGCGGCCGTCGCGGCGAGCTTCGGCGCCGTCGGGCTCGGCACCGACACCGGGAACTCGATCCGCGGCCCGTCCTCGCACCAGGCGCTGGTCGGGATCCGCTCGACGATGGGACTCACCAGCCGAGGCGGGGTCGTGCCGCTGATCCTCGGCGCTGACATCGCCGGACCGATGGCGCGGACGGTGAGCGATGCCGTGGCCGTGTTCCAGGTCGTGGCCGGTGAAGACCCCGCCGACCCCGCGACCCAGGCGGCCCACGGTCGCCCGATCCCGAACTACGCGGCCAACCTGGTACGCGATGGACTCAAAGGCGCCCGGCTTGGCGTCCTCACCCAGGCCTACAGCACCCCGACGACCGACCCCGAGATTCTCTCGGTGTTCGCGACCGCGATCGACGACCTCCGCCGTCAGGGCGCCACCGTCATCGAAGCCGTGACCGTCGACAGCCTCGACGCCTGGATCAAGGCCTCGGCCGGCAACTGTTTTCCGTTCAAGCGCGACCTGAACGCCTGGCTCGCCAGCCACGGGAGCCGGGTGCCGGTGAAGACGCTGGCCGAGATCATCGCATCGGGGAAATTTCACCCTACCATCGAGTCGAGCCTCAAGGCGGGTCAGGCCTTCCCGGACGGCGATCCCGATCAGATGCCCGACTGCCGGAAGGAAGAGGCCTTCCGGGCCAGGCTCCGCACCGCGGTGCTGGCCCTGATGGACAAGCTCCAGCTCGACGCGCTGATCTATCCCACCTGGAGCAATCCGCCCCGGAAAATCGGCGATCTGAACACGCCCCATGGCGACAACAACCAGCTCTTCAGCCCGAGCACCGGCTTCCCCGCGGTGACCCTGCCGATGGGCTATACGCGGGGCGGCCTGCTGCCGGCCGGCCTCCAGTTCTTCGGGCGGCCGTGGCGGGAGGGCGTGCTGTTCCGGCTCGCCTACGGCTACGAGCAGAACACCAGACACCGGCACGCGCCGGCCACCGTACCGCCGGTCAATTGATCGTGGGCTCGACCCGTGCCGTCCTGATCGAACGCCATGGTCCACCCGAGGTCCTGGTCGAGCGTCAGGTGCCGCTCGCGGATCCGGGGCCGGATGAGGTGCACCTGGAAGTCGTGGCGGCCGGGGTGAACTTCGCCGATCTGCTGATGCGAACCGGGATCTACGCGACGGTGCCGCCGATGCCGTACAGCCCGGGATTCGAGGCCGCGGGCATCGTGCGGCAAGTCGGACCGGGCGTCACTGACTGGAAGCCGGGCGACCGTGCCATCGCCCTGATCCGTTTCGGCGGCTACGCCGAGGACCTGATCGTCCCGGTCCGGAATCTGTTCCACTACCCCGCCTCGGTGAGCCCGACGGACGCGGCGGCCGTGCCGGTGGCGTTCCTTACGGCATGGGTGGCGCTGTTCGAGTCGGCCCGGGTCCGCGCTGGAGAAACCGCGCTGGTGCTGAACGCGGCGGGTGGCGTCGGGACGGCGGCGGTGCAGCTCGCGATCTGGAGAGGACTCCGGGTGATCGGCACGGCCGGAGCGGTCCGCAAGCGAGACTTCGTGGTCAGGGAACTGGGGGCCGCCGCCTGTTTCGATTCCACGGGGGACTGGGGCGCGGAGGTCGAGCGCCTGGTCGGCGTCCGGGGCATTGACGCCGCCTTCGACGCGGTGGGTGGCGCAGCCACCGGCACCTGCCGACACCTGCTGGCGCCGTTAGGCAGGCTGGTGTTCTACGGCCTGAGCGACGCCATGCCCAGCCTCCGGAAGAACTGGGTCGACCTGATCCGCGCCTGGCTCACGACGCCACGATTCCATCCCCTCTCGCTGATCGAGCCCAACATCGGCGTCTCCGGAATCCACCTCCTGCACCTGGAGGAGCGGGAGGCCCTGCTCCGCCCGGCGCTCGAACAGATCTTTGCCGCGGTGGCCGCGGGGGAACTCCGGGCGCTGGTCGACCGGACCTTCCCGCTCGATCGGAACGGGGCCATCGAGGCCCATCGTTACCTGCACGACCGCAAAGTGATCGGCAAAGTAGTACTGACACGAACCGCCTAACCGGGACCAACATGCTACGCTCTCTTCGGATCATCGGAACCGCCGCGGCCCTCGTGGCCGCACTCGCCGAGCCGGCCTCGGCGCAGGCCAAGCCCCGGGCCCGGGACCTCGGGATCCCGCTCGACGGGACCCCCGGCGCCAACAACGCCATCACCGATGTGGCCGGGGTCGAAGTCGGCTACACCACGCTGATCCGGGGCGAGGGCAAGCGGATCGTGGGCCAGGGGCCGGTCCGCACCGGCGTCACCGCCATTCTCCCGCGCGGCAAGGCTACGCTTGAACCAGTTTTCGCCGCGTTCTACGCCGGCAATGGCAACGGCGATATGACCGGCACCCACTGGATCGAGGAGACCGGGGTACTGGAAACCCCCGTGATGATCACCAACACGCTCTCGGTCGGCACGGTCCGCGATGCCGTGGTGGACTGGATGGTCAAACGGAACGCCCCAGGCCCGTTCTGGTATCCCGTCGTGGCGGAGACGTCCGACGGCGGATTGAACGACATGAAGGGGCTCCATGTGAAGCCCGAGCATGCGTTCCAGGCGCTCGAATCGGCCCACGGGGGCAAGGTGGCGGAGGGCAACGTCGGTGGCGGCACCGGGATGAACTGCCACGGATTCAAAGGCGGGACGGGTACGGCATCGCGGGTGCTGGCCCAGACGGACGGCGGCTATACGATCGGCGTGCTGGTGCAGTGCAACTACGGCACCCGGTCGCAGCTCCGGATCGCCGGGATTCCGGTCGGTCGGGAGGTCAAGGATGTGGACCCCTGCGTCGAGCAGCTGGTGGATCCGCCCCTCAAGGCCTTCGACGGAACCCAGATCCCGCTCTGCCGGCCGGCCTCCGGCCCGGCCCGGCCCTCCGATGGGCCGGCCGAGGATCCCGAACAGGGATCGATCATCATCGTGGCCGCGACCGATGCGCCGCTCTCGCCGGATCAGCTGAAGCGGATGGTCCGGCGGGTGGCGTTAGGCCTGGGGCGGATGGGCTCGATCAACGGCAACGGCTCGGGCGACATCTTCATCGCCTTCTCGACCGCGAACCGCGGAGTGGACTGGGGGAACAGCGGGCGCTCGACCCTGCCGCCGCCCACGATGCAGCGGCTGGGCTCGGGGTTGATGGACCCGATCTTCACCGGCACCATCGAAGCCACGGAGGAGGCGGTCCTCAACGCCCTGGTCGCCGCGGAGACAATGACTGGCGCCGACTACCGGCGCGCCTGGGCCATTCCCCACGACCAGATCCGTTCCATCCTGGCCCGCTACAATCGCCTGCTGAAGTGAGGGCGACACCACGCGGGGACCTCCGGGAAGCTGGGGGCTCGTGGGGGTGAGGCCCTGTGGGGGCGGGATCTCCTCGGGGCGGGATCTCCTGGGGGCGGAATCTCCTCGGGGCGGAATCTCCTCGGGGCGGGCGTAAGCCCGCCCTTACGGGGCCATGGCGTGGGGTTGGAAGAGCGCCTGGAACTCGGGCGGGAAGGGCGTCGGTTTTCGGGTGACGGGATCAATCAGGACCTCGACGAACTCCGCGATCGCCGCGCAGGTGTCACCCACGAACACCGCCTGGCCCAGCACCACCGACGTCCGCCCGATCCGCTGGACCCGCGTCCCGACCCGGACGTCCGATCCGAAATGGATCTCGGCCAGATACTGGATCCGGCTCTCCACCAGCACGATCACCGGCCCACGATAGTCGGTCGTGCAGGGCTGGATCGGCAGTTCGAGCGCCACCCGGGCGTCCTCAAGCCAACCGGCGAGGTTGACGTTGTTGACGTGACCGAGCAGGTCGAGATCGCGAAACCGAAGCAGCACCGGGGTCCAGTGACGGAACCCGGCGACCTCCGTGAGGGTGGGATCGAGCGGATCAGCCATCGGCCCCTCAGGGCTGGAACCGGATGACCTGGTTTTCGAGCGGCATGGCCCGGCGACGGGGCGACGGGGTTCCGCCCTTCCAGGGTTCGGGAAAGCCCGGGGAGATGCCGAGGACCGAGTACTGGTCGAACAGGTACGGAACGCCCTCCGAGCCCAACGGCGACGGGCGATCGCCCACGTGGAAGTGCAGATGCGGCGCATCCGAGTTGCCCGAGTTGCCCAGCAGGCCGATCACCTGCCCCGGTACAACCCGATCGCCAACCTTCACCCGGACCGACCCCGGCACCATGTGGGCGTAGAAGGCATAGTTGCCCCCGCCAAGATCAATGATGACATGGTTCCCGGCGACGGTCTCGAGCGTGATCGGCACGGCGCGGTTCGGGGCGAGGGCGACGTTCTCCGCAATCCCGTCCTTCACCGCCGCAACGGTCCCAGCCGCGACGGCATGCAGGGGCTGCTTGTAGCCGTACCAGTTTTCGTTCCGGGTCGAATCCCCGTGGAAGAGCCTCCCGTCCGGCCCGAACATCACCCAGTCCACCGCGTACCGCTGGGCAATCCGGGCCTCGCCACCGAGGGGGATGGCGGTCCGGCGGTGGCCCGAGGCGTTGCCGGGCCCGTTCGCGGCCATCCAGGGCCCGCCCCGGAGCGGCGACTCCATCGTCATCGCGGGCTTCCGGTCCACCACCACCCCATAGCCACTCAAGGTGTCCGACGCGGCACCCGCCAACGAGTCCGCCGCCGTGAGCAGAAACCGGTGATCGAGCCGAGCCGGGATCCGATCGTTTGGCACCATCACCGCGAGGTAGACGAGCGTCTGACGTCCGGCCCGGACGGTGCGGCCGTCACCGCTGTCCGCCATCCGGATCGTCACCTTGGTGAGGGAGTCACCCTCGTAAGCGGCGATCGGCACGCCATCGCCCGAGACCTCAAGCCGCTGGATGGCCAGATCGCGACGACCCACGTTGGTAATCCGGAGTTCGTACACCAGGATGGAACGATCGCCTACCGACGCTGCCATCGGCGCCTTGGGCACCCGAATGTCGAGCGCCGCCAGCCGAAGCTGGGCCGAGGCCCTTCCCGGCCCCACCATCGCCACCGCCGCCAGGACCTGCCAAGCCAGTCTCCGCACCCCAGCCTCCACCGTGAGAGTCCCCCGACCCCTACTCCCTACTCCCTACTTCGTCCTTCCTACCTGCTACCCCCTACGCCCTGAACCCCGCCAATTCCTTCCGCACGCCCTTGAGCGCCCGTCCCATCAGCGTCTCCACCGTCTTGATCGAAATCCCGAGCGCCGCCGCAATCTCGGGATAGGTCAGACTGCGATCCCGACTCAGCTCGAAAACCTCACGGCACCGCGGCGACAGCGTCGCCACCGCGCGGCGGACCGCCGCCATGATCTCCGCATTCTCGGTTTCCTTGTCCGCCGCGGCCACCACCACCGGCTCCTCGGCCGCCTGCTTGACCTGCCAGTCGGCCACCATCCGGCGATGACGGAGCTGATTCAGGCTCCGATTCCGGACCGCGCGATAGAGATACCCCACCAGGTTGTCGGGCGTACTGAGCCGCTCGCGCTGGGTCCACAGCGCCACGAACACCTCCTGAACGACGTCTTCGGCCCCGTCCCGGGTGCGAACGAGGCCGTTGGCGTAGTCGGCCAGCTTGGCGTAGTAGGTCCGGAAGACCAGTTCGAACGCTTCCCGATCCCCGGCCCGGATCTTGTCGATCAGGTCGCGGGGGAGACTTGGTGCTCCGGTCATCGGCGGTCGTGGACTCGGGCTTTCATCGGACCTAATATGGTAGGGGCGGCGGGGGCCCGTCAGGGTATCGACCCGTCCCCGTGTCACCGAGGCAGACCCGAATCAACGGCAGGCATGGACGATATGGACTCCGAACAGCTGGCGCGGTACCTGGCCGGCGAGGCCTCCGCAGCCGAACAGGCTGCGATCGAGGCTTGGGCGGCGTCTGACTACGCCAACCAGACCGAGCTCACCCAGCTACGGGCGATGTTCGGCACCAAACCCACGACAGCCACCTGGAATATCGACATCGCCTGGACCACCGTGGCCCGGCAACTCGACCGCCCCCGGGCGGAAATCGAGGTCATTCCAATCCGGCGGCCATTCGCCGTCCGCTGGCTCGCGGCGGCCGCGGTGCTGCTGGCGGCCGGCGGTGGAGCCTGGTTCTACAGCCAATCCGGCCCGGCCGAGGTGGCCTTCCGCACGGCGGTCGGCCAGCAGCAGACGATTGATCTGTCGGACGGGTCGCGGGTGATCCTTGCCCCGGCGTCGACCCTGACGGTCCATGCCGGCTTTGGCCGGAAGACCCGCTCGCTCTCGCTCACGGGTCAAGCCTGGTTCGAGGTCGGTCATGATGCCAGCCGCCCGTTCCGGGTCCAGGTGGGGGCGGTGTCAATTGAAGACCTCGGGACCGAATTCGAGGTTGAAGCCCACTCGTCCGAGATCCGGATCGCGGTGGCGAAGGGCTCCGTGGCCATCCATGCCACCTCGTCGACGCCGGTGCAGGTCAATGCCGGGGACGTGGCGACCGTGGTAGCCGGCGGCCAGGGCACCGTCGCGCATCAGGCTCCGGTCGAGCGGCTCACCAGCTGGCGCCAGGGAACCCTGGCCTTCGAGGACCGGACCCTGGGCGAGGTGGCTGAGGAACTGCGGCACTGGTACGACGTGTCGTTCGTGCTGAACGGCAACGCCGGGACTCGGCGCCTCAATGCGACCATCCCGACCAATCGACTCGACGACGCGCTCGAGACCATCGGGACCGCCCTGGACCTCCGACATAACCGGAACGGAAAAACCGTCACCTTCGTGCCCAAGGGCGTTCCGTGACGCTCCGGGCCCGGCTCCTGGCGATCACCCTCGCGGGGTGCGCCCTGATGCCGGGCCGGACACTGCACGCCCAGACCGCCGTTCCGGGTGATCTGGGACGCCGGATTACCGTTCATTTCGACCGCATCGACCTCGCCACTGCCCTTTCCCGCCTCCGAACCGTCTTCCGAATTCCACTGGCGTTCAGCAGCGAGGCCGTCCCCTCGGGGCATCCGGTTTCGATCGATTGCGACGAAGAGCCGGTCGCGGATGTGCTGAGCAAGATGCTCACCGGCACCGGGCTCCGGGTGATTCCGCTCGCGGGCGGCGCGATCGTGATCGCACCAGCCCCAGCGGCGCCCTCGGCGGCGCGGTCTCCGGAGCCACTCCTCGCCTCCGGAATTCGGGAACTCGATCAGATCGTCGTGATGGGAACGCCGGCCGCCGGGGGGCCTGAACGAGACCAGCCCACCGCCGTGAGTGTGGCCCGCACCGCCGACTTCAAGGACGCCCATTTTACCCGCACGGCCGATCTGTTCCGCGCCGCGCTTCCGGGGGTGGTGCTCTGGGATCAGGGCCCGGGCGGCCCGCCGGCCGAGATCGCGGCGGTGCGCGGGGCCAGCTCGTTCACGGCCCGCGGCATCAAGACCTACGTCGACGGGATCGAAGTCGCGTCCCCGACGCTGATCACGTTGATCGACCCGCGGAGCATTGAGCGGATCGAGGTGATCCGCGGGCCACAGGGGGCCGCGCTCTACGGGTCCGACGCGATCAACGGCGTGATTCAGGTGGTGACCCGGAAGGGCAGCCTGGGCGAGTCGCCCCGGATGCAGGGCTCCGCCGCGCTGGCGGCCGGCCCGTTCAACCGCCAATCCCTCTCGACCATGCTGCGGCAGGATTATGCCGGCGGGCTGGCCTGGGGTGGTTCGCGCGCCTCGTTCGCGGCGACCGGCGCCTGGGGACGAGTCGGCTCGCCCACGTCGATTCCCCGGACCCAGAATTGGAGCGCTCACGCCGGCGGCCAGATCGCTCTGGGCTCCCTCCTCGTAAGCGGCGTCGCCCAGGGCGGCCAGTTCGATTACACCGAGGACAAACTCGGCCTGGTCCAGCTGTCCGAAACGCCGATGGTCTCCTCCGCCGCCCAGGTGGACGTCGCGACGATCGGCGCCACGGCAGTGCACCAGACCAGGCAGTGGTGGATCCAGACGATGGTGGCGGGGTACGACCGTTCGAGCGGCGCCCTGGGGTCTCGGCGCGATTATCTCGCCGGCATCCGGCATCCCCTGGGCGCCACCGACGAAACCGCCAGCCGGGCATCGCTTCGGTACAGCTCGGCCTTCACCACCGATCTCGGCCGCCAGGGGTCGCTGGTCACGACGGTCGGCGTCGAGCACGCGCTGCTGGAACGGTCACGGGGCGCCTGGGACTCGGGCGGTGCCGCCAGCTACGTGAGCCTCTACGACGACGAGATGCGCAACACCGGGAGCTTCATTCAAGCCAAGCTCCGCACCGGCGCGTTCGTCCTGAACGCCGGCACCCGGGCCGAATGGAGCAGCGCCTTCGGCGCCAACTACGGCGCGGCCTGGGCCCCCAGCGCCGGGATGTCGTGGAGCCAGGCGGTGGGCAACCTGGCCGTCCGGTTGCGGGGCGGATGGGGCCGAGGCATCCGGCCGCCCGAACCCGGCATGAGCCGCGGCATGGAGTCCAGCATCATCCGCCAGCAGGCCAATGCCGAACTCGCCCCCGAGGTTCAAGCCGGGTACGAACTCGGTGCCGATCTCTACGCCGGCACGTCGGGCTATCTCCGCGCGACGTACTTCGACCAGCGGGCCACCGACCTCATCCAGGCGGTTTTTCTCGGGGGCGGACGGGGATCGCTCCAGAATTTCCAATTCCAGAACGTCGGCGCGATCAAGAACCGCGGCGTCGAGCTCGAAGCGGGATTTCGCCGAGGCCGATTCGGCGCCGACGCCCAGTACTACCTCACCAACAGTACGGTCCAGAGCGTTTCGCCGAGCTACTCCGGTTCCCTCCGGATCGGGGACCAGCTGCCCGAAATTCCCCGGAGTTCCGGTTCGCTGCGATTCACGCTGGCCACCCGTCGAGCCCAGTTCGCCGTCGGCGCCAGCCTCCTTGGCCGGTGGACGGGCTATGACTGGAGCGAGTTGGCCCAGGTCGCGGCGGGCCAAGCCGAACCCCGGCCGAGTTATCGCGACTACCTGATCCGGTACCCGGGCGTCGTGAAGCCGTACCTGTCCGCGTCGTTCGACCTGACTCGGCAGTTCTCGACCTATCTCAACATCGACAACCTGACCAATCAGGAACGCTACGAACGGCATAACGGGAACCCTCCCGCCGGCCGGTCGGTGATGTTCGGGATCGAGGTCAAGCCCTGAATCTTGGGTAGTTGTCGAAACGTCCCGCATCGATGCTCGCCAGCCGGAAACAATCGACCCAGACCGCCGGACCACTCACCGCCCGATGAAACCAATAGGCCAGGCGGTGCTGGACCACTGAGCGCCAGAGCCATCGCGGCCGCCCCCACCAGAGGCGCTCCGGCCCCGCCGCCACCTGCGCGAAGTATTCACCCTGCCCACGAAAATACGCCTCGATGTATTCGAGTGTCTGTCGCTCGGCGGGAATGAAGTGCCGGACCCGGGCCTCGGGAACCCACCAGCCGGTCGCGCCGGTTTTGAGTACGTCCCTGATCAGCGTGGTCTCTTCGCCGCGCAGCTGACTCCCCGGTCGAGGACCCAGATCGGCAGCATAGTGGAACCGCCGCTGGACGTCGGTGCGAATCGCCATGTTCGCGCCGAACGGAACGTGCGCGGCGTCGAACGGTCGTGCCACGGGGCCGAGATCGAGAATGGCAAAGGCCGGCCCGATCGAGGCAAGACCATGCTCGAGCCAGCGGGGCGGCGTCCCGTCGAATCGGGGGGTAATCGGGCCGCCGAACAGCGCCGCATCGGGCCATCGGTCGAACGCCGCGAGATAGCCGGTGAGCCAGTCGGGTTCGACCAGCACATCGTCGTCGGTGAAGAGGATGTACCGCCCCGCCGCCTCGGCTGCCGCGCGGTTCAGCGCGTGGGACTTCCCGGGCGCGGGTTCGGCCACCGTCCTGATCGGGAGGCGGCCCTGGAATCCGGCGACCACGAGGTCGGTGTCGTCGGAACAGTTGTTGTTGACGACCAGGATTTCCCAGGCGGTCCCGGCCGGCACGACGAGCTCCGTCATCCGCTCGAGCGTCATCCGGAGGAGGCTGGCTCGGTTCCAGGTACAGATGGCGACCGTCAGGCGCATGCTGTCGTCGATGCCAAATGAGACGGTCTCAATATACCTTCCGCCATGACCATGAAATCCACCCCGGTCCAGATCTTTCGCCGCCTCCACGAGTCCGGATGCTTCGTCATCCCGAACCCCTGGGACGCCGGCAGCGCCCGCCTGCTGGCCCGGCTGGGCTTCCCCGCCCTCGCCACCACCAGCTCGGGCTTTGCCTGGTCGTTAGGCCGGCCCGACAACCGTGTCACGCTCGACGAGGCGCTCGCCCACGTTGCGGCGGTGAGTGCCGCCGTCCTGATCCCGGTCACCGCGGATTTCGAGGGCGGCTTCGCCGTCGAACCCGACGCGGTCGGCGCGAACGTCGCCCGGGCCGTGACGACCGGCATCGCGGGACTGTCGATCGAAGATTCCACCGGCGACGCCGCGAGCCCGCTGTTCGATTTCGCCCTCGCGGTGGACCGCGTCCGGGCGGCCCGCGCGGCGATCGACCGCAGCGGGACGGGCGTCCTGCTCACGGCGCGTTCGGAGGGTTTCATCACCGGCCGGCCGGATCTCGCCGAAACCATCCGGCGCCTGGCGGCGTTCGCCGAGGCCGGCGCCGACTGTCTCTACGCCCCCGGCCTGCGGGATCTCGCAGACATCACGGCGGTGGTTCGTGCCGTGGCCCCGAAGCCGGTCAACGTGCTGGTGGGAGGCGGGTTCACCACCGTGGGAGAACTCGCCGGGGTCGGCGTCAGGCGGATCAGCGTCGGCGGCGCGCTGGCCCGGGCCGCCTGGACCGGATTCATCGCCGCCGCCAACGAGATCGCCGACCAGGGCACCTTCACCCGGCTCGGCGAGGCGGTGCAATTCGGCACGATCAATCAGCTGTTCCCCTGAGGCAGCCAGCGCGCCCCGCGGCTTTCCCGGTCGGTGAGGCATCCTTCCCAGGTCGGCTCCCCTCAACCCTTCCGGAGGCCTTGGTGCGTAGCCGGCAGCCCGGCGTCAGCGCCGGCCGGTTTCGCGTACCGCCCGGGTGGCCTCCTCGATCAGGACCCGCCGATCGACCTTGTGGGTGCTGGCCACCGGAATCGTATCGGTAAAGAGCACCAGCCGCGGATGGGCGTAGGCCGGACCGTTCGCGAGTGAGAACTCCTTGATGGCCTGCTCGGTGGGTGCGGCGCCCGGCGTCCGGACCACGAACGCCACCGGGATCTGTCCCTTGATCTCGTCGGGTACCGGCACCACGGCGGCCTGGGCCACCCCGGGACAGCGTTCGATCAGTTTCTCCACCTCGCCGGGATAGACGTTCTCGCCCCCGCAGATGAACATGTCGTCGACCCGGCCCACGAAATAGAAGAAGCCCTCCGCGTCGTGACGCATCACGTCGCCGGTGGCGTACCAGCCATCCCTGATCCGTTCGGCGGTCTTGTCCGGCAGGTTGAGGTAGCCCGGCATCAACGCCGGCGTCTTGATTTCGAACGCACCCTGATCGGCCGACGGTCCATCCACCAGGCGCCACTCGATGTCCACGAACGGGAAGCCGAGCGCCAGCGGCGGGCGCTCGAGGCCGCGGGGATGGGGCCCGAAGGCGCAGGGCCCGGCCTCGGTCGTACCGTAGCCGTTCAGCACCACGGC
This sequence comes from Gemmatimonadota bacterium, assembly GCA_025350665.1. Classification (GTDB taxonomy): domain Bacteria; phylum Gemmatimonadota; class Gemmatimonadetes; order Gemmatimonadales; family GWC2-71-9; genus SHZU01. Next base: position 7,561 of record JANXXJ010000221.1, on the reverse strand, counting down.
GCCGGGAAAGATTCCTTTCACCTGTGCCAGCAAGGCATCCGTGAGCGGGGCCGATCCGATCGTCACGAGCCGCACCGAACTCAGGTCGAGTGACGCCAGCAGATCCCGTTCGCGGGCGATCAACGCAAACATCGTCGGAATGCCGGTGAGAATCGTGCAGCGGTATTCCGCCACCGTTTCGAGATAGCGCCGGGCATCGAACTTCGGGAGGCTGACGATGGCGATCTGGTTGGAGATGGCCATCATCGAGAAGAACAACCCGTTCTTGTGATAGGTCGGAGCGACGACGAGCGTGAGGTCCGTCCGCCCGCCCCCCTCGTCATCGGCGCCATTGAAATACTTGGCCAGGGCCCAGAGCTGGCCCGCGTGCGGGAGCGGTACGCCCTTGGGCCGGCCGGTCGACCCCGACGTGTAGAGCACCTTGGCCAGCTGGCCCGGGCCGGGAACCACCGAGTCGAAGGGCCCGGGATCGAGGAGCGCGTCGTAGGAGCCATCGTCAAAATCGAAGACCGGCACACCGGACGGAACGAATTGCCGCCGGGCCCGGTCGACGAACGCCGCCTTGATCTCGGCATCCTCGAAGATGTAGGAGACGGTGTCCTTGGGGAGCTTGAAGTTGACCGGAGCGGACACCAGTCCGGCGCGCATCGTGCCGAAATACGCCAGCAGATACTCGGCTCGGTTCTCGGCAATCACGGCGATCCGATCCCCGGGCTTGAATCCGCGGCGGAGGAGGCCGCGCGCCACCGCATTGGCGGCCCGATCGAACTCCCCCGTGGTCCAGCGGCGCGGCGCCGCGGGATCCCGCAGGTCGATGAGGATCGGGTGGTCCGGCGCCTCGTGGGGAACGAGATCGCCGAGATTGGTGCGGTCGAGCATCGGGCTCCGTTACGGCTTGATCAGGACTTTGCCGACGACTTCACGGTCCTCGAGCAGCCGCTCCGCTTCGGCGGTCTCCTCGAGCGGCAGGACCTTGTCGATCTCCGGCGTGAGGCGCCCGGCCGCGATCAGGCCCATCAACGCGGCCAGTCCCTCGGGCGTCCAGCCGTTCGATCCGATCATCTCGTGTTCGTAAGTCCACAGATACCGGGCGTCGGTGGTCAAATTGTACCCGGCGGTGGCGCCGCAGGTGAGAATCCGTCCGCCCAGCCGGACCGATTTCTGGGTATCGATCCAGGTATCGCCGCCGGTGAAGTTGACCGCCACGTCCACGCCGCCGCCACCGGTAATCTTCGGCTTGCCGTAGATCTGCCGCACGGCGTCGACGAACTTCACCTCGGAGTAGTTGACCACGTGGTCGGCGCCGAGGGCCTTGAGCCGGTCCGCCTTGGACGTGGAACTGGCGCAGGCCACCACTTCGGCCCCCAGCATCCGGGCCAGCTGCACGCAGGCGACGCCCACGCCGCCGCTGGCGCCCAGGATCAGGACCTTCTCGCCCTTCGACACTCGCCCCCGCGTGGTCATCATCCGGTAGGCGGTGCCATAGGCTAGCGGCAGCGACGCGGCCTGCTCGAGCGTCACCTGCTCCGGCACGCGGATCAGCTGATACGACGCCACCCGGCACAGCTCGGCCCGGCCACCGTCGGCCACTTCGCCCAGCATCCCGAAATGGGCTCCATCGCGGGACACCGGATCCACCAGCACCCGGTCGCCCACCGACCAGCCCTTCACGTTGGCGCCCAGGGTGTGGACCGTGCCCGCGATGTCGGAGCCGACGATCACCGGAAGGGGAATCCTGATGCCCGGCATGCCGCGCCGGGTGAAGATGTCGTGGAAGTTCACCGCGGTGGCAGCCACCTTGACGATCACGTCGTCGGGGCCGGCCACGGGATCGGGCACATCGGTTCGATAGACCAGCTGGCTCCGGTCGCCATGCGCGACGGTCTGAACAGCTCGCACTGGGGGACTCCTGGGATGCTAGTGGGGGCGCAGCACGACCGGATGATAATCCGGATCGCGGCGCGGGTCGTAGCGAAGGGCGGCCCGGTCGATCACACGGCCGCCCTGGATCACCATCACGATGTTGCGGGTGTCGCTGATCCTGGTCGAGGGATCGCCGCGGACCAGCAACAGGTCGGCGATCTTGCCGGGCTCGACCGTGCCCCATTCGCTGTCGGCGCGCACCAGGCGGGCCGCGTTCCGGGTGGCGAGGGAGATCACGTCGAGCGGCTTCAGTCCTGCTTCCACCAGCAACTCCAGTTCCCGCTGGAGCCCTTCGCCGTAGTAGTCGCCCGGGTAGGGCGCGTCGGTCCCGGCGGCGAGGAGGATCCCGGCGGCGAACATCCGCTTCACATTGCTCTGCCCGGTGGAGAGCCCGCGGGCGATCCGGGCCGTGTCGATCCCCGCATCCGAGGTGGTCCCATGCGCGCGAATCTGGCGAATGTAGGTCGGGGTCAGAATGTCCTTGAGCAGCGGCTGGTCGAGGAAACTCATGTCCTTGAACCGGCGCCGGGCAAAGCTCTCGTACACCGCGAGGGTCGTGATCGTCGCGGTGCCGTGATCGGCCATGTAGCGGATGGTTTCATCCGTCATCGGGAGGCTGGCGGCGTGGGCGAAGGCCGCGATCCCGGTCTGAGCATCGGCCAGGGTGCCGTTCCGCTGCCACACGTCGGCGATGACGCGGATCGAGTCTCGCGCCGCCGCGTCGACCACGGCTTTCACCATGTCGGTCGACAGACCGCCGTACGCCTTGATAAACGTGGCGTCGGCCTGCTTCATCTGGTGGACAAAGTGGCCGACCTGATCCGTCGTGGCGATGGCACCGGAGATGTCGGGCCAGACCGGTTTGGCGCCGTCGAGCACGAGGCCAGTGTAGTAGATCCGCGGTCCGGCCAACCGGCCCCCCCGGATTTCGTCGCGGAGTTGTTTGACGTAGGAGGTAATGTCACCCGGATCGAGCACGGTCGTGACGCCGTTGTAGAGCAGGGCGGCCATCGTGAGGCGGTTGCCCAGATAGTCGGAGGATTCCCCGTCCCAGCCGCCGCTCAGGTGGGTGTGCATGTCGGCGAGGCCAGGGAGAAGCGACATCCCGCGCCCCTCTACGATCCGCGCGCCCGCGGGGACCTTCACCTCGGCCGCCGGTCCGGCGGCGGCGATTCGGTCACCGCGAATGACGACCGTGGCGTTTTCGACCGGGGCCGCCCCCCGGCCGTCGATCAGCCGAACGTGCACCACGGCCGTGGGGGCGGCGGCCTGGAGCACCAACAGGAAGGCGAACAGTACCGGCATGGGGCCTCGCGGGATGACTACACGACGTTAAGTTATCAAGAGAGGACCAGATGCGCTCCCTCGACCACTTCGCCCACGCCGTCCGCGATCTCGACCGGGCCGGCACCGCCTTCGAGCAACTCGGCTTCCATCTCCTCCCGGTGGCCCGACACATCGAAATCGGTTCCTGCAACCGGGTCTTCCAGCTGGGCCACAGCTATTACGAAATCGTGGCCGACCTCGACCGGTCCATCCCCCTGCTCCGCGACAAGATGATGCCCCGGTTCCAGTGCGGCGACGGGATGGCCATCGTGAGCCTCACCTCCGACGACCTTTCCGGCGACCGGGCGTCGATCGCGGCGCAGGGTCTCACGCCCGATTCAATCATCAATGCCCGGCGGAAAGTCCCGATGCCGGACGGCGGGACCGACGAGACCGACAGCCACTGTTTCTACGTCTGGCGCGAAGAGCGGTACCGCTATCTCACCCTGTTCCTGTCGCACCACTACAAGCCCGAGACGATCTTCATACCGGCCTGGCAGCGCCACCCGAACGGCGCCACCGACGTGCTGAGCCTGACCTACGTGGCGGACGATCCCGGAGCCCAAGCCGACTACCTCGCCACGATGTTTGGCGGGGCGCCGGCGGAACGGAGCCGGGAGCGGGTGCTCTTCGTCACCCCGCGGGGGGAGCAGCTCGAGATTCTCGACCCCGCGGGCGTCGAGCGCCGCTACGGCGGCGCCGCGCCGGCCTGGTGCGGTCTGCTGGGCGGGTATGGGATTGGGATCGAATTCGCCGTGACCGACTTGGGACGTTGCCGGAGCGTTCTGGAGTCGAACCGGACAGCCTTTGAGTCGGCTGACGGCAGGATCACGGTTGCGGCAGCCTCGGCGGCCGGCATGGTAGTCGAATTCAGGGCCCGCTGAGGGCGTCTGGAAGGACGCCCATCAAAGGGAATCGTCCACCACCTGAGGCGGTGATGCCGGGGCCCGTCACCATGACGGACCCCGGCCTTGTTTACCGACTGACGCTCAGATTGGGATTGTTGTTCCGCTCGATATCCGGGAGCGGAAGACAACGCTGAGCGCCGTACGTTCCGCCCTGCGGATGCACGGTGCCCGCCGGCGGATTGAGTGGAAGGTTGTAGCGGAGAATGTCATAGGAGCGATGGCCGTCGGCGAAGAATTCGCGGCGGCGTTCATCAATGATCTGATTCTTGATCGCCGTGGGGTCGGTGCTCGCGAACGTGGCCGGCAGTCCGACACGGGTGTGCAACGCGTTGATGATACCGACGGCCTGCTGCCCGCCAACGGCCTCGGCCAGGATCAGCTGCGCTTCGACGCCGGTCGCCAGGGCAATCGGCGAATCCTGCAACGGGTACTTGGACGTCAGCCAGAGGCGCCGGGTCGGATCGGCCGACGCCCGGCCGGCATCAGCCACCTTGAGCCGAGGATCGGGAACTCCGTCGAAGGTCAAGTTCCGGAACGGCGCCGACACGATGATGCCGTTGGTGCGGAAGTGCATGTTGGTGAGCTGATTCTGACTCCGGAACGCCGCGGCATTGTAGTTCGCGTTCCAGACGAAACCCACCGGAATCGTCGAAGCGTCCTGGCCCGCCTCCGCCAGTTTGCCCATGTTGAGCCGGGCCCGGGCCCGGCCCACCGTGGCCATCCGGATGAGATCCGGGTTGCCGGCGGCGGCCGCGATGGCCTCGGTGAACTTGGCCTCAGCCTGGGCGAACACCTGTGCCGGCGTCAACTCCGGCCCCAGGTCGATGGCGGCCGAACAGAAGCCTTCGCCGAGCAGGATCCGGCTGTATCCGCCGTAGGCCAACGAGGTGGCGATCAGGCCCTGCCGGTCGGGGACCTCCTGGTCGGTCCAGCCATTGAGCAGCGCCAGCGCATTGTCGGCCGTGTACCGGGCGGTCGAGATCGGCCGATAGGTCCCGAGGGAGACCTGGTTGGCGAGACAGTCGCCGACGGCGTAGGTGCCGCTGCTGGCTTCCTGGGTCCGCCGGTCCCAGTCGAAGAAGAGCGCCGCGCCACCGGCGCTCTCAAACTCGTCGGACAAGAGCCCCATGCCGACGACGTAGGCGCCAAGAGCGCACTCGAAGTCGGACACGGCGCCATTGACGATCAGCTGCGCGTTGGCCGGATTCTGAAGGGCGTCCTCGGTGATCTGGGTCTGGGTCTGCACGTCAAGCAGACTGCAGCCGACGGTTCCGGCGCTGAGCCCGATCAAGCCGATCAGGGCGAGGCGTTCGAATCGAAATTGACTCATCATGTCGTTATCGCTCCTGTCGCTTAGAAGGTGAGACTGATGGTGGTCTTGAACTGCGCCAGCTGAGGCGTCTGGGCCTGGTCCACCCGGACGTATTGCTCGCCGACGAAGTACGACTCGGGATCGATTCCCTTGTACCCGGTCCAGGTGTGGAGGTTCCGCGCCGACAACGTGATCCGCGCCGTCGAGGCCCGGAACGAGCGGGCCAGGCGATCCGGGACCGTGTAGCTGACCGAGATCTCGCGGAGCTTGGCAAAACTGGCGTCTTCGATGAACTCGGCCCGGAAGGTCGACCCGAACTCATCATTGGCCAGGATGACGGGATCGACGCCGGCTCGGTCATAGTTGCGGAGACAGGTCTTGAAGATCTGGCATTGGGCCCGCGCCTTGTTGTCGGTGATGAAGGCGCCGAGCTTGAAATCCACCAGCGTGAACAACTGGAGCCGCTTCATCAGGGTAATGCTGGTCTGGAACGATCCTTCGCGATCCGGGGTGGTTCGACCGGCATAGACCCGGGGCGCGACCGCGGTGCCGTTGGCGTCGAAGCAGGCCGTGGTCCCACCCTGACCGTTGTCGCACAGGGACGTGCTCCGAATCGGATGGTTGTTGGCGTCGAGCTGGGCGCTGACGACCCGGCGAACCCAGTTGCCGCCAAGCGGATAGCCGACGGCGTGCCGCTGATCGACCCGCGGCGTTCCGAACAGCTGCACGATGTTGATGAAATCGACCCCGCCGAGGTCGAGCACCTTGTTCCAGTTTTTCGAGAAATTGAAGGCGAAGTCCCAGCTGAAGTTGGGCCGGCTGATCGGGGAACCGCGGAGCTGAAGCTCAACCCCGCGATTCTGGACCTTGGCGGTGTTGACGAGGAGCGCGCCCGGGAATCCGGTCGAGGGGGCCTCGTCCCGATTGAAGAGGCCGCCGACGGTCTTCTGAGCGTAGAAGGTGAAGTCGACCGACAGCCGGTCCTTCAAGAGGGAGGCGTCGAAGCCGACCTCGAGTTCCTTGCCCCGTTCCGGCTGGAGGTTCGGATTGCCGGGCGACGACGGCGTCACCGCACCACCACCATTGCCGCCGGTGACCGGGGTATAGGTCCGAAGCGAGGCGAAGGCGTCGGGCTGCTGGCCGGTCTCGCCGTAGGCGGCTCGAAGGCGCAGGCTCGAGATGAAGGGGACCTTGAAGAACGGCTCCTCATTGAGGACCCAGCTGGCGCTCACCTTGGGGTAGGTCACGTAGTTGAAGTTCTTGCCGAAGGCGCTGTTGTCGTCAAGGCGCACCGCCCCGGTCAGAAAGAACCGGTTCTTGTACCCGAATTGCTGCTGCACGAAGGAGCCGAGCGTCACGTTGGTGATCAGGTCTTCGCCGGCGAAGAAGCTGGTGGTCGCCGCGTTGATGTTCTCGAGACCGGCCGCCGGGAACCCGGAACCGGCGAGACTCAGGAAGTAGCGCCGGCGGCGGAAGTACTGGACCCCGGCCGAGGACGTGGAGGTGATCGACTTGCTGATGGTGGCCTTGGCGTTCGCCACGTAATCGATCGTCGTGGTGCTGAGGTCGTTCCGGAACACCGACTTCCCTCCGCCCAGATCGGTCGGGGAACTCAGGAACTCGCGGGCCGCCTGGTTGGGGACTCGGGCCAGATCGGTGTTGTCTTCACCGATCATGTCGAGGCCGACCGTCAGGCGGTGATTGAGCCAGGGAAACGGCCGGTGGTTGAACTGCACGCTGCTGATCAGACGTCCAACCCGCTGCGAGGCCTGGAAATTGTCCCACAAGGTCTCGGGCGGGTAGTCGACGAAGCCGCGGAACGGCGTCCCGACCAGCGACGGCGACCCGAAGAGCGCTTCGACCAGCACCCCGCCGCCACCTTCGTAGTTCTGGTTCAGCTTGCTCTCAGTGAGCCCGAACGTGGAGATCACGTCAAGGTTCGGCGTCGGCTTGACGGTGAGGTTCAGGTTGGTGCTGAACCGCCAGAGGTTGTTGGTCGGTTCGATCCCGAGGTCCTTCTCGTACGACGTACCGATCCGGTACTGGGTGGTGGCTGTTCCAGGTAGTGTCCCTAATCTTGTGTAAATAGCTC
>JANXXJ010000218.1 GCA_025350665.1 Gemmatimonadota bacterium | reverse complement strand
GATCAAGGTCGCCACCGCCCAGCCGGTCTGGGAAGCCGTCTACCTCGAGTCGCGACCCGACGCCGGTACTTCACAGGAAATCGTCGCCGCCGCCTGCATCGACAAACTCCTCTCCGAATTTCCCTTCCGTAGATAACACCTAGAACGTCCGGCTCTTGTCGGGCGGGCTGGGGGTGTGGCGAACCGCTCGCCATCCTGGATGAAGAGGCTCGCTGTGTTCGCGCCTGGGATTCATACCCTGCTCCGGCGCACGGCCGGCCCCCGGAGGCCGCACCCCGGCGTTTCGCCCCGGGCCGACCGGTGCTACCATCCATCCGCCCCACGCACCGTCGACCCATCGAGGACCTCATGCGGCATCATCTCCAGGCCTGGGCGCGGCTCTTGTTGGCCGCTGGCGCTCTCCCCCTTCACCTCGCAGCCCAATCGCCCGGCCCGCCACCGGATCCCCGCTACAAAGTCGACATCCTGCTGATCGTGGCGCACCCGGACGACGAGAGCGTGGTGAGCGGGTACCTGGCCCGCGCCATCCTCGACCAGCACAAGCGGGTGGGGGTGATCTACGGTACCCGCGGCGACGGCGGCGGGAACGAGGCCGGCCCGGAGCAGGCCGCCGCGCTGGGCGCGGTCCGCGAGATCGAGGCCCGGAAGGCCAACGCGGCGCTGGGGATCGACCTGGTCTGGTTTCTCGACGGAAAGGACACGCCAAGTCAGGATGTGCTCCAGTCGCTGGAAACCTGGCATCACGGCGCCTCGCTCGAACAGACCGTGCGGCTGGTTCGTCTGACTCGGCCCGCCATCATCATGACCTGGCTGCCGCAGTTCGTGATCGGCGAGAATCATGGCGATCACCAGGCCGCGGGCGTGCTGGCGACCGAGGCGTTCGACCTGGCCGCCAACCCGACGGCGTACCCGTCCCAGGTCACGCCGGCCCGCAACCGGACCAGCATCGCCAATCTTACCGAGGGGCTCACGGTCTGGCAGCCCCAAAAGCTGTACTTCTTTTCGGATCGCGACGACTGGACGCCGTTTCGGACGGCGGGACCGCGGTACTCGGTTACCGATGTCTCGCCAGCGACGGGCGCGCCGTACTACCGGACCCAGGCCGCGTCGCTGGCGAACCACCTCACCCAAGGCGAGGGCGGGCGGCTTGCTGCCCAGGCGATCAAGACTGGTGATTACACCGCCTACCTCAAGGCGCAGGAGGCCTTTGCCGGGACTGCGGACGTCCAGCTGATTCTCGGCAAGGCGCTGTCGGATGGGCCGGAGACGGGTGACGTATTTCAGGGCGTCACCGAACGTCCGGCGGCGTGGCGGCCGCTCGCCGCCGGCGGGGAAGGACCGGCTCCGACATTGTCGTTAGGCGGACCCTGGGGCTTCTACCGGGCTTTCGCCCGGGCCCATGGGATCGAACGGGCGGGTGGACTGATTCCGGAGGAGCTGGGGGTGAATCCGGCCGTCACGGTGCGCTTGCCGCTGGTCGTTCGGAATGCCGGCGGGGAGGCGACCTTCCGCCTCAGTGTGGCCCTTCCGGCGGGATGGACCGAGCAGAGCGGGTCCGGCAGTTATGTCGTGGCGGCGCAGGGGTCGATCGATCTCCAGCTCCGCCTCACCGCGCCGGCGTCGGCGGGACCCGCGGCAGACCTGGTGGTCAGCCTGGCGGACAGGAGCCGGACCATCGGCACCGTCCGGCTCAAGGTTCGAGCCCTCGGGACCATGCCGCTATGACGGGTGTCCGGCTGGCGCTCAGGTGTCGAGGAGGATGGCGATGGGCCGGAGTCGGTCGACCCGGGCAAAGATCACCTGCAGCATCACCGTGATGGGGACGGCCACCAGCGTTCCCGCCGGCCCCCACACCCAGCCCCAGTAGAGCAGGCTCACGAAAATGGCCACCGGATTGAGCGGCAGGTGGCGGCCCATCAGGTGGGGCGTGACGAAGTTGCCCGCTACGAGGTGAATCGCCGAGGAGCCGATCACCACCATGACCGCCCGGCCGGTGCCGTCGAACGCCACGAGCGCCGCGGCTCCCACCAGGGCCGCCGTGGCGAGCGACCCGGCATAGGGGATGAAGTTGAGCAGGAACGCCACCACGCCCCAGAGGAGCGCGTTAGGCAATTGCACGGCCGCCAGGAACGCCCAGGTCGCCAGGCCGACGCCGACGCCGGTCAGCGTATTCAGCACCAGATACCGGGACATCTGGGTTTCGATCTCGGTCAGGGTCTCCTCGATGTTCCGGGCGCCCGCCAGGGTCCCGATCAGCCCGGCGAGTTTCCGGCGAAACGCGGGGAGCATCGCCAACAGGAAATAGGTCAGGAACACGATGGTCAGTACGGTGGCGGCGATGCTGGCGGTGCTGACGCTCAGTCGCTGCAGCAGGCCGGGCGACTTGATCTGGACGGTCGGCGGAGTCGTCTGGGTGCTGGTGGTTTCGGTCGCCTGATCGACTTTCCGGGCCGTTTCCTGGATCGGGCGCAGCATTTTGCGGATCTTGGTCTGGACCTGGACCAGCTTCGCCGGCGTCGTCTCGATCCAGTCCGATGCGGGGCTTGCGAGCATCGCCCCGCCGGCCACGGTGAGCGCCAGGGTGCCGAAGACCATCAACCCCGCGCCCACGGCTGTTGGCAGTCCCAGTTTGCGAAGGGCCCGGACCGGCGGATCGAGCAGCAGCATCAGCAGACCGGCCACCGCGATGGGAAACAATAGCGCCGCGGCAATGCGGAGCGCGGCGGTGAGAAGAATGAGGAAGACGCCGACCAGGAGTATGGTCGGCGCCGTGGTGTTGCGGGTCCTGGGTTCGTCCATCAGAACTCAGCGCTCGTAGACGGTGACCGCAAGGCGTACGTCCGGACCTTCGCGGTTGTACAGGTAGTACCCGTCATCGCCGTACTCAATATACACGTCGTCGGTCTCGTACCAATCGTCGGGCCAGTACTCCGGCCACGGGTCGAGGAGGCTGAACCAGACGTCGCCCAGCTGGAACCGCGGATTGGAGGATCAGGGCGCCGAGCAACGGCAGCACGAGCAGCATAGTCCTGCGCATACATGGTCCAATCTGCTGATGACATGACATTCGCTTCGAACGTCGGGAAGCTATGGCCGCCCTGTTCTCCGCACATCCATCGTTGGAGCGGCCGTCGTCCCATCCTGATCTTCAACCCTTCGAGCGATGGTATCCGGAGCGCGGCCCCGGCAGCTTCATCGGAACACTTCTCGATGGAGAAGACCCAATGCGTTTCATCAGGAAGAGTGCCCTCCCGCTGCTCGGCGGCTTGATGCTGCTGGCGTCGGCGTATCCGCTCCCGACGCTTCTCCAGACCAGTCTGAACGTGGTGATCTTCTTCTTTCCCTTGATGCTGTTCACCGTCTGGGCGGCGCTGGCGTTCTCCGATTTGGGAAGCCGGACCGACCTCGAGCCGGCCGGCCGGTTCGGATGGAGCGCCGCGATTCTGGCGCTGCCGTGGCTCGGAGCGGCGGCGTATCACCTGGTGGGACGTTCGAAGGTGCCGGGCCCGGTCCGGGCCGCGATGATCGGCGGCGGGATCCTGGTCTATGTCGTGTTTCTGGGAGTCGGGCGACTGATCGGCGGGGTGAGCTAGGCGGCGCGCGGGGCCGGAGCGGATTACTATCCGGCATGTCCGACACCGCCGCCTGCTTTGCCCTGGGCTCCGCCGAGGTCCCCCGCTCCCTCCGGTGGCGCGCCTGGACGATGGACGATGAGTTCCATCTGGCCGCGCGCCGTGGCGCCGATCACGTCGAGCTCACGGCCTATCCCACCGGCCGGTGGCGGATCGACACCGGTGGTGAGATCGGCCGCTGGCATCGGCCGACCCAGTCGCTGCCGGGCTGGACTCGTGGGCCGGCGGTGGTGCTCCCGGGCTGGAACACGGCCACCGTGGATCAGGGAAAGTCGGCAGGCGAGGTGACCTGGATCCCGGCGGCGGGCGAAGGCCGGGTGACGCGGGTTCAGGTCTGGTTCGCGATCCCCGGCGCCGAGGAGCGGCGCTGGCGGTATACCCAGCCCAAGACGGTCCAGTCGCTCATGTCCTTTTCGCTTCGCCGCGCCGGCAGTGTCCGCCTGATGTGGGACGAAGAGCCCGGCCCCGATGACGGCCTGGCGCCACCGGAGGGAGTCATCTCGGTCAGCACCGACGAGGCCGGGCTCCCGTCGTTCTGGGAAATCCCCGTCTGACCTACGCCCGCCGGGCCGTGATCATGGCCTTCGCGATGATCAGCTGCTGGATCTGGGTGGTGCCTTCGTAGAGCCGGAAGACCCGGACGTCACGATACAATCGTTCGGCCGCACACTCCGAGATGTACCCGGCTCCGCCGTGAATCTGCACCACCCGGTCCGCCACCCGGCAGCACATCTCCGACGCGAACATCTTGCTGCAGGATGCCTCCACCGAAACCCGTTCGCCCCGATCGAGCCGGCGCGCCGCATCGAGCACCATGCACCGCGCCGCGTAGGCCTCGGCCTTGCTGTCCGCGAGCATCGCCTGCACCAGCTGGTACTCGGCGATCGGCTTGCCGAATTGCGGGCGATCGAGGGCATAGGTCAGGCCTTCGTCGATCAGCCGCTCGGAAATCCCCACGCACATCGCCGCGATGTGAATCCGGCCCCGGTCCAGGGCCCGCATCGCCACCTTGAATCCCTGGCCCTCCCGGCCAATCAGCGCCGACGCGGGAATCCGGCAATCCTCGAAGATCACGTCCGCCAGATGAGCGCCCTTCTGGCCCATCTTCCGGTCCGGCCTGGCGACCGAGAGGCCGGGCGTCTCCCGCTCGACGATGAAGGCGGAGACACCGGCCGCGCCGGCCTGGGCGGGATCGGTCCGGGCCATGACGATGAAGATGCCGGCTTGGGGCGCGTTGGTGATGTAGCGCTTGGTGCCGTTCAGGATGTAGTGGTCACCGTCGCGGCGGGCGGTGGTGGTGAGGGCCCCGGCGTCGGAGCCGGAGTCCGGCTCGGTCAGACAGAAGGCGGCGACCAGGTCGCCACTGGCCAGCCGCCGGATGTAGCGATTCCGCTGGTCGTCATTTCCGTCGGAGAGAATGCTCGAGGAACCGAGCCCGTTGTTGATGCCGATAACCGAGCGGAATGCCGGCGCGGCGCGGCAGAGTTCGAAGAAGACCTGAACCGACTCCTCGGCGTTGAGTCCCAGGCCGCCGTACCCGGTCGGGATGGTGATGCCGTAGAGGCCCATCGCCTGCAGGTCCCGGAGGATGTCCTCGGGAATCCGATCTTCGCGATCGACTTGCTGTTCCGCGGGGATGAGCCGCTCGGTGACGAAGCGGCGAATGGTCTGGAGCAGTTCGGCCAGGGTTTCGGGGTCGAGCGTTGCGGTCATGGCGGTCAGCTCAGGATGGATTGCTCAATCGCGCGACCCAGGTCGGCCGTGGTGGCCTGGCCGCCCAGATCCGGGGTTCGGGGCCCGTCGCGCAGGGCGGTCTCGATGGCGCGGACGATGCCGTCGTGGGCGTCGGGGTGGCCGAGATGCTCGAGCATCATGGCGCCGGCCCAGATCTGTCCGATCGGATTGGCGATACCCAGGCCGGCGATGTCCGGCGCCGAGCCGTGGACCGGCTCGAACATCGAGGGATGGAGCCGCTCCGGATTGATGTTGGCCGACGGCGCGATGCCGATGCTGCCGCAGACGGCGGGGCCGAGATCGGAGAGGATGTCGCCGAAGAGATTGGACCCGACCACGACCTCGAACCACTCGGGGTGGGCCACGAAGTGGGCGGTCAGGATGTCGATGTGGAATTTGTCCGACTTGAGGGCGGGGTAGCGGGCGGCGATCTCGGCGAAGCGTTCGTCCCAGTACGGCATGGTGATCGCGATGCCGTTCGACTTGGTGGCCGACGTCACCTTCGAGAGCCCTTTTCGCTCGGCCAGTCGAAAGGCGTAGTCGATGATCCGGTCGACGCCTTTCCGGGTGAACACCGTCTCCTGAACGACCGTCTCCCGGTCGGTGCCCTCAAAGATCCGGCCGCCAATCTGGGAATATTCCCCTTCGACGTTTTCGCGGACCACCCAGAAGTCGATCTTCCGGCCGTCGGTGTTGGCCAGCGGCGACCGGAGTCCCGGCATGATCCGGCAGGGGCGAATGTTGGCGTACTGGTCGAACGCCCGGCGGATCGGGATCAGCAGACCCCAAAGCGAGATGTGATCGGGGACCCCGGGGAAACCCACCGCGCCCAGATAGATCGCGTCGAAGCCCCGGAGTTGCTCAATCCCGTCGTCGGGCATCATCCGGCCGGTCCGATGCCAGGTCTCACAGCTCCAGTCGAACCAGGTCCACTCGAAGCCGATGCCGAATCGTCGTCCGGCGGCTTCGAGGGCGCGAACTCCCTCGGGCATTACTTCCTTGCCGATTCCGTCGCCGGGGATCAGCGCAATGCGGTAGGTCGTCATTCCCAAGGTTAGTCCGGTTCCACAGCGGATGCCACCGGCCACTCGCCACGGCCGCTGCCGGCCGGTACGTTCCACTGATGAGCGTGCATCCACGAGCTTCCGCACGATGACGGGAGCACCCTCCGGCCCGGCCTTCGGCGGGGCCTCGGACCGAAGAAAGCGGCGTCGACATGGACAAGCTGATCATCACGGTAGCCCCGAACGGCTCGGTGCCGACCAAAGAGACCACCCCGTACGTGGCGATCACCGCCGAGGAAGTGATCGAGGACGGGATCAAGTGCTGGGAGGCCGGGGCGAGCATCCTCCATTATCACGCCCGCGACAAGGATCAGAAGCCCTGTCTCGACTATGACTATTTCGCCAGGGTGATGGAAGGGCTCAGGAAGTACACCACGCTGATCGTCCAGATGTCCACGGGCTCGCGGCTGGTCCAGGACCGGGACGCCCGGGTCCGGGCCGTGGATCTCAAGCCCGACATGATGAGCTTGAATGTCGGCTCGATCAACTTCCCCCTCGGTCCCTACATCAACAAGCCGGAGGACGCCGAGTACTGGGCCGGGAAGATGCAGGAATACGGGGTCAAGCCGGAGATCGAGTGTTTCGACGCGAGCCACATCGAGGCGGGGGTGCGGCTGTGGCGGAAGGGGTTGATCGACGACCCGCCGTTCTTCGATTTCGTCCTCGGCGTCAAGAACGCGCTCTCCTACACGCCGCAGAACATGCTCAACCTGATCAACATGCTGCCGGCGGACGCCAGGTGGAATTGCATCGGTGTCGGCCGGGCGCAGCTGCCGGTCTCGACGTTGGGGATGATCCTCGGGGGGCACTCCCGGGTGGGAATCGAAGACAACATCTACTACTCGTACAAGGTCCTGGCCACCAATGCCCAGCTCGTCGGGCGCGCGGTGCGGCTGGCCAACGAGCTCCAGCGGGAGGTTGCCACCCCGGCGGAAGCCCGGCAGATGCTCAAGATCAAGAATTCCTGACGGCGCGGGTATCCCATTGACCGAAGGCGGTGATCATGATGCGTAGAGTGCTCGTGGCGGGTGCGCTGGTTCTCTGGCCGGCTGTCGGCGCCGCACAGGTCTGGCAGGCGATCCAGGCGGAAGCCGCCCGCTGCGCCAAGGGCGGTGCCTGGAACTTCTGGGTCCATCGCGGCCAACCCGACCGGCTGCTGGTCTACCTCCAGGGCGGCGGTGGGTGCTGGCTCAAGGCCAATTGCGATCTGGCCGACCAGCCGACCTTCGATCCGGTGGTTGAGGAACGGGACAGTCCGGCCAACGCCGACGGAATCCTCGCGATTGACCGGCCGGCCAATCCGTTCCGGGGCTGGACCGTGGTGTACATCCCGTACTGCACCGCGGACGTTCACCTCGGCGCTCGACAGGTCGACTACGCCGGCGTGGCCATGGACCACCGCGGTGCGGCGAATGCCGCGGTCGCCATGCAGTGGATCGGGGCGGAGATCAAGTCACCCCGGGAGATCGTGGTCACTGGCGGCAGCGCCGGCGCCATTCCGGTCCCGGTCTACGCCACCCGCCTGGCCGCTCGCTTCCCGAAAGCGCGAGTGACCGGCATCGGCGACGGGGCCGGCGGATATCGAGCGCCGACCATTCCCGGCATTCTGGCGGGATGGGGCGTTCGTCAGGCCCTCAGCGACGTGCCGGCGTTCGCCGCGATCGATTCGGCGGGGCTGACGTTCGAGTCGCTCTACATCGCGGCGGGCCGAGCGAACCCGAAACTCCGCCTGGCTCAGATCAACCAGGATCACGATGCCATCCAGCTGCAGTTCCTGACGCTGCTGGGGGTTCCCGGCACGCCACTCGCGCCGCTGCTTCAGGCCAATCTGGACGACATCCAGGCGGCCTTGCCCGCGTTCCGTCGCTATCTGATTCCGAGCGAGGAGCACACCATCCTGACTCGGCCCGGGTTCTATACGACGGTGGTGAACGGGGTCCCGCTGGCCGACTGGGTGGCGGCGACTATTGACGCCAAGCGGTGAGGCAGGGCGGCGTAGGTCAGGCGGTCGGTGACGGCCTCGCCCGGACCATGGCGAGGTACATGGCTTCGACCTTGGCGCGCGCCCACGGGGTCCGGCGGAGGAACGCCAGGCTCGACCTGACGCTCGGGTTGTTGGTGAAGCAGGCCACCTTCACTTCGCGGCCCATATGCTCCCACCCGAGGTGCTCGACCAGTTCGTCGAGCATCCGGTGCAGGGTAATCCCGTGCAGCAGGTTGTTGGGACCATTGTTCGAAGTCGTCATGTCACCGTACGACCAGCCGTTGTTCCCATGACGGCTTGCCGGGCTCGCCGGCGATCAGTCGATAGCTCCCCAGTCCCCGTGGAAGGCGGGCGACGATCGTGGTGCCTTCGCGCACCCGGATGAGCGGCCCCGGCACCTGCGGTACCCGAGCAACCACGCCGAGCACCGGCACCTTGACGAACGTGCCGCCCGGCGGCTCCGGATACCAGCGCGCCAGGCGGACGTCGAGGTCGAGGAACAGGGTGTCGCCGCGCACGGTGCCGGCGGCGTGGCGGTTGTCGTTGGTCTCGGCGATGGGCGGTGGTTCCCGTTTGACCTCGAGTCGATGCGAACCGCCGAGCGCAAGCAGGACAACCGCTGTAAGGTGCCTCACGCCCAGGCAGGTACCTCGGCCCCGGCCACCCATCGCTCGGAAAGCTCCCACAATCGCTGGGCAACCGCGGGGTCGTTCGCCTCGGCGCTGCACGGTTCGATGTGGCAGTCCTGCAGGTACTGCCCGGCCAGATCGGACGCTGGTTCGTGCACCGTGGCGTAGACCGTCGTGGCAGCGCCCTGGGCAGGGTTCTTCGTGAACGGGCTCACCAGCATCATCAACGCGCCGACCAGTCTCGAGCCGCGGCCGATGTCCGTGGTGATCAGGGTGCCGGGGTGCAACGCGCAGGCGGTCAGGTCGTTGCCGCCGTACCGCCGCTGCAGCGATTTCGCCATCAGGACGTTGCAGAGCTTCGCCTGGCCGTATGCCGTCATGCCCTTGAACTGGCCGCGCGTCATCGGGAGCTGGGTGAAGTCGAGCCGGGGCGGCATCCGGTGGCTCCCACTGGAGACCATGACGACCCGCGGGCCTCCGGACGCGAGCAGTCTCGGCATCAGCAACCGCGCCAGCAGGAAGTGACCGATGTGGCACACCCCGACCGTGCGCTCGAAGCCCTCCTCGGTCTCCGCCCAGGACATCAGCACCAGGCCCGCATTGCAGATCAGAGCATCGATCCGGTCTGCCTTCAGCTGATCCGCGAACCGTCGGATGCTCGCGAACGAGGCCAGGTCGAGTTCCTGGAACTCCGGGCTGCATGCGAGGTGGGCCGCGCGGGCCCGCCCGACCGCCGCTTCGCCGCTCGTGCCGTTCCTGCAGGCGAAGATCACCCGGGCGCCGGCGCCCGCCAATGCGCGCGCCGCTTGCTCGCCGATGCCGGTGTTCGCACCGGTCACGACCATGGTCTTCCCCGAGAGATCAAGTCCCGCCACGACCTCGTCCGCGCTGGTGCGCGATCCGAAACGGGGACTACCGGTGACTGTTGCCGCCGTCATCATTCGCCTCTGAATTGTCTTGCCGTGAGAACCTACCCCGGCAAACCGGGCTGCGCCACGCGGGCCGGTGGCTGCGGCCGATCGTTCGGAGGCGCGGTTGGTTCCGGGATCAGCGCAGGTGGGCTGTGAGTGGTTCGAGCCAGCCAAAGGATTCGGCCGTGGCCACAGACGGGAGGTACTCGGCGCCGAGCCAACCGGTGTACGAGCTGGCGGCAATGGCGGCGAAGATGCCGGCAAAGTCGGTTCGACCCGTGCCTGGTTCGTGCCGGCCCGGCGCGTCCGCGAACTGCACGTGGCTGATCCACGGCTCGGCCTGACGGAACGCCTTCGGGAGGTCGAGGCCGTTCATCGCCGCGTGATAGATGTCGAACATGAGGCCGATCCGCCCGCCCCCGACTTCCGCGATCAGCTCGATTGCCTGGGGGACGTCGCGGAGGAGGATGGTCGGGTTGTCGACCGGGTTGATGGGCTCGATCAGCAGCCGGGCTGGGTGGCCGGCGGCCATGGCCACCGCCGCCTTCAGGTTGGCGCGGTAGACGGCCAGGCAGGCGTCACGCGGGGTTCCGGCCGGTACCCGCGAGGGCCCGATGTGAATGTTGGCCGCGCCGAGAAGACTCGCAGCCTCGAGCGCCTGGGCGAAGGCCGCTCGAAAGCCGGCTTCCTGTCCCGGCACCCCGACCAGACCGCCGCCGCCGGCGGGGAAATCCCCCATTCCGACGTTGATCAGTGCCACTGCCACGCCCGCCGTCTTCGCGGCCGCGGCCATGGCGCGCGGCTCCGCCTCGGCAATGTTCTGGATCTCGACCCCGGCGAACCCGGCTGCCCGGGCGACCGCAAATCGCTCGAGCACGGGCAGCTCCCGGAACATCACCGACACGCTGGCGCTGAGGCGGACCGCACTCATCTGACTTCAGGCCGACTGGAGCCGCTTGAGCGACCGGCGCACGGCCTCGATGGTGAAATCGATGTCGTCGTTGGTCATCGGGGTCGAGCCGACGAAGTTCCCGCGCATGGTCAGCAGGCCTTCGGCCGAGGCCAGCGTCTGCCAGGCCTGCATCCGGGCGACCAGCCCCGCTGAAGTCGCGGTGGCAAGTTCGCGATAGTTGGTGATCGGCTCGTGTGTCAGAATGAGGGCCGTCAACGACGCGCTGCCTTCGATCCGCCCCGGCACCTTGAGGTCGTGGAGTACGCGGCCCAGTCCTTCGCGGAGCCGGTCGCCCTTGGCGGCAAGGTCGGCGAACGCGTCGCGGGTGAGGAGTGACATCCCGACGAACCCGGTGGCCATTGAGACGGGATTGGCCGTGAAGGTGCCGCTGTGTTTCACTCGCGGCTCGCCATGGTCGACGTCGAACACCGACATCACCTCGTCGGAGCCGCCGAGGGCGCCGATCGGCATCCCGCCGCCGATGATCTTGCCCATGGTCGTGAGGTCCGGCGTGATGCCGAGGTTGCCCTGGCAGCCGTGGTACCCGGTCCGAAGCGCAATCACCTCGTCGAAGATCAGCACGATGCCGAGACGCGTGGTCTCTTCCCTGAGCATCGCGAGGTAGTCGGTCCGGGGCTGGACCATGAGCATCTGGAGCCGGTAGGGATCGAGGATGACCGCCGCGAGCCGATCCGCCTCGGCCCGGAGCCGGGCCCGGGTGCGCTCGATATCGTTGGTGGGGAGGATCACGAGTTCGTCCAGCAGGCTCCGGGGTGTGCCGACGTTGTGGGGCACGACGTTCGGCCGGGCCGGGTCGCCCCACTGATCGGGGCTGGGCTGGAAACTGGCCTCGATCAGATCGAACTGGCCGTGATAGCCACCTTCCATCTTGGCGATCTTCGACTTGCCCGTAAAGGCGCGGGCCGCCTTCACCGCCAGCATGACGGCCTCGCTCCCGGTATTCATGAACCGGACCTTGTCGACTCCGGGAATTCGATCCACCGGCAGCTGCGCCAGCTTCACCTCCCACTCCGTGGGGAGAACGGCCGACAGTAGCCGGGCCGCCTGGGCCGAGATGATCTCAATGGTCTCGGCCTTGGCGTGGCCGTGGATGAGCGCGGTGAAGTTGTTGACGTAGTCGATTCGGGAGGTGCCGTCGACATCCACGATCCGGCACCCTTCGCCGTAGGCGGCGTAGAGGGGGTGCGGTTTGGCCACGACCAGGTGACGGGTGTAGCCGGACGGCATGACGTCCCGGGCTTCGGCGAACAGGGCTTCGGAGCGGGCGGTGGTCGTCATGGGACATCCTTAGCGCGGGGGTCGGGGCGAACGACGGTTCGAAGGTAGCGAACGGTTCCGGGGGTCGCCACTACGGTTGACCCGGTGGTCCGGCGGGACGAATCTTCAGCATGACGACATATCTCCCCGATCTTCTCCGCGGCAAAGCCGCCTTCGTGGCCGGCGGGACGAGCGGCATCAACCTGGGCATCGCCCGGTGCCTGGCGCGCTACGGCGCGAGCGTGGCCGTGCTGAGCCGGAGCCAGGACAAGGTCACGGCCGCGGTGGACGAACTGCGCCGGATCGGCCCCCGGGCCGAAGGCTACGCCGCCGATGTGCGGGACTTCGGTGCGGTCCAGACCGCACTCACGGCGGCGGCCGTGGCGCTCGGCCCGCTGGACATCGTGGTCTCGGGTGCCGCGGGCAATTTCGTGGCGCCGGCTGCCAAGCTGACCTCGAACGGTTTCAAGGCCGTCATGGACATCGACCTGCTGGGCACGTTCCATGTCTGCCGCGCGGCCTGGGAGGTCATCCGGAAACCGGGTGCCTCCATCATCAACATCTCGGCCCCGCAGTCGACGGTGGTCCAGCCCGGCCAGTCGCACGTGTCGGCCGCCAAGGCGGGGATCGACATGCTGACCCGCTCACTGGCACTCGAGTGGGGCCCCGAGGGGGTGCGGGTGAACGCCATCGTGCCGGGCCCGATTGAGGGCACCGAGGGCATGGCCCGCCTGGCGCCGACGCCCGAGGCGCGCCGGGCGGTGGAGGGTCTGGTCCCGCTCCGTCGCTACGGCACGGCCGACGAAATCGGCGACATGGCATTGTTCCTTTCGTCCCCGGCGGCGGCGTACGTCACCGGAGCGATCATTTATTGCGACGGCGGGATGGTTCTGGGGAGATGAACACATGGACAAGTTGATCGTCACCGTGGCTCCGAACGGGCCGGTGGCCACCAAGGCCCACACGCCTCACGTGGCGGTCACCGTCGAGGAAGTCATCGAACACGGCATTGCCTGCTGGGAGGCCGGGGCAACCATTCTCCACTATCACGCCCGGGACAAGAACCAGCAGACCTGTCTCGACTACGACTATTTCGCCCGGGCGCTGGAAGGTCTCCGGAAGCACACTACGCTGATCGTCCAGATCTCCACCGGCTGGGGACTCGATGACAAGGAGGGCCGGATCCGGGCGGTCGACCTCCGACCGGACATGATGAGCCTGAACGTCGGGTCGGTGAACTTCCCGCCGGGACCCTACATCAACCGGACCGACTACGCCGAGTATTGGGCCGGGAAGATGCTGGAATACGGAGTCCGGCCCGAGATCGAATGCTTCGACGCCAGTCACATCGAAGCCGGCGTGAGACTCTGGAAGATGGGGTTGATCGAGGATCCGCCGTTCTTCGACTTCGTACTGGGGGTCGAGCATGCGCTCTCCTTTACACCCCGGAACATGATGATGATGATCAACATGCTGCCGCCCGCCGCGAAATGGAGCTGCATCGGCGTAGGCCGGGCCCAGCTCCCGGTTTCGACATTGGGCATGCTCCTCGGGGGCAACTGCCGGGTCGGGATCGAAGACAACATCTACTACAGCCGGGGCGTTCTGGCCACCAACCTCCAGCTGGTGGAGCGGGCGGTCCGGATCGCCGGCGA
>JANXXJ010000195.1 GCA_025350665.1 Gemmatimonadota bacterium | reverse complement strand
ATGTTGAACTTCTGGTTCCGGGACAGGACCTGAAAGTTGAGCTGGTCGCTGTGGCCCAGTGAATCAGCCCACATCAGCGCCTTGCCATAGTCGCCCCGGCCCCACGCGATTCGCTGGCCGAGTTGGAATCGGTTCCGGGTTTGCGGCGCCTGCCGGGTGAGTTCGCGGAAGGCCGAGTCCGCCGCGTCGAAGCGACCCTGGGCGGCGAGTGCGTCGATGAGGTTGAACCAGAGCACAGCCACGTTCGGGGAAACGTCGAGCCCATGACGGGTGACCCGTTCCGCATCGGCGTAGCGGTGCCGGAAGCCGTAAGAGATCGCGATGTTGTTCAGCGCGGTGATATCGTCGGGCCGGCGCTCGAGCAGCTCGGTGTATGCCGCGATCTCGGCGTCGAGATTGCCGGTAACGTTGGAGTGATAGAAGGCCGTGGCCAGCAGGCGCTCGGCTTCGGGCAGCCGGTCACGAAGCTGGTAGGCCCGCGTGACCGCCTCGAACTGGCGGCCCGGCTGAATCTGCTGGTTGCCGAGGACCACCGCGAGTTTCCGCCACGCCATGGCGAAGGTCGAGTCGCGGCGCAAGGCGCTTTCCAGGAGGGGCACCGCCGCGTCGTACCGGGCCAGGTTGGCCGCCGCCTCGGCTTCGGTGTATTCCCGGAGGGCTTCGAGGGAACCGGTGGTGACGTCCTCGAGCGGCTTACCGGCGCGAATCGAACGGAGGGACTCGCCGAGCCCTTCGCGGAGCTTGCGGGACACCTTGTCCACCGCGGCGATCAGTCCGCCGGCGTTGTCGGCCGTCTCGCGTTCCCCTAGCAGGGTCCGGCCGTCGCCCGGCGCCAGCACCCGTACCGCGATGACGAACCCGCCGCCTAACGGCGAAATCTCGCCCGTGACCACCGCCTTGGCGCCCTCCCGCTCCGCCACTTCGCGGGCGACTGTGGCGGTGAGCGCCGTTTCGGGGTTCCGCTCCATCCGGGTCAGCGCGGCCGAGACATCGCTGGTCTCGAGCAACTGGACCACCGGCGACCGGGACAGGTCGATCCGGAGCGCTTCCGTTACCGACTGGCCGAGCGTGGAATCGGCCGTCCGGTTGGTGAAGTCGGCGACCAGGACCCGGTCCCGCTCCTTGAGCACTCCCGACGACACCAGCGTCGCGAACGGCCCGACCCCCGCGGCCCGGAGCGCCATGAACCCGCCCGATCCCAGCGCCAGCGCCACGAACGCCCCGACGCCACCGAGGACCGCGGTCCGAAGCCGCCGGGTACGCGCGCCCCAAAGCGTGATCGGAAGCCCGACCGCGAGCAATCCGATCGCGGCGAGGAAGACCCAATCGGGGAGGCCCAGGGCGCGGACCATGAGCCAGACCCCACCCAGCACCAGGGCCGAGGCGCCGACGAACAAGGCGGCAATCCGGACCGGCCCGGCGGGGACATCGCCGATCAGCTTTTCGGTGGTGGCGGCGACTGCCTGCGTGGCCGCGGTACCGCCGCTCGGCGTGAGTAGCGCCTCGAGGTGCGGAAACAGTTCCTCGGCCCGCTGCCACCGGTCGGCCGCTCGCTTCTCGAGGCAGCGCATGATCAGGGCGTTCAAGGCGGCGGGCACGGCGGGCCGCAGGTCCGAGAGCGGCGCCGGTGTCTGCATCACGTGGGCGGCCAGCATCGCCTGGGGATTGATCCCGCTGAACGGCGGCCGCCCCGCCAGCATTTCGTACGCCATGGCGCCTAACGCGTAGATGTCGGCGCGATGGTCCACGTTCGGGTCGGCGGCGGCCTGCTCCGGCGCCATGTAGGCCGGGGTGCCGAGGGCCAGGCCGAGCGAAGTGAGGGAGGAGCCGCCGGCGGAGTCGCTCACCGCTTTGGCGACACCGAAGTCGGTCACCATCACATGGCGGCCGGAGATCAGGACGTTGTCGGGCTTGATGTCGCGGTGGACCACGCCGTGATCGTGGGCGTAGGACAGGGCGTCGGCGATCTCGCGGATGATCTGGATCGATTCGCGGATCGGAAGCTCGCTCTGTTTGGCGAGCCGGACCCGGAGCGATTCGCCCTCGAGGAACGGCATGGCGTACCAGAGCAGGTCGCCGCTGGATCCGGCGCTCAGCAGGGGCACGATGTGGGGGTGCTGGAGCCGGGCGGCGAGCTGGATTTCGCGGCGGAAACGTTCCTGATTGACGCCCGCCGCCATCTCGGGCGGCAGGACTTTGATCACGACCTGGCGGGCCAGCGCGATCTCCTCGGCCAGGAAAACGCGGCTCATCCCGCCGCCGCCCAGTTCCCGGTCGATTCGATAGGTGGCGCCAAGGGCCGTCGTGAGCCGGCCCTGCAGGTCGTTCAAAGATCCATCCTGATGAGATGCAAGAAGATAGAGCCCATGCTGAGAACTGGAAAGCAGTTGATCTGGCACTCGCTGCCGCCCGAACGCAACCGGGCCGGCACTGGGGGTGCCGGCCCGGTTGGGGAAGGGACTGCGGGGGTGCTACGGGGCGTTGGGGTCGAGCGGAACCCGTACGAAGGTGAACGGGGTGGAACTCTTCGGGTCGATGGTGAGGCGAGTGTACTCGGTCCGTCCCTTGTCGCTGCCTTCGACGACGAGCCGGGTCACGTTCTCGGCCACCGGGTAAGACGAGGCATGGAGGCTCCGCGCCACGGAGGCACCGGCCGCGTATGGATTGTCGAGGTGCCACACGTGGGAGTCACCCATGATCAGGAGGACCGGCTTGCCGAACTGGGCCGCCAGGGTGCCGAGCTGGTTGACCCGCGCGTCATAGGCGTCCAGCGTCGCGATCGTCTCGGCCGGATCCCACATGTCGGCCTGGAACCCGATCACAACTGCCTTGGCGTGGCGCCTGGTGGCCAGCGCAAAGGTCCGGGCGAGCCACGCGGCGTTCGCCTGGGTCCGGGTGGCCTGCTCGGTGGCCTGGGACGGGTAGGTCCCGGCGTCGGCGGGAAGAGCGCCCCATGGATTCTTGTCGTTGTTGCTGCCGGTGATGTTCAGGGTCGCGAAGGTCACGCCCTTGCGGGTCCAGAGCACGTTCTCGACATACTGGGCATTTGCCGGGTCATTCGCCTGGGTGCGCACCTTGCGGCTGTTGATGCCCAGGGTCCGGCCTGGGGGAGCGAAGAACAGGGCGCGAACGGCCTGGAGTCGTTCGGTCGGCGTGTAGCTGCCGTTCTTCTTGCCGGCGTGGCAGTCGGTCCACTCGTTGTCGCCGGGCGTGTAGACCAGCGGGTCCTGGAAGGTGTCGAACTGCGCCTTGATGTCGGCGAAGTAGGCATCGGTGCAGAGGGTGTTCTTGCCCGCCTTGATGTCGCCGATGTGAATCACCCGCTCGACTTGCGGATCCGCGTTGATCAGCGAGATCAGGGCCGGGAAGCTGTCCCGTTTCTGCTGGCCGTAGGGGGTGTCGCCGATCAGGGCGAGGGTGAAGGGCCGGTCGTCGTCGTCGCGATCATCGTCCCGATCATCGTCCCGATCGTCGGCTTCGACCGAACCCGGGTCGCGGCCCCGATCCAGCGCAGGTTCAGTGGGATTGCCGGGGGTGCCCTTGGCGCATGCCGCGCCACCCAGGACGAACGCCAGTGCAAGCAACAGCCGGGCGGTGTTCTGACTCATGGTTTCCTCGGTTGGGTAATTGAAGCGCGCGGCCGGGGGGTGCCGAATCCGCGCTCATCGAAGAAGCCAGCCGGGTGCCACGAAATGGTGACGAACAGGTGGAGGAGACGTCACGGGTTCCGGTTGAATCCGGACCCGGGGGTCGAGTTGCGCCTCCGCGATTATGGCCATATGTTATATAGTATGGCCATACCAACCATCAAGGGGACTTATTCCCTCGATCCCGATACCGTCCGGGCTATCGAATCGCTGGCCCGGCGTTGGGGCACATCGAAGTCCGAGGTGCTGCGCCGTGCCGTTCGGGCCGCGGCACAGACTGGAGCCGCCGACGCACCGGGCCTCGCCGCACTCGAACGCCTCCAATCGCGGTCCGGGCTCTCGGCCGCCAGCGCGGACCGCTGGGCGGCCTCGGCCCGGGAGGAGCGGCGATCCCGATGATTCTGGTGGACACCAGTTTCCTGATCCGGGCGCTGGTCAAGGCAACCGCCGAGGACAAAGGTCTCCGTCAGTGGCTCGCCCGCGGCGAACCGATCGCGGCGAGTACGATCGGGTGGGCGGAGTTCCTGTGCGGGCCGCTTGATCCGGCGGAATTCGAGCTCGCGGCGACGATCGTCGCCGACCGGATTCCGTTTCTCGATGAGGATGCGGCCATGGCGGCCCGGCTCTTCAATGACACCGGGCGCCGGCGGGGTACGCTGATCGACTGCATGATCGCCGCGACGGCGATTCGGATCGGCGCCTCGCTCGCCACCGCCAATCCGAAGGACTTCAAGAAGGTGGCGCCGTTCGGGTTGGAGCTGGCCGCCTACTAGACGGGGTTACTGCCGCCCCGCAAAATACGGTTTCCGCGCCGGCCGGGGATCGGGCCAGACCCTGGCGGCGTCCGCACCGGAGTGGAGCACGCCGTTCTTCATCACATAGCGGATCTTCTGCGCGTTGGCGATGTCGTCGAGCGGGTTGGCGTCGAGCACCACCAGATCGGCGAGCTTCCCGACCTCGAGCGAGCCCAGGTCCTGATCGAGGCCATGGTACGTGGCCCCGCGGATGGTGGCGATCTCGAGCACCTGGGCCGGCGTGAAGCCGCTCTTATTCAGCAGATCAAGCTCCCAATGGGTGTCGAGCCCGAACATCTGACCGTGGGCCCCGACCTGCACCGACGTCCCGTTGGCGAACAGCTTCCGCTCCTCGGCGCCGATCTTCCAGGCCGTCATGTCCTCGGGCCAGAGGTGGGTGGTGTTCCGGATCCGCATCAGCTGTTCGGGAGCGATGAACCGGGTGAGTTTGGGATCTTCCCAGAGCTTGCTCCCCTGATGGTACCAGCCTTCACCCATGGCGCCGTTGTAGACCACGAGCAGCGTGGGTGTATTGCCCGCGGTGGTGCCGCCCCAGTACTTGACGATGTCGTCGTAGAATGGGACCAGACCCATTGAATGTTCGATGCCGGTGACACCGTCCATCAGCTGGGTCAGGTTCATCTGCGGCTCGCCGCTGGACTCCGAGACCACGTTGAGCCCCAGCATCCGGGCCGCCGTGAGGGTGAGATTGCGGCGGATCCGAGTGTCCTGGGCGTAGTCCTTGACCGCGATCGCGCCGTGGTCACGGTTCCAGCGAAGCTGCTCCAGGGCGTCGGCCAGGGTCTCGATCGGCCGGTACATCCGGGCCCGGAATTCGTTCCGCTGTCCGAAGATCACGGAGCCCGTGGTGAAGAACCGGGGGCCGGTGATCTTTCCGGCGCGGATCATGTCGGTGAGCCAGCCGTCGCGGTACTCGTTGCCGTAGATCTCGACCACCGTGGTGACACCGTAGGCCAGCGGTCCCGACAAGTTGGTGGGCTGCTGTTCGATCACGTGGAGGGCCGAGTGTTCGATCTCGGGGTGGGCGTGGGCGTCGATCATGCCGGGCATCACGGTGGTGCCGGCCAGATCAAAAACCTTGGCGCCGGCCGGAATCGCGGCGCCCTTGCCGATGGCCATGATCCGGTTCGCTTTGATCACGATGGTGGCTCCCTCGATCACCTCGCGGCCCGGGTTCATCGTGAGCACCCGCACGCCGGTCAGCGCGACCGTGCCCTTCGGCGTGTCGATCTCGTAGTCGATAGCCGTTTCGGTCCGTCGGGCGGTTGAGCCCGGCACCCGGGGACCGTTCCATGCGGCGGCGGACACATCGCCGCCTGGAGCGGGTCCGCGGTGCTCGGTCAGGATCTGGTCCAGCTCCTTCTCGTAGAACCCGGTGGCGCGGGTCCAGGCCAGTGTTCGGCTGTCGGCCGACCAGGTGAGGTACCCGCCATCTTCGGCGTCGACCCGGACGCCCGAGCCGGTGCCCTCGAACGGCGACACGGTGAGTGCATGTCCGGCGTAGCTCATCGGCAGGACGAAACTTCGCTGGTACTCCCGGACCGCAATCCACTTGAGGTCCGGCGACGGCACCGCCGAGATTGCGTGCGGGAACTTGTAGAGCACTGTCTCGCCGGTGGCGTCGGTGCCGATTCGCTTGAGGACGAGGGTGTCGCGTTCGAAGCTGGTGAACCAGATCTGCCGCCCGTCGGGCGCGAACGTCACGCTGGGCGGGACTTTCCCCGCGATATCGGCATAGACGAGCGGGGGAGTGGACACCGCGGCCAGGCGCCGTTCGCCGGCCGGCGTCCGGAGGACCAGCTCGAAGTCCGATTCGTTCGAGAGCCAGACGCCCCGTTCGACCCCGCCGGCGCTGCGGACGTACGCCACGGCGCCGTCCGGCCCTGGGGCGATGCTCCCGTACTGGGCCGGAATCGAGGTCAGCCGTTCGGCCGGTCCGCCGGCCATCGGCATCCGGTAGACGGCGCCGAGGCTGTCGTCGGTCCAGGAGGCGTAGTAGAGGAGGCCGGTGTTCGGATCGAGTACCGGGCTCGTCTCGTGGGCCGCGGAACGGGTCAGGTTCCGGCGGGCGCCGCCGGCATCCTCGAGCCAGAGGTCGCCTAACGCTTCGACCAGAATACCCTGCGCGGTGCGGGAGCCCCAGCGGTGGGTCCGGGTCCGGGCCCGGTCGTCGGGCTCGCGGGTCTTGAAGCGGATCGTCTCGGACATCGGCCGCTCGACCTGGGCCCGGAACGGGACCGGCGTCGTGGCGCCGGTGGTGACGTCGACCGCGATCAGCTTGCCGCCCTTATTGAGGAAAAGCCGCCGGCCGTCGGGATGCCAGGCCATCGTGAAGTAGGGACCGTAGTCACTGCCGGCGGTCTGGCGGTCGCGGTCGAGGCCGCTCAGGAGGTCGCGATCGCGTCGGGCGGCCAGATCGCGGACGATGAGCCGGGTGTCGTCGATGTGGCGATTGACGTAGGCGAGGAGCTTCCCGTCGGGCGAGAGGGCCGGCGCAAAGGCGCCGCCGATCCGGTCCATCACTTTGGTGATTTCGCCGGTAGCGAGATCGAGTCGTTCGATCGTGGCGCCCCCGGTCGGGATTACATAGGGATTGAACCCGAACGGGTAGACCGCCCGGCCGCCGTGTTCGAACAGCACGCCGGCCCCGTCGGGCTCCGCCGCTGCCGCATTGAGGCCGCCGCCCGGGGCCAGAACCTGACGGCCGCCGGCCAGTTCAAAGGCCATGAGTCCGTTCGGGCCGCCGTCGTCGCTCGCGCCCGCAAAAATTCGTCGGCCATCCGCGGACCAGACCGCTTTGTAGATGTTGCCCTTCCACGGGGTCACGTTCCGGAGGCCGCCGCCCTGGCGGTCCATGATCCAGATGTTGTGGCTTCCCGACCGGTCCGACGAGAAGGCGATCCACCGGCCGTCGGGGCTGTAGCGCGGAAACAGGTTCCACGACCGGCCGTCGGTCAGCCGCCGGGCGGTGCCGCCCTCGACTGGCATTTCGTAGATGTGGCCCAGGAGATCGAAGGCAATCGACCGCCCGTCGGGCGAGACCGTGAGGCTGGTCCAGGTGCCGACGGTGGTCTCGAACGAGAGCTGATGGCTCGGCCCCGTGGCGGTTTCCACGTTCCAGCGGGACAGGTCCTGCGCTCCGGCGGGGCGAGCGGCGATTGCCATGGCCACGGCGAACACGGCAATCCGCCCGCGTGACCACGGTGCGATCATCGGCATGTTGACTCCTGCGGGATGGCCGGCCGTCGGGGCCGGGTGGCGAGCGTCAGTTACTGTTTTCGGGCTTGGCCGGATGCCGGTCGAACAATCGGTGCATTGCCATCTCGAACGGGCCGCCGACCATCAGGACGAGGAGTGCCAGACCGAGCGCCGTCGTGGTAAGCCGCCAGGCGCCGGTCGCGAAGCCCACCCCAAACGCCGCCGCCATCCAGATCGACGCCGCGGTGGTGAGGCCGCGAACCTGATCCCCGGCCGCCGGTCGTACGATCACCCCGGCGCCGAGAAACCCGATGCCCGTGATGATTCCCTGCATGGTGCGTCCCATTCCACCGCTGCCCGCCGGTTCGTGGGCGGCCACTTCGTAGCCGACGAGCACCAGGAGCGCCGCGCCGAGCGCCACGAGGCCGTGGGTGCGAACACCGGCGGCCTTGTGATGGAGGTCCCGGTTGAGACCGATGATGACACCGGCCGCCAGTGCCGCGAGGAGCCGGGGAAGCCAGTCCTGCACCAGCGGTTCGGTCCCGAACATTGCGCCCCCGCTCCGGTTCAGAGGTAGCGGCCGACTGCCATCGTCACCACCGTGATCCCGACCATCCAGGCCACCGCTCGCCCCCCGCTGGCGGCGCGGACCCGGAGCAGCTGAATCTCGCCCATGATCCGGTCCCGGTCTGCCGGGGCAGCCGCGGCGGCGGTTGCATGCAGAGCTGCCGCCTTGAGCAGTGAGGGCCGGATCCGGGTGAGGCCCACGAACAGGGCGCCGATCGCGGCCAGCATGCCCGTGCTATACGCCATGCCCGGTGCCGAACCCATGTACCCGATCGTTCCGGCCGAGGCCCGTCGGAGAAGGAAGAGGCCCGACAACACGGTCAGGACGGCCGAGGCCGGGAAGGCGTTCAGGAACCCGCGCTGGATCAGGCCGGCGCCGACCTTGCCGGCGTCGGGACCCGCCGCGGTCATGGCCGGATTCAGGTAGGCGGCGATGAAGATCGCGGTGCCGGCCCAGAAGACGCCGAGACCGATGTGCAGCACGCGGGCGGTGAGAAGCAGGAAATCCATGACTGTCTCCGGGGAAAGTTGGGGAACGGCTCTAACCTACGGCCTGTCCGGGCCGACGGCCATGCTCGGCCGGGTCCCGCTCAGACGACCGACGGCCGATCCGGCAGTTCGTTCGAATCGGTGGCGTCGTTGGACGGGAACCGGCGGGCCAGGATCGCGCCTACGGCCCTGATGCCGGCGATGGCGCCGATCCGGTACTCACCCGCGCCGAAGCGACCCTCCATCACCCGGCAGACCGCGTCCCACTCGGCCTGATCCACGCGGGCCGCCACCCCGCGGTCTGCCACGATCTCGATGGCGCGGTCGGCGAGGAGAACGTAGACCAGCACCCCGGTGTTGTGTCGGGTATCCCAGACCCGGAGGTGCGCGAATACCTGATGAGCCCGGTCTCGCGCCGTCCGGTGCTGGAGGACATCGGTCACCGGCAGCCGGGCTTCGACGGCGAAGGCGATTTCGCCGTGGTGGCCCCGTTCGCTTTCGCCGATCGCGTCCTGGATCGCCTGCAGCGTACCAGCCGAGAAGTGCCGGCGGGCCAGGTGGCCGTGGGTGAGATGCCGGAGCCAGCGCATGGTCACCAGCTCCCCGAGGCGCCGCCGCCGGCAAACCCGCCCCCGCCGCCGGAAAATCCTCCGCCTCCACCTCCGCCGCCGCCTCGGCCGAAGCCCCCACCGCCGAAGCCGCCGCCAAACCCGCCCCAGCCGCCCCGCGATGCGAAGTGGCCGCCGCCGCCACCGATCAGGCCGAGGACCAGGCCGATGATGCCGGCAACAGCGGCGAGCGGCAGGAGACCGCTCACCAGCCAGGCAGCGGCGCCGGTTACGAGGCCGACCAGGCCGCCACGCATGAGGGCCGGGAGGAAGCCGAGGAGCCGGCGCAGGAACGACGCGGCGAACCAGGCGACGACCAGCCCCGGCATGATCCGCCCGGGGAGATCAGGTTCGTGGTCCCGCTCGTCGGTGAGAGGCGCAGGGAGCGATTCGTCCCGGATCAGACTGGTCAAGGCCCCGATTGCGTCGTGAATCCCGCCGAAATAATCGTTGGCCCGAAACCGCGGTGCGATGTACTCGCGGATCACCCGGGCCGCCGCGGCATCCGGAATCGCGCCCTCGAGTCCGCGGCCCACCTCGATCCGGACCCGATGGTCCTGCACGGCCACGATCAGGATGACGCCGTCATCGGTACCCTTGTGGCCGATCTTCCAGGCCTCTGCGACCCGGATCCCGTAGGCGGCGATGTCCTCGGGCGCGGTGCTCGGCACGACGAGCACCGCCACCTGCGATCCCTTGGACTGCTCGAGTTCGGTGAGCTGCGCTTCGAGCGCCTGGATCTGGCGGGGGTCGAGCGTGCCGGTCTTGTCGGTGACGTGGGCGGTGAGCGGCGGAACCGGCTGCTGCTCGGACTGAACCGCGAACGCGGGCGACCCGGCGACCTGGCCCGCCAGGAATACCAGCGGGGCGGCGAGCGCCGCCCGGCCGCGACGGATCAGTGGTTTGGTGTGGATGGGGGCGCCGGCTTGCTGAAATCGACCTTGGGCGCGGTGGAGATCTGGCGCTCGTTCTCGACGGTGAAGTTGGCCTTCGGCTTGTAGCCGAAAACCTTGGCGGTGAGGTTGGTCGGGAAGGAGCGGACGTAGGTGTTGTAGTCCTGGACCACCTGGATCGAGCGATTGCGGGCGACGGTCACCCGGTTCTCGGTGCCCTCGAGCTGGGCCTGGAGGTTCTGGAAGAGACCGTCGGCCTTGAGCTGCGGGTAGTTCTCCGACACGACCATCAGGCGGCTCAGCGCGCTCGACAGTTCGCCCTGCGCAGCCTGGAACTGCTTGAGTTTGGCCTCGTCGTTCAGTTCCGCCGCCGTGATCGTCATCTTGCCGACCTGGGCACGCGCTTCGGTGACCTTGGTCAGCACTTCCTCCTCGTGGGTGGCGTAGCCCTTGACCGTGTTGACCAAGTTTGGCACCAGGTCGGCCCGGCGCTGATACTGGTTCAGCACTTCGGACCAGGCGCCGGTGACGGCTTCGTCCTTGGCCTGGATGGTGTTGTAGCCGCAGCCGGTGAGGACCGCGAGCAGGAGCGGAAGGAAGGACAAACGAATCGCGCGCATAGTGGCTCCGGTCAGACCGAGATGTCGACTAACACTAGCAGGGTGTCGTGGCGGGGCAAGCATCGACCAGGGCCATGGTGCCGGTTGGTGCTTTCTTGGCGGGCCGCCGAGGCGGGGTACTGTCCGACCACATGACCAACCCTGGTCGAAGGACGGGACATGGCGGAGCTTGTCCGGGCCGCGGCCGGTCTCTCAAGCTCTCGGTCCGTGACGGGTCTGGCCGGAGCATGCCGGCAGCGCGTCTACCCGACGGATAAATAATCAGGGCCGTTCGGAGACGCCGCGTGCCCCCAGCGTGAATGTCAGACCACCGGCACGTAGAAATACGACTTCCTCCGCCACATCATTCCATCCCTAAACCGAGCACCGCCTCACGTCCCTCGAGCAGCGGGTAGCCGGGTCGGTCATAGACCAGGTCCGGATGGAAGTACCGGCCCAGGGTGTCCCAGTCGGACGCGTCGATGATCCGGAACATGGCTTCGACCTCGGCTCTGGTCATGCGACCTCCTGAGGAGCTGGCCGGAGCATCACCACGCCGGCCAGGCCGAGGGCAAAGAATGCGGCGGAGTAGTGGGCCGGCATCAGCTTGTCACCGGTGGTGTGGAGGAGCCAGGTCAGGATGAAGGGCGAGAACCCGCCAAAGAGCGACGCCCCGATGTTGTAGGAGATCGCCAGACCGGTGGCCCGGACCTCGGTCGGGAACAGGTCGGCGGAGGCGGTGGGGATCGGACTGCTGGTGGCGGCCATCAGAATGGCGAACACCAGTTCCACGGTCAGAACGGACGTCATCGACGGCGCGTGGATGATCCACCAGTAGCCGGGATAGACCGCCAGCAGGAACCCCAGCAACGCCACGCCCATCACCTTCCGCTGGCCGATCCGGTCGGCGAGGATGCCGAACAGAGGCACGGTGGCGAGCCGGAGGAGCACTGACGCCAGGAGCACGGTGAACGGCAGGCCGAGCGGGAGGCCGAGGCTCCCAACCGCATAGATCGGCAGATAGGTGATGATCACGTAGGACATCACGTTGATCGCCGAACTGAGGGCCGTCGCGATGAACAATTCTCTCGGGTACTCGGCCAGCACCCGGCGGAGCGGCACCTTGGGCGCCCGGCCCAGCTTCTCGAAGGCGGCGGTTTCGGGCATCCGGCGCCGGATGTACCAGCCGACCGGACCGATCAGCAGTCCGAACAGGAACGGAATCCGCCAGGCCCAGGCGTCCCGCGCCGCCTCGCTGAAGAGGTTCGAGAGCATGGCGCCCATCGCGATCGCCAGCAGTGCGCCGGCCGCCTGGGCGAACATCTGCCAGCTGCCGTACAGGGTGGTTCGGCCTTTGGGGGCGTATTCGACCAGCATCGCCGTGGCGGTGCCGAACTCGCCGCCGGCCGAGATGCCCTGGAGGAGCCGCGCCACCAGGATCAGGATCGGCGCCGCGATCCCGATCTGCCTGAAATTCGGGGTCAGCGCGATGATCGCCGCGGCCACGGTCATCATCAGGATGACCAGGCTCAATCCCGCTCTCCGCCCGTGCCGGTCGGCGTACAGGCCGAGAAGGACGCCGCCTAACGGTCGGACCACGAACCCCGCGCCGAAGGTGGCGGTGGTGAGGAGCATTGCGGCGTAGGGCGTGTCGCTCGGGAAGTACTGCTTCGCGATGATGATCGAGAGGAAGCCGAACAGCACGAAGTCGTACCACTCGAGGACGTTCCCGATGGTGGAGGCCAGGACCGCCCGCCAGTTGCCGCCTGGGTTCACACCGGACCGCCGTGAATCGATTTCATTTCGAGAAACGCCTCGATGCTGAAGCGGCCATTCTCGCGGCCGAAGCCGGACGCCCCGAAGCCACCGAATGGCGCCGCCGGATTGGACGGGGCGCCGTTCACGATCACCTGGCCGGCCCGGATCCACCGCGCCACCGAGGCGGCCCGGGCCGGATCCGCCCCCCAGACCCCGCCCGACAATCCGAACGGTGTGGCATTGGCCAGCGCGATTCCCTCCTCTTCATCGGCATACGGCATCACCGCCAATACCGGCCCGAACACTTCCTCCCGGGCCAGGACCATATCCCGGGTGACCTCGGCAAAGACCGTGGGGGCGATGAACCAGCCGCGCTCGAACTCGGCCGCGCGTCCCGGCCCGCCCGCGACCATCCTGGCTCCGCTCCCGATCGCGGCCTCGATGTACTGATTGACTCGGCCAAACTGTCGCGCTGTGGCCACCGGACCAAGCCGGGTGTCGGGCGCATCGGGTGACCCGAGCGGCCACTCCTTGAGCGCCGCGACGATCCGGTCCAGCGTCTCATCCTGGCGTGTCCGGGGCACCAGCAGCCGTGACTGGGCCACGCAGGTCTGGCCCGAATTCACCATGCAGCGCCGGATGACCGCCGGGATGGCGGCGTCGAAGTCGGCGTCGTCCAATACCAGGGCCGCGGACTTGCCGCCCAGTTCCATCACGGTGCGCTTCATGGTCTCGGCCGCGGCCCGGGCCACTCGGGTTCCGACCTCGTTCGACCCGGTGAAGCTGACCAGGTCGACATTCGGATCCCCGACCAGGCGTTCGCCGACCCGGGCGTCCCCCCACACCATGTTGACCACGCCGGCCGGCAGCTCCGCCTCGGCCACCGCCTCCATGAACAGCCGGGCGACACCCGGGGCGACTTCGCTCGGTTTCAGCACCGCCGCGCACCCCGCACCGATCGCACCGCCGATCTTGGCCACGATCTGGTGGAGCGGAAAATTCCAGGGCGTGATCGCGGCGATGACGCCTACCGGCTCCCGGATCACCCTTGCGGTCCGGACCTGCTCCTCCCAGACGACCAGATCCAGTCCCTCGATCATCGCGTCGAGGTTGGCGAGCGGCATCGGAATCTGCATGGTGCGACTGACCCAGACCGGCACGCCGAGTTCCTCGGCCAGCGTGGCGACGAACCCGTCGGTGCGACGAGCCAGGGCGGTCTGGAGGGATTGCAGGGCCCGGCGGCGTTGATTGAGCGAACTGGCGGCCCACCTCGGCTGGGCCCGACGGGCGGCGCTCACGGCAAGGAGGACATCGGACTCGCCACAGGCCAGCAGCCGACTGACCGGCTCTTCCGTAACCGGGCTCGCCTGGGTGAGCTCCATGGTGCCGGTGGCGGGGATCCAGCGGCCCTCGGCGTAGAACTCCCGGTACTCGTTCATGTCGGGCCTCCGGCGAACGGCAGGGCGCCACGGATTCGCTCGATCAGCCGGGCCGGGTCGCCGGGCAGGGCATTGCCGCGCCAGGCCACGTGCTGGTCCGGCCGGGCGAGCAGCAATGCGTGGTGATACTCGGGCGGCCGCGCGGCGGGCGTCAAATCCACCACCCGAAGCGGAACCTGCCGGTGCCGCGCCGCATTCAGCAGCGGCGAGCCGTCGATCGATGGATCGAAACGGAGCAGGGCGTAGTCCGGTCCCATGGCATCGTACAACGAACCACCATCGGGCGTTCGGAACCAGGGAGTTCGGCACCCTGGCACGGTGGAGGCCGTGAAGCTGCCCATCTGGTAGCCGGGCGCGGCCTCGCCGTCATAGGCGATCAAGGGCGAGCGGTCGTAGAAGTAGCCGAAGTTGAGTCCGGCGCAGGCGTATTGCTGGACGTTCAACTCATAGGCCCGCTGTCCCACGACCTGGCGGATGGCGTCACCCTCCGGTCCGTCCGCCTCGATGTTCGCCGGTACCGCTCCCCGTTGCCTGGCCATCGCGTGGGCGTGGTTCATCGCGAAGTGAGAGACCTGTTCGGTGATGGGCATCCGTTCGGCGCCGTAAGCCTCGAGGATGCCTTCGGCGCCCCAGCCATGTAGACGGGCGGCCAGGAGCCAGGCCAGATCCGCCGCGTCGGCGATCCCGGCGTTCATCCCGTAGCCCGCGTACGGTACCCAGAGGTGCGCCGCGTCGCCGGCAATGAACACTCGGCGGTCGCGAAACCGATCCGCCACCAGCCGGCGGCCGAACCAGTCTTCCTTGCTGAGAACCTCGTACTCGAAGGTGTCGCTCACGCCCAGGATGTCGCGAATCGCGCGGTCGCGATCCACCGAGTCGAAATCGGGTTCGGCGTCGTTGAGGTAATTGTGGACCAGCCAGCGTTCCCGGCCGTCGATGGCGTAGACGTTGCCCGAGCGGCGGGGGTTGAGCGAAAACGTGGCCCAGGCCGGCGGATGCCGGAACCGGCTGAGCAACCTGGGCGCCCGGATGCAGGTGGACTGCACCCGCTGCACCACGGCGTCGCCGGTCAGTGTGGCGCCGATTCCCTTTCGCACCACCGAACGGCCTCCGTCGCACCCGATCAGCCAGGAAGCGCGAAACCGGCGCGGGGCGCCGCTGTCGAGATCGCGGGCTTCGACGGTCACGCCGTCCTCGAACTGCTCGAACCCCGTGAGTTCGATCCGGTTGATCAACCGGACCAGCGGCATCGCCGCCGCATGGGCAAAGAGGATCGGTTCGAGGAAGATCTGGTTGATCCGGTGCGGTGGCTCCGCCGTGGGCCAGCCGGTATCCGGCCCCGGATCTCCACGCCTCCGCCCCAGACGGCTCGGGATCAGGATCCGGGTGAGCTCAATGCCGGTGGCGGTAGTGCGATAGGCCACGTCGTGGGGATAGTCGTCGGGGAGTCCGCCGGCCCGGACGGCGTCGGCCACGCCGAGCCGCCGCAAGATCTCCATCGAACGGGCCGAGACGTGGTTCGACTTGACGCTCGGCGGTTCGCCGCGGTGGCGCAGCTCGAGGACCGTGGAGCCGATCCCGCGCGAGGCCAGATCCATGGCGAGGACCAGGCCGATCGGGCCGGCGCCGGCGATGAGGACGGAGGCTGGTTCCACGGATGAAAGGTAGCGCGCCAACCCCAAAGGGGCCGCCGTCGCGGAGCAGCTCCGCTAAACAGGATCGGAGGCGCCGGCCAACCTTCGGGCCCGCCTGTCGCGGAACTCGAGTCCGACGGCCCCGACCAGCAGGATCAGACCGATCAGCAGCATCAGATCTCCCAGGTGCTGGTTCAGCACGGCGAAGGCGGCGCCGCCGACGGCCACCGTCGGCACCAGCCATCGCGGCATGGCCGCCCGGAGCCAGCCGGCCCCTTCGCGGATCCCCGCTGCGACAGAACCGCGGGCGCGCCAGAGAATCGCGGCCATGGCCGCCAACGTGGCCAGCTGGAACGGGGTGGTGGCAGGAATGTTGACCAGGGCGTGGGCCACCATCGTCGGGATCAGGGATCGGGTGCGGGCGTAGATGTACCCGAGAGCCAAACTCCCCGCCAGCAACGAAATCACCATGCCGATGCTGTAGACGTTGGCGATCAGGTACTGGCCGTGTGAAAACGTGAACAATGCCGCGACGCCGACGATGGCCGGCCCGTCGCCCAGATCTTCGGCCAGTCTTCGTTGGCAATAGCCTCGATAGAACAATTCTTCGCCGACCGCTACGAGGGCATAGCTCCCGACGGCGGTGAACAGCCAGAACTCCCACCGGGTCCAGCTCATGTCGAGCACCGCCTGCCGCCAGGGCGCGGTGGCGCCAAGCGGGACGAAAGCATTGACCGCCTCGAGCGTTCGCGCCAGCAGTTCGCCGGCGGCAAACGTCACGATCCCGGCGACGACAAGCCGGCCCAGCGGGATTCCCGCGCGGGTGAGACCATACTCGGCCCGCGACCGGCGGCGATGCCACCAGCCGATCGGCACGATCAGCAGAAACCAGCCGGCGTACTGCAGTGACAGCAACGCGCCGAGATCGCGGGTGGCGGCCAGCAGGCCGGCGGCAGGGATGTTGGCGGTGAGACCGCGGAGCGGGTTTCGGAGCGGGATGCCGAGCGTCGCGGCCAGCGCGTATGTGACCAGCTGGCCGGTGACGTAAACGCCAAGGACCTCGCAGATCGCCGCCACGGAGGCCCAACGGCTGGTCGCCACCACGGTTCCGCGCCGGCCGATCAGCGCGGGGCCTGAGCGGGATCGGGCGGCAGGGACCGGTAGGCGAGCAGGAAGAGCGCCGCGAGGATCAGATCCGCCACGCCCGCGGCGAGCGTGGTCGTGGAGAGCCGGCCCTGCAGATAGAGCACCACCGCCGCCCCGCCGAACCCGACCTTTTCGAGGATGGCCGGAAGCATGCCGAGCCGGTACCGGCCCGGATCACGCGCGATGATGAAGAAGAACACCTGCCAGGCAAGCGCCACCCCGATGAAGCCGTAGAAGAACTCGGGGTGGGTGATGGCCGGAGGAAAGTCCCGGCCGACCTTGTCTTCCATGAAGTACTGCGGCGGGAGAATCAGGATTCCGTAGATCCCGGCTGCCAGAAACACCCGCCGCGCGAACTTCATGGCGACCTCACTTGAATCAGTGGCTGATGGCGAAGAACCAGGCGGCGACGATCGGGCCGCGAGGACCCCGCTGCCCCGGCGCCGGTGCCGGCGTGCCGGCCGGCGGCGGTCCATACTCCGGCTGGAAAAGATACGCCATGTGCCGGATTGGGTCGACTGCGATCGTCTTGGCGCCCCGCATCGTCTCAACGGTGGCCACGACCGTGTACTTGTCGGGGCCATCCTGGCGCACCACTGTGACGTTGCCGGCCCGGCCGGCCGGGATATAGATCAACTTGTCCGAGCCATCCCATCCCAGCGCATCCACGCCATCTCCGTTGGTGATG
Source organism: Gemmatimonadota bacterium (assembly GCA_025350665.1). GTDB lineage: Bacteria > Gemmatimonadota > Gemmatimonadetes > Gemmatimonadales > GWC2-71-9 > SHZU01. The sequence goes on along the minus strand of JANXXJ010000195.1, from coordinate 2,900 downwards.
TTGGCGATCACCTTGCCGGTCGCCGGATCGACGACCACCGAAGTGTTGCCGCAGCCCGAAAAGATCCGCTGGGACGGGCGGTCGTAGGCGATCCCGGTCGGGCCGTCGCACGGGGCCAGCGGCCAGGAAGCCAGGACCGCCATGGTTTTGGCATCGAGCACCTGAATCGTGTTCTTGCCCTCGTTGTTGACGAACAGTTTCCCGGCCCCGTCGCTGGCCGCGCCCTCAGGGGCGTCGTCCTCGAGTTTGGCTTCTCCGACGATGTCGCCGGTGTTGGCGTCGAGCGCGGTGGCGGTACCGATCGGGCGGCTGTGATTGGTCAGGATGACGCGGTCGGAATAGTCATCGTACATGATCCCGTCCAGGCCACCGCTCGGCACTTTGATCTTGCGGATCACCGCCAGGGTCTGGAGGTCGAACATGGTGACGGTGGAATCGCCTCCGTTGGTGGTGAACCCATGCTTCGACTTGGCCACCAGCGCGATGCCGTGAGTGCGTGGCGTGTCCGGAATGTCGCCCAGGACCTTGCCGGTCGCGCCGTCGATGACCATGACATGGGTGCCCCGTGACACGAAGACTCGCCCGGTGCCGGGTTCGGCGGTCAGATAGTCCGTGCCACCCTCTCCGCCGATGTTGTATTTCGCGACCTTGAACGATTGGGCCTGGGCGGGGAGGGAAACGGCGCCGAGCCACAGCGCGGCTCCCGCGATTCGGTACAGATGGTTCATCGAGAACTCCGTGGAGGTGTACCGCCACTACGCCCGCCTGGGGATATTCGTTGAGCCATGCTGGCGGCTCTCCCGGCCGCGGGCTACGTTGAACCCGGATCGCCATGAGATTGCTCGACCTGATCCCGCTCGCCTGCCTGACGGCGTACCTGGCACTGTCGCTGGGTGCCGAATCCACGCCCAGGAACGCCGCACTCTGGCTCACCGCGCTGGCCGCGCTGGTGTTCGGCCTCTACGCCCTGGACCACGGGCGGTGGCAGGCCTGGGGGGTGGTGGCGGCCGCGGTGCTGGCGTTGGCGCCGCTGATCCGCGCGGCATTGATCGAACGCGCCGTTCCAGCGGAGCCCCGGTCGTTCGCCAACGTGGTCAACCGGCTGGCGATCGCGCTGCTCGTGGCGGGCACCGCCTGGCTCTGCTGGAGCCTTCCCGCGCAGGACCTCCCTCGGCCCACGGGGTCGTTCAAGATCGGCACGACCAGCTTTGATCTGGTCGATTCGGCCCGGGTCGATCCCTTTGCGCCGAGGCCGGAACCGCGCCGAATCCAGGTCCGGGCCTGGTACCCCGCTGATCCCCCCGCCGAGGCGCCGCCCTACCCGTACCTCGTGGGTGATGAAGCCCGGCTACGCCGGGAGTTTCGCCAGGCAGACCGGGCTGCCGGTGTTCTTCTGGGATCAACTCCAACTGGTCCGTACCAGCAGCGTTCCCGACGTGCCGATCCTTGCTGGTACCGAGCGGCTGCCGGTCGTGGTGTTCAACCACGGCTACTGGTCGTTCAGCACCCAGAACACGGTGTTGATGGAAACGCTGGCGAGTCACGGCTACCTGGTCTTGAGGTTCACCGGCACGACGTGGCGTACGTCCGGACCTGGGCCGTCAACAATCAATCGATTCAGTCGAGGCGCTGAGCCATGGATATCGGGACCCTGCCGACCCGCAATGCCCGTCACTACCCCGACCGTGAGGCCCTCTGGTTCGAGGGGACCCGATACACCTGGCGCGAACTCAATACCCGGATCAATCGCGCCGCCAATGCCCTTCTCAGCGCCGGAGTCGCCAAGGGTGACAAGGTCGCCCTGTTGCTGCCTAACGGCCTCGAGCTGGTGGAGCTGTATTGGGCCATCGCCAAGGTGGGCGCCGTGGCCGTACCGCTCAGTCCTTTGCTTCGAGGCGCCGGGCTGGCGTCGCTGCTGCGGGACAGCGATGCCATGGCGCTGGTCACTTGCCGCGACCTGGCGAGCGAGGTCGAGCGGATTCGCGCCGGCTTGACCGCGATCACCCCCGACCGGCTGGTCGTGACGGACGATCCCAGCCGGGCCGGCTTCGTCGACTATGCGGCGTGGGTCAGCGCGGCCGGCGATGCCGAGCCGCCGCCATCCGGCGTCGTGGGATCCGATCCTTACAACATCATGTATTCGAGCGGCACGACCGGCGAGCCCAAAGGCATCGTCCACAGCCATGAGATCCGGGCCCACTACCCGCTGGTGTTCGACGGGCCGTTCCGGATCGATGGCAGCGCCGTGGTGCTCCAGTCGGGGTCGCTGGTGTTCAACGGCTCGATGCTGATGTTCCTGCCGTGGATGTACAACGCGGCCCGGATGGTCCTCTTCCGCAAGTTCGATCCCGCGGCCTGCCTTGAGGCTATCGTGGCCGAGCGGATTACCCACGGCATGATGGTCCCGTCGCAGCTGGTGGCGATGATGGCGCTGCCTGACTTCACGGCCGAGCGGCTCGAATCCCTCGTGACGCTGCTGGCGGTGGGGGCGCCCCTCCTGCTCGAGCACAAAGAGCGCCTCAACCGGATCAGGCCGGGCGTCTGGTCCGAGCTGTATGGGTTGACCGAGGGTGGCGCGGCCACGGTGCTGGAACGGGACGATTTCTTGCGGAAGCCGGCCTCAGTCGGGACGCCGCTCCCGTTCTGCCGGATCAAGATCGTCGACGAGGAGGGGCGGGAGCTTCCGGCGCGCGGGATCGGCGAGATCTTTCGCGAACTGTGGGCGGGCTGAAACACCCCGCTCACCCGATCCGTACCGATGGCGACTCCAGGTCGGAGCCCCCAGCCAGAGAGGATGACCCTGATGACGGGACCGGTGTTCCTGATCGCCGCCGTGATTGCCTGCGGTACGATACTCGGCATCGTCAAGACGATCGCCGCGGCCACGGTCGGCCGCGCCG
>JANXXJ010000193.1 GCA_025350665.1 Gemmatimonadota bacterium | reverse complement strand
ATTTCTCGCTGTCCTCGGGCAACACGGCGGCCACCGCGGCCGCGGTCAGCGGCTTCACCGCGACCATCACCAACAGCTCGATCACCTCGTTGATCACGAAGTGCCAGGTGCAGGTCGGCGCCGGTGCCGTTTCGACTCTGGACGGCGTCATCGTCTGTTCGTGAGCTGAGTTTACCTGAACACGGGGGGCGGCGGCTTCGGCCTACGAAGCCCCGCCCCCCAACTTCACCCGATCACCCCGAATCGAGAAAGGAGACGACCATGCGCGGCAGAAACAGCGGCTTTACGCTGATCGAACTCCTGATCGTCGTGGTGATCATCGGCATTCTGGCCACCATCGCGATCCCGAAGTTCGCCGCGACCAAGGACAAGGCCAAACTGGCGTCCATCCGGAGCGACATTCGCAACGTGATGACCGCCCAGGAAGCGTACTTCGCCGATTTCAGCACCTACGCCACCCTGGGCCAGCTCCAGACGGCCACGAACTACACGTTCTCCAGCGGCAATACGGCCGCGGTCGCGGCTACACTGACCGGCTACACCGCGACCATTACCAACAGCTCGATCGCTTCCTCGATCACCAAGTGCGAGGTCCAGGTCGGCGCCGGCGCCGTCAGCACCATCGACGGCCAAATCATCTGTTCCTGAAGATCGGACTCCATGCGGGTTCTGCTGCTTGACGCCGACGATTCGCTGAAGCAATCGGTCGCTCCGTACCTCGAGGATGTCGGGTATGAAGTGACCGCGCGCCGCGATCCCGATGCTGCCCTGCTCGAAGCGCAGGCGTGCGGTATTCGGACCGTCGTCTGCGATCTTGCGCTGCCCAACGACGGCGCCCTGACCTTCCTCCGCCGGTATCGGTCGGGGGGCGGCTCCGGTGTCGTTCTGGTCTGCGGTGGTCCGTCCGAAGCTATGGCGGCGAGCCTGGCCGTGCGTGAGGGGGCCGATGGCTTCCTGCGGAAGCCGGCGCTCCCCGAAGAAGTCTTGCTCGCCCTGAGGCAGACCGAGGAACGTGACCGGCTTCGCCATGAAGTGGCGACGCTCCGCGCGACCCTCGGCTCCAAGGGGCTCGAGCCGATGCTGGTTGCGGAAGACCCCAAGATGCGGTCGATCCTCGAGGTCGCCGCCCGCGCCGCCGCTTCGGATCAGACCGTGATCATCACTGGCGAGCCTGGGACGGGCAAGGCGCTGCTCGCCCGCGCCATGCACCGATTCAGCCGCCGGGGAGATGGGGCCTTCGTCGCGATCGACTGCACGGCGGCGCCCGATTTCTTCGGCCCGAACGGCGACGGTGCCGCCCTGAATGCCGCCGATCCCCAGAGCGTTTGGCGCTCGGCGAGCCGCGGAACTCTCCTGCTTGAAGAGGTGGAGGCCCTCACGCCCGAGAGCCAGGGCATCCTGTTCTCGCGGCTCGGGGTCGCCAATGGCCGGGGCGGGCAGTCGGCGATTGCGTCGGATCCGGACGTTCGCTTCATGGCCACCGCTGAGAAGCAGCTCGGTCGCCTGATCGACGAGGGCAAGATCCGTCCCGACCTTGCCCAGCGACTCGGCATCACCACGCTTGATCTGCCGCCGCTGCGCGAACGCCGCGACGACATCCCGGCGCTCGTTATCCATTTCCTCCAGCAGGTGGCGGCGAAAACCGGGCGGCCGATCAGCATTACACCCCAGGCCATGGCGGCCCTGGTCGCCTACTCGTGGCCCAGCAACGTCCGCGAGCTTCGCCAGGTGGTCGAGCGGGCCGCCGTGCTGAGCCCCTCCGGCAAGCTGGACCGCTCTGATTTTCCGGTCCTCGTCTCGGCGGGCCGGAGTGCCAGTGGCGGCACCAGCGAGTTCGCCCTCAAGCCCCAGGTCGAGGCCTTCGAGCGGGAGATCATTCTGCGGGCGCTCGCGGCCTGTGGCGGGACCCGGCGGGAGGCGGCGCGACTGTTGCGCATCAGTCTCCGCACGCTCTTCTACAAGCTCAGGCGGTACGGTCTCGCCTGATCCGACCACGTCGCTCCGCTCGGAGCGGCGTTTTGATTTCATTCGCAGCCGATTGGTTTGGTGGGCACGACCTCGCCGGGCGGTATTGTCGCCATGCGAGAACAACTCCGTGGTTTCAGCCTGATCGAAGTGGTCGTTGCCGTCGTGCTGCTGGCGATGGCGGTCAGTGGCTTCATCCGGGCCGTCGTCGAGGGGACCGGGGCGGTCGCGACGGGACGCCGGTGGAGCGCCATGGCGATCGCGGCGGACTCCGAGGTCGGCAGGCTCGCCCGGGACTACCGGGCAACCTCTCCGATCTGCCTGGTGCCCCCGCCCGGTAGCCGAGTGACGCCGGACGGCGTCGGTGTGGACTGGGCGGTGGCCGGTGACTCTGTCCATCTGGCCGTAACAGTCGAGGCCAGAGCGCTGGTTTCACGACGGGCTTTGATCGACACGATCAGCACGGTGATCCGGTGCCAATGACCACCCGCTCCGGGTTCTCGCTGCTCGAGCTTCTGGTGGCGATCGTGATCGCTACCGGGCTTGCTCTCGCCGCCGCGGATGCCCGGTTCTTCCTGGAAGGTCGGCTCCGGAGCCGGCTCGAGCGGGCCGGCGCCGCCGCCACGCTACGCACAGCGGGAGGTCTGCTTCGCTCGGAGTTCGAATCGCTTGGCAGCGACCCCGTCTCTGGGGCGGACCTCGGCGGGCTGTCGGCAACCTCAGTGATGTATCGCGCCTTTCGCGGGTTCGGGGCGGTCTGTCGCATCGCGGCCGATACGGTATTGATCGAAACGGGTCGTCTCGGTCGGTGGCGGGCGCGAAATCCAATCGCGGGCCAGGACAGCCTGCTGCTGTATCGGCCGACCGGTCCCCGCCGGCCTGAAGGCTGGATTCCGATGGCGCTTGCCGGGGGTCCGGCGCCGGCCGTTTGTCCCGACGGCAGCGGGGCCGACCTCTACCAGACATCACTGGACTCGGCTTCGCTCGGGGCCGCCGGATTGCTCGGCCCCACCCTCGGCCGGTGGTTCGAAGTCGCCTCGCTTTCGGTCTATTCCGGATCGGCCGGCTGGCAACTTGGCTATGCCGGGCTCTCTGCCGGGGCACTGGTCCAGCCGGTTGCTGGTCCACTGTCCGGCCCGGCGGGCTTCCGGCCGGTCCTGCTTGACCGCCTCGGCGCCTTGACTGCGGTTCCGGCGGATGGGGCCGAATTTGAGATCGGGTTGGTGGCCTTGGCGCGCCGGGATGTGGCGGCCGGTCCGGGGCGGAGCGTCACCACCGCCGACAGCCTCCGCATTGTGGTGCGACTGGAGAATCAGCCATGATTCTGGTGGTCGTCTGGTTCATCATGTCCCTGGCGGCGGCGGTTGGCATTGCCCTGCCGGCGGCCGGGTTCGAGCTCGCGGCGGGGAGGAGCGCCTTTCTCGCCGCCAAGGTCCGGCGGCTTGCGGACGGTGAGCTTGCGCTGATGGTCGACGGCCCGTGGGTGGACTCGGCCCTGGCTGGCCCGTCCCGGCGCTGGACCGATCTCGGCGGTTCCGTGGGGCCAGCCGCAAGAACGGCGAGGTGGATGGAGTCGGTGCCCGGGCCGGACGATGTCCGGGTGCTCGGAATCAACGTGGATCTGCTCGACCGCGCAGGCCGGGTTCGCGCGACCAGGTCGGTTGGCAAAATCGTTCAGTTTTCGGTCAGTCCTGCCGATAGCTCGATCATGGTGCGGGTGGTGGCGCGGGGGGCAGTATCAGGCCTTCAGTAGCGGTTCGCTAAGTCGCGATGGACTTTGCGAATATTTCGGACGGTCCCTGCCAGGTACCCGGTCCCTCGTACCGGAGCGCTCTACCGTAAGTCTATGTTTTGTAAAGTATTATCTTTTACTGTGCGATTCCTCGCACCCCGCTGCCAGGCTTGGCATAGGCGTTGCCCCCGAATGGGTTACCGATGGACAGTTGGGTGATTTATGCCGGGCCCTGGCGGCAAGGTGATATTGGGTAGGGCCTTGGTCGGCAAGGTGTTGTAAGGAAAGAGTTTGGCGCGGCTTGTTTGCAAATTCGCTTGCTCGACAAAAGGTTGCGCTATTCAAGCGTGATCGTCAACCATCTTGGCACTAGGTCGGGTATGGGACTCTTCAGCCGCACGCGTACCACGATTGGCCTCGACATCGGTAGTGGTCTCATCAAGCTGGTCGTGATGACTCACGGATCCGGCGAGCCGGTGTTGACCAAGGTGGGGATGAGAGCCGTCGTCGACGACGCAATCGTCGAGGGCGAGATCATGGATCCCGGGATCGTGGCGGAGGCAATTCGCAGCCTCTTCCAGGAACTCGGCATTAAGCCCAAGAACGTGGTGACCGCGGTCGGCGGCCGTGACGTGATCATCAAGAAGATTCCGATGGACCGGATGAAGGAGAGCGAGGCGCGCGAGTTGATCCGCTGGGAGGCGGAGCAGCACGTGCCGTTCGACATGGACAACGTCGAACTCGATTTCCAGATCCTGGATCCGGAGAGCGAAGGACTCCAGATGTCGGTCTTGCTGGTGGCGGCCAAGCGGGAACTGGTGGAGACCAAGCTTTCACTCCTCAAGGATATCGGCATTGATGCGTCGGTAATCGACGTCGATGCCTTCGCGCTCCACAACGCTTTCGAAGTGAACTATCCCGACGCCATGAAGGGCGTCGTCGGCCTGGTCAACATCGGGCACGAGGCGACCAACGTGAACATCCTCGATGAGGGCGTCCCGGTGCTCACCCGCGATCTTCCGGTGGGGACCCGCCGGTTTCGGGAAGACTTGCAGCGGGAACGGGGGCTCTCGGCCGAGGACGCGCAGAAGCTCCTGCAGGGCTTCGAGACCTCCGACATCCTGACGCCGTTTCTCCTGAGCCGGGGTGAGGAACTCGCGGTCGGCATCGAACGGGCGGCCGCCTTCCTCCAGACCGCCAGCCGGTCGGCGGTGGGCCTGAGCCGGCTCTTCCTGTCGGGCGGCGGCGCGCGGATTCCGGGCCTTGCCAAGGTTCTCGGTGATCGGCTCAAGATGCCGGTGCAGCTTGCCAACCCGATCGAGCGGATTCAGGTGGCGGATGGTGTGTTCGATCAGATGAACGTGGATGAGGTGGCTCCGTTGCTCATGCTGCCGGTGGGGCTTGCCCTGCGGCAGGCCGCCTGAGGAGGCGATAGGCTTCGATGATTAACATCAATCTGAAACCGGGCCACAAGCGCGCGAGCAGCAAGGCGTCGCTGGCCGGATCGCTGGACCAGCTCAAGGGCTTGGGACAGAAGATCAAGGATCCCTACCGGATCGGAGCGCTCGTCATTGGCCTGCTCTGGCTCGGCTACGTCGGCATCAGCCAGACGACCACCAGCGCCGAACTCGCCGGGCTCGAGCCCAAGCTCGAACAGGCCCGCGCCGAGAATCGACGGTTCCGCGCCTTCCTGGGCGAGAAGCGACATCTCGAGGCGGTCCGTGATTCGATTCAGGCCCAGATCGAGACGATCAAGACCGTCGACGGCGACCGATATGTGTGGCCCCGGATTCTCGATGAAGTGGCCCGGGCCGTGCCGCCCTATACGTGGCTGACGGACGTGAAGTTCGAGGCGGTCGCGGCGCCGATCGTGACCGACACCACCAAGAAGGTGGTCGCGACTCCGCCGATTCAGGTGGCCATCAACGGACGCACGGTCGACATCCAGGGCTACACCCGGCTGCTCCGGCAGCTCGAGGACTCGCCGTTCCTCAAGGATGTGACCGCGGTTTCGGCGAATACGGTGGTCGAACAGAATCGGGCTGTCACCGCGTTCGTCCTGCGGGCGACGTTCCAGCGGCCCGGCGAAAACCCGGCCCGGCACGCGGAACAGGCGCCGGCAACGGCTCCCGCCGCCAAGCCGACCACCGTCGCCCAGAAGGGGGAGTGACAGATGGGCATGCTCGATAATCCCAAAGCCGCTCCGCTGCTCGGGGTCGCCATCGCCGGCCTGATCGGATACATGTTCTACACCGGCGACGTGGTCAAGTCGATCGGCGTGGAAGGGGTCCCGGTCAAGAAGGAACACATCAAGAGCGTGCAGGACTCGATCAACTTCCTCGAGGCCCAGACCGACAGCGTCAAGCGTGACCTGGCACGGGGCACGATCGAGGACTTGAAGCGGCGGATCGAATCGCATCGCGGCACCCTGACCATCCTGCGCCAGCTGGTGCCGGATCGGAACGAAGTGCCCAATCTGCTCGATGACATCTCGACCCGGGCCAAGATCCGGGGCGTGAATCTGGCCGAGGTTGTGCCGCAGCCCGTGGTTGGCGGGCCGTCGCCCTTCGACACTTATACCTATCGGATGTCCGTGATCGGCCGCTACGATCAGATCGGCGAGTTCCTCGCCGATATCGCCAGCCTTCGCCGGATCATCGTGCCCTACGACATCACGGTCGCCTCGGCCGGGGCCGCGCAGGCCAAGGCCCTGGGCGACCCGACCAAGGCGATGCTCGAAGCGAAGTTCCAGATTCGTACTTATGTGAAGGGCCAGGCGGCCCAGCCCGAAGGAGGCCAGGGTGGCAACTAAGCAGCTCCTCTCGCTGATGGCCGCGGCCGTGCTGCTCCTTCCGGGGTGCGGTGGCGGCGACGATGCGGGAGCCAAACAGGCGGCGCTCGCCCCCGCCAAGGCCGCGAAGTCAGCCGCGAAGCCGGTGAAGTCTCCGGACGAGTCGGCAGCCAAGCCCGCGACCAAGGCCGATGCCAAGGCTGCGACGACCGCGGCCGTCACCACCGCCAAGGCGGCCGCGATGGCCATGGATTCGGCTGGGGCGCCGGCGCAGCAGGACGAATCCCTCGGCCGCGATTCCTTCTCCTACACCGGCGGCAGCCGGGACCCATTCGTGTCGCTCCTGGCGACCACGAAGGTCGGCCCCGAGCTCCCCGATCTCATGCTGGTCGCGATCTACTACGATACCCGTAACCCGACCGCCAGCGTGGTCGTCTTGCGGGAGAAGATTGGCAATCGGAAGTACAACCTGCGGACCGGCGACCGGCTCGGCCGGATGCGGGTAACTGGAGTCCGCCCGAAAGACGTCACGTTCACCATCGACGATTTCGGGACCGAGCGGCAGGAAACCGTGTCACTGCGGAAGCAGGAGGACGATAAATGACCTGGAATTCATGGTCGCTCTTGGCGACGGCAATGGTTTCGGTTGCGGCGGCCCGTGGGCCGCGCCCCGGCCCGACCGACGGCGAAGTCCGGTCGATGCATCTGGTTTCGAGCGCCGGTCGCGCCGAACTGGTCGTCAGCCTCAAGGGTGCCGTCTCGGTGAAGGACTTTACGCTCAGTGATCCGGCCCGGGTCGTCATCGACCTGAACGGTGCTGTGCTCCCGGCGGACTTCAAATCGGGCTACGACGGCGTCAATCGCGCCGGCGTAGTCGGGATGCGGGTCCGCCAGGTCAATGAAAGCACCGTTCGGGTGGTGCTCGTCATGGACCGCCTCAAGCCCTACACGGTCGAGCAGAAGGACGACGGGGTTCATGTCGCCTTTGGCGCCGACCAGTCGTTCATGGCCTGGTCGACCGGCTCGGTAGCGCCCATGGCGGCCGCCGACCAGCCCGACGCCAAGCCGGTCGAGGCGCGGCAGTCCGTGACCCGTCCCGCGTCGCGCCTGGCAACCAAGGCCGTCGTGGTGGAGCCGGTCGAAACGGCGATCGAAGAGCCGACGACGGCCCCGGCCAGGGAACTGCGCGGGATCGGCGCGGTTCGCCCGCTCTATACGCCGGCGCAGCAGCGGCAGGAGCCGCGCCTCACGGTCAGCTGGGACAACGCCAGCATCCAGGACGTGATCGCCGGGTTCCAGGCCATCAGCGGACGGTCGATCATCTTGGGCAAGTCGATCGATGTGAAGGTCACGGCCGAGATCCGTGACAAGCCGTGGCCGGACGCCTTCAAGGCGATCCTCGGCGCCTACGGTCTCTCGGTTCAGGAAGTCGAAGGTGGCATCCTTCGCGTCGACGCGCCGGAAACCCTGGCGGCGATCGATTCGCTCGAGCCGCGGGAAACCGCCATCGTCAAGATCAACTATGCCAGCGCCGGCGACATGGTCGGGACCGTGAAGGGCGTGCTGAGCAAGCGCGGCTCCGTCGTGGCCGACACCGGTTCCAACTCGCTCATCATCAGTGAGTCACGGTCGCAGATCCCGGGCATCCGGGACTTCGTGACCGGTCTCGACATTCGGCCGCCCCAGATTGCGATCCAGGCGAAGATCATCTTCGTCGACCGGACCGACGTCGAGCAGCTCGGCTTCAAGTACGATCTCGCGACCGGCAACCAGTTCTACAACAAGGTGCTGCAGCGCGGCGACCCGAAGAAGGACGGCGAACCGTACCTCCCGGGCATCAACGTGGTGGACCTCGGCGGCAATGCGATCTCCGCGATTGCCAACGCCGATGCCTTCATCGCCTCCTCGGCACTCGACCTGACCTACTCGATCGCGCTCGGCGGATTCTCGCTGACCAGCTTTCTGTCGGCGCTCGAACGGGTCGATCTCACCGACGTCCAGACCGAGCCGGTGATCACGACCAAGGACAACAAGAAGGCGTCCCTGCTCGTGGGTGAAGAAATTCCGCTTCGCGTCGTCGACGCGAGTTCTCTGGGCGGCGGCGCCGGTCAGCAGCCCCGCGCCACGGTGCAGTTCAAGGAAGTCGGCATCAAGCTGAATGTGACGCCGCACGTCACCAACAATCGCCAGGTGGTCTTGAACATCGAAACCGAACGTTCGGCCGTGAAGACGCTGTCGGCCGCGGATCTCGGTTTCAGCATCGACAAGCAGCACACCCAGAACGAAATCCTGGTCGCGGACGGTGAAACTGCCGTCATCGGCGGCCTTACGGTCACCACCGTGACCCGCTCCAAGACCGGCATCCCGCTGCTCTCGAGCCTCCCGCTCATCGGCAGCCTGTTCAGCTTCACCTCGAACACCGAAAACCGGAAAGACCTGATCATCCTGGTCACCCCGCGGATCGTCGACGACCAGACGCCAGAGAACTAACCCGAGGGGGACCGCTCGTCCCGTTCCCTTTCAAACCCTCCGGGGCCGGCTCGAAAGAGTCGGCCCCGGTCGGCTATCCGGCACCGGAGGCCGCTCAGGTCGTCTGGGGCGTTCCACCGGGTTGATGAGCCAGGCAGCCCCACGGTGGGCCACGGAGGCGGTTTCGGGCTGGTAGTGGCCCGGAACGGGGAGCATCCAGACGCGTTTCATCGTGGGACCTTGGGCTGAGGGGCGCGAGTACCTTACGCCCGCTGCGTCCGTCCATCCATCCCTCGCCTATCCGGCCACCCAGCCATCCGCCTAATTTCCCCCCATGCACTTTCGTTTCATGACCGCCGGGGAATCCCACGGGAAGGCCTTGATCGCCATCGTCGAGGGCGTTCCGGCTGGCCTGGCGCTGGATGCTGCCGCTGTGGACCACGAGCTCGCCCGGCGGATGCAGGGATACGGCCGGGGTGCCCGGATGAAGATCGAGGCTGACGCGGTTGAGTGGTTGTCGGGGGTTCGGGCGGGGGAGAGCTTGGGGTCTCCGATCGCTCTCCTGATCCGCAACCGGGACTGGGAGAACTGGGCCGACGTGATGGCGGCTGAGGGTGAAGGCGAGGTTCGCCGGCGCCGGGTAACGCGGCCGCGCCCGGGGCACGCAGACCTGGTCGGGGTGCTCAAGTACGATCGCCTGGACGCCAGGGACATTCTTGAACGAGCCAGTGCCCGGGAAACAGCGGCCCGGGTGGCGGTCGGCGCGGTTGCGAAACGACTGCTGGCCGAGTGCGGGGTCGAGATTGGAAGCCACGTGGTGTCGCTCGGCGGGATCGCGGCCAAGGTTCCGACTCCTCGCCCGCTACTGCTCAACGCCGCGGCCGACCGGTCGCCGGTTCGGGTTCTGGATGCCGCCGCCGAGGCTCGGATGATGGCCCGAATTGACGAGGCCAAGCGGGCCGGTGATACGCTGGGCGGCGAAGTCGAGGTCGTGGCCGACGGCGTGACCGTGGGTCTTGGGAGCCACGTTGCCTGGGACCGGAAACTCGATGGCCGGCTCGCCGGCATGCTGATGTCGATCCCCGCGGTGAAGGGTGTCGAGATCGGGCTTGGGTTCGAGGCGGCGCGCCGTCCGGGTTCGGCCGTTCACGACCCGATCGAGTCAGGGCCGGCGCTGGACGGCCGGGGCGCCTTCCGTCGCTACACCAACAATGCCGGCGGGCTCGAAGGTGGCATGACCACGGGTGAACCACTGGTGATCCGGATCGGGATGAAGCCGATCTCCACACTCATGGCCCCTCTTCCCACGGTCGATCTGGTCACCCAGGCGCCGGCGCAGGCCCAGAGCGAGCGGTCCGACGTCACGGCGGTTCCGGCGATGGGTGTCATCGCCGAAGCACTCGTGGCGATCGTTCTGGCGGACGCCATGCTCGAAAAGTTCGGCGGCGATTCGATGGCCGAGTTCAAGCGCAATCAGGCCGGCTATCTCGCGGCGTTGGGCGCCCGCTGGACGTCGCTCGGCGAGGGCTGACGTGCCAAAACACCTGGTGTTGATCGGCCTCCCCGGCTCGGGTAAATCCACCGTCGGCCGTCTCGTGGCCGACCGGCTCGGCACCCACTGCACCGACGTCGATCCGATGATCGAGCGGGCCACCGGCCTGACGGTGGCTGAACTTTTCGCCGAGGAAGGCGAGCCGGCTTTTCGTGACCGGGAGCGGCGGGCGGTGCTGCAGGCCATGGGGTTGCCCCCGCATATCATCGCCCCCGGGGGGGGCTGGGCCGCGCAGCCAGGCAATCTCGAGGCAATCGCCGGGATCGCGGTCACGGTGTGGCTGGCGATCGACCCCGGCGCCGCGGCGGAACGGCTGCGCGGCGATCGATCCCGTCCGCTGCTTCAAGGCGGGGATCAGGAGAGCCGGATGGCCGATCTCGCCGTGCAGCGAGATCCGTTCTACCGGAAAGCCACGGCGAATGTGGAGGTGACCGGCCTGACGGCGGAGCAAGTCGCTGACCGGCTGCTGGCCGTGGCTCGAGAGCGAGCGGGGTGGTCATGACCCTTCGCGCCACAGTCGTAGGCGGGGGGCTCGCCGGCTCTGAGGCGGCCTGGGCGCTGGCTGAACGCGGCGTCGAGGTGTCCCTCCACGAGATGCGTCCGGCGGTCCGGACGCCGGCGCACCAGACTGGCCGGCTGGCCGAGCTGGTCTGCAGCAACTCGTTCAAGTCGGTCGAGACGGCCAATGCCCACGGCCTGCTCAAGGCGGAATTGCGGGCGCTGGGGAGCATCCTGCTCGAGGCAGCCGATGGGGCCCGGGTTCCTGGCGGCTCCGCGCTGGTGGTCGATCGGGAGGCGTTCTCCGCCGCGGTGGACCAGCGGGTCCGGAGTCATCCGCTGATCCGTGTCGTTGAGGCCGAGGCGGCCGAACTGCCTCGGCCCGGGATCGTCGCCACGGGACCGCTCACCTCGCCTCGACTGGCGTCCGCGATCGCCGCAGAATTCGGGGTCGGCTCACTGGCGTTCTATGACGCCATCGCGCCGATCGTCTCGGCCGACAGTCTCGATCATGCGGTGCTGTATGCGATGTCCCGGTACGGGAAGGGCGACGGCGATGATTACCTGAATGCGCCGATGGACGAGGCGCAGTACCGCGGATTCATCGAGGCCCTCACCGCCGCCGACCAGTTCTCCGGCCACGCGTTCGACGAGGTCCCGTACTTCGAAGGCTGCCTTCCGGTCGAGGAGATGGCCAAGCGGGGGGCGGAAACGCTCCGGTTCGGGCCGATGAAGCCGGTCGGCCTGGAGGATCCCCGGACCGGGCGGCGGCCGTTTGCCGTCGTGCAGCTTCGCCGGGAGGATCGAGCGGCGCAGATGTGGAACCTGGTGGGGTTCCAGACCCGTCTTCGGGTCCCGGAGCAGCAACGGGTCTTCCGGATGATTCCGGGTCTGGGGTCGGCCGAGTTCTTCCGATACGGAAGCATCCACCGGAACTCGTACCTGAACAGTCCGGCCACGCTGGGGCCGGGGCTCACCCGGCCGGGCGACGCCCCCCTGTTTTTTGCCGGGCAGTTGACCGGGGTCGAGGGGTATACGGAGTCGTTAGGCACAGGGCTGCTGGCGGGCATCAATCTTCATCGGGCGCTGACCGGCCGGCCCGTTGCCGTGCCCCCGCCGACGACCATGCTGGGCGGCCTCTACCGGTATCTGGCCGAGGCGGATCCCAAGCACTTCCAGCCGATGAACGCCAACTTTGGTCTTCTCGACCCGGTCCCCGATTCTCCGGGATCCCGTAAGGGCGGGCGTAAGCCCGCCCCAACGG